>DATBDM010000155.1:0-11452 GCA_036269915.1 Solirubrobacteraceae bacterium | reverse complement strand
ATCCGGAGGTCGAGTCCTCGTGCCGATAGAGGCGTGTGCCGCCCGCCCGCACCCGCGCCCCGAGAACCCCGCTGTGGGTGCGCGGGATCGTCGCGGCGATCGTCATCGGCGGCCCGCTCGCGTGGCTCGTGCAGTGGCACGGCCGGGTGGTCAACGAGCACCGGCTCGGGGCGATCGCCTCGCAGATCGCCGGGCGCCACGTCACCGTGCACTGCCCGGGCATGATCGGCCGCGCGCTGCGCTACGACATCGTCGAGGGGACGGTGCAGTTCGACGCCCAGGGGCGTCCCGCCGACGAGACGAAGCTGCGCGCGTTCCCGTGCGCGGAGCTCGACGCGCTCGCGGAGGGCCGTCGCGCCGGGGTGCTCGCGTGCGTCGCGCGCGCGGGAGACTGCGGCAAGGCCGAGGACGACCTCGCGGTCGCGATCGACGTCCTCACGCACGAGTCCTTCCACCTCGCCGGATACGCCGACGAGGCGGCGGCGGAGTGCCACTCGCTGCAGACGATGGCCTGGACCGCGCAGCAGCTGCGGGTCGCTCCCGAGGTGGCGCGGAGGCTCGCCGCCTGGCAGGCGACGCATGCCTACCTGCAGATGCCGTCGCAGTACCGCGGTGCCTGCGACCTCTCCGGTCAAGCCGGGCCATCCCCGGGCCGATGAGACGACTGTGATCACCGGCCCTGCGGCGCAGCCCGGATCGTCGGCGCTCGACGCGCTGCTGGATGCGGCTGCCCGGATCCTGGCGGCCGACTCGCTGCGCGAGACGCTGGGCCGGATCGTCGAGCATCTGCGCGGCCTGCTGCCCTACGACGACCTGACCGTCTACGAGATGGAGCCGGGCGGTCTGCACCTGCGACCCGTGTTCGCCGTCGGCAACTGGGTCGAGGAGATCATGGCCGACCACCACGACGTCAGCAACGGCGTCACCGGCTGGGTCGTCCGCAACCGCCGGACCCGCAACGTCCGCAACACGCTGCTCGACCCGATCTGCACGACCGTGCCCGGCACCGACGAGGAGGCCGAGGCGTTCGTCTGCGTGCCGCTGCTGGTGCACGACCGCGTCGTCGGCACGCTGAACGTCTACCGCGCCGGCGACGACGTCGCGTTCACCGATGGCGAGGTCGCGCTCGTCGAGCGCTTCGCGACGATGGCCGCGCTCGCGTACGACTCGGCCCGCCAGCGCGACTCGCTGCGCGAGCAGGTCGCCACCGACGGGCTCACCGGCCTGCTCAACCACCGCGGCTCTCAGGAGCGGGTCCGGCGTGAGGTCGAGCAGGCCCGCGAGGCCGGGCGCGGCGTGTCGCTCGTGGTGCTCGACCTCGACCACTTCAAGCTGATCAACGACTCCCACGGCCATGCCGAGGGAGACAAGGCGCTGGCCGCTGCGGCCGCCCGCCTGCGCCAGGCCGTCCGCGAGGGCGACGCCGTCGGCCGGCTCGGCGGCGAGGAGTTCCTGCTCGTGCTGCCCGGCGTCGACGGCCCTGCCGCCGTCGAGACCGCCGAGCGCGCCCGCATGGCGCTCGGCGACGTGCGCGTCCACGGGCGCCCGCTCGAGGCGTCGGCCGGGGTCGCGACCTGTCCCGAGGACGCCGACGACGCCGCCGAGCTGCTCGAGCGCGCCGACGCCGCGCTGTATGCGGCCAAGCACGGCGGCCGCCGCCAGACACGCCGGTACGCCGCCGGCCTGGCCCTGCGACCGTCCGCGAGCGACGAGCGCCGCGAGATCGAGGCGCTGCTGCGCCGCCCCGAGACGATCAAGCCCGTCTTCCAGCCGCTGCTCGAGCTGGCCACCGGCCGCATCGGCGGGTATGAGGCGCTCGCCCGCATCCCCGGCGACCGGCGCCCGGACCAGTGGTTCGGGCAGGCCCACCGCGTCGGGCTCGGCGCCGAGCTCGAGGCGGCCGCGCTGAACGCCGCGCTCGCCGTCCCGAACCGCCCGGCCGGCACCTTCCTGTCGCTCAACGTGTCGCCGGTCGCGTTGCTCACCCCGGTGGTGCAGGCCGCGCTGCCCCAGGACCTCTCCGAGTGCGTGATCGAGCTGACCGAGCACGAGCTGTTCGCCGCCGAGGACCTGCTCGACGACGTGCTCGACGAGCTGCGCGCCCGCGGCGCGCGCGTGGCGCTCGACGACGCCGGCGCGGGCTACGCCGGCCTGCAGCAGCTGATCCGCGTCGCGCCCGACATCCTCAAGCTCGACCGCTCGCTCGTCGACGGCGCCCACGCCGACCCGTCCCGGCTCGCGCTCATCGAGGCGCTCGCGTCCTTCGCCGCCGACACCGGCGCCGCGGTCTGCGGGGAGGGGATCGAGAACCTCGACGACCTGCGTGCGCTCGCCCGCGTCGACGCCACCTACGCCCAGGGCTACGCGCTCGCGCGTCCCGCGATGGCCTGGCCGGAGCTGCTCCCCGGCGCCGCAGCCGCGACGAGCTCCCCGGTTCGCCACGGCGTGCGCATCGCCGGCGACGCGACGTCGGGCCCCGGCACCTGGGCCCGCGACCTCGCCGAGCTCGCCGGCTTCCTCGCCAGGCTCGACGACCGCAGCGGCCTCGGCGCCGCCGGCCGCCGTGCCGCGCGGCTGCTCGACGCGGACGAGGCCGGCCTGCTCCGGCGGGTCGGGGGCGACCTCGAGCTGCTCTCCCAGCACCTCACCGAGGCGCCCGGGAGCCGCTGGAGCCTCCACGACTTCCCGGCCACCAAGCAGCTGCTCGACGACGGCCGCCCGGGCCAGATCGTGGTCGGCGACCCGGAGTCAGACCCGGCCGAGGTCGCCGAGCTCGAGCGCCTCGGGCACGGTGCGATGCTGATGGTCCCGGTCGGGCTGGGCAACGAGGAGCCCGGTCTGCTCGAGGTCTACCGCACGCAGGCGCAGGCCTTCACCTCCGGCGAGATCGACCGCGCGCGCGTCGTCGCCCTGCAGTTCGCCGCGGTCCTGCGCCGCCTGTAGCTACTCGTGCGCCCGGTCGCCGGCCGCGCCGGCGCGGATGCGCTCGCGCCAGTCGGCGACGGCGTCGCCGAGCGTCCGCTCGATCGGGATGACCGGCGCCCACCCGGTCGCCACGCGCAGCCGACCGGCGTCGCCGCGCAGCTCCATCACCTCGTTCGGACGCACGAGTGCCGGGTCGACCGCGTGCTCGAGCGGGAGCCCCGCGATCTCGGCGAGCGCCGCGATCAGCTCGGCGGCGGAGTGGCTGACGCCCGAGGCCACGTTGTAGATCCCCGGCCGGGCGCGCTCGGCGAGCAGGCGGTAGGCGACGACGACGTCGCGCACGTCCGTGTAGTCGCGGCGCGTGTCGGCGCGGCCGGTGACGAGCTTCAGGGTCGGCGCGCCCGCCTCCAGCGCGCCGGCGGCCTGGCGGGCGAAGGAGGCGATCGCGTAGGTCGGCTCCTGGCCGGGACCGGCGTGGTTGAACGCGCGCGCACGGATCACGCGCAGGCCGTGCGCGTCGGCGTAGAAGCCGGCGAGGAGGTCGCTCGCCGCCTTGGAGACCGCGTAGGGCGACTGCGGGCGCAGCTCGGCGTCCTCGCGCAGCGGCAGCGACCGCGGTGGGCCGTAGACCTCGCTGGAGGAGACCGCGACGACGACGGCGCCGGGCGTCTCGGCGCGGACGGCGTCGAGGACGTTGCGCGTCAGCGCGAGGTTGTCGCGCAGCGTCCCCTCGGGGTCCTTCCACGACGCGCCGACGTGGGCGCGCGCCGCGAGGTGGTAGACGACGTCGGGCTCCGCGTCCGCGATCGCCGCGCGCGCGGCCTCGGGATCCAGCAGGTCGACGCCGTCGCGGCGCGAGGCGACGGCGACGGTGTCGCCGGCCCGGACGCACGCCGCGACGAGGTGGCGGCCGGCGAAGCCCGACGCGCCGGTGACGAGGACGCGCGCGCTCAGGGCGCGAGCGGCGTCGAGGCCATGTGCTCGGCCTTGCCGTGCCCGTTCGTCTGCGCGGTGGCGGGGGTCATGAGCTCGGCCTCGGGCTCCGGCGGGTTGAGCCGGCGCTCGAGCTCGCCGAGCACGGTGCCGAACAGCAGGTGGCGCCAGGTCGCCTGGGCGAACGCCGGCCAGGACCCCCACAGGGTCGGCAGCGGCTCGAACGCGGGCACGCGCGGAAGCAGCGCCGTGACCGGCCAGCTCGCGAGGTGCTCGGCCAGCCCGGCGAGCGGGCCGCGCAGGGCGGCGGGCACCGGCAGCGCGGGGCGCACGCCGGCGTAGAGCGCGCCGAACAGCGCGCCGTTGGTGACGTGCAGGGCGAGGCCCGCGGCATAGCCGGCGCGGCCGGGAGCGACGAAACGGCCGAGCAGTTCCGCGTCGTCGTAGTCGACTCCGAAGACGCGCTTGTCGAGCGGCTGCTGAGCCGCCCAGACACCCGCGGCGAGACCGCCGGCGAGCGCGCCTCGGAGGGTGCGTGTACGGAGCAGGGCCATTGCGCTTGGGACTGTAACGAGCGTCCAACCCCCGGGTACGCCTTATGTGCCCGAGGCCTCGTCCGACCACGCCCATCTCCACGAGCGCGCGCGCTCGCGCGGCGTCAACCCGCTCGTCTACTGGCTGGTCCGCGGGGTCTTCCAGCCCTTCTTCCACCTGTACTTCCGGCTCTCGCGGATCGGTCGCGAACACGTACCGGCAACAGGGGGCGTGATCTTCGCCGCCAACCACCGCTCGTTCCTCGATCCGTTCGTGATCGCGACGATCGCGCGGCGGCCGATGTACTACGTCGCCAAGCGCGAGCTCTTCCGCCATCGGCTGATGGCCTGGTGGCTGAACTCGCTCGGCGCGTTCCCCGTCGATCGCGGCTCGGGCGACCGGGACATGATCGACACCGCGAAGGCCATCCTCGCCCGCGGCGACGCCGTCCTGATCTTCCCCGAGGGCACGCGCATCCGGCCCGGCTCGCTGGGCCGCCCCAAGCGCGGCGTCGGCCGCCTCGCGCTCGAGACGGGCGCGCCCGTGGTGCCCGTCGCGGTGATCGGCACCGAGTCGATCCGCGCCGGCTGGCGGATCCGCCCGCACAAGGTGCGCATCCGCATCGGGCGCCCGCTGACCTTCCCGCGCGTCGAGAGCGCGTCGCCGCAGCTCGCCGCCGCGGTCACCGATCGCATCTGGCCGCACGTGATGCTCCAGTGGGAGTGGCTCGGCGGCCTGCCGCCCGCCCGCCGCGCCGCGGTCATCGGCGCCGGCTCGTGGGGGACGGCCGTGGCCGTCATGCTCGCCCGCGCCGGGCTCGAGGTCGACCTCGGCTGCCGCACCCGCGAGCAGGCCGAGCTGCTCGCCGAGGCGCGCGAGAACCCGCACTACCTGCCCGGTGTCGAGTTGCCCGAGCGCGTCAACGTGCTGCGCGCGTCCGAGCTCGAGCTCTACCGCCACGACCTCGTCTGCTTCGGCGTCCCCGCCGCTGCGCTGCCGGCCGCCGTCGCCTCCCACGCGGGCGCGATCCCGCCGCGCGCCGGCGTGCTCGTGATGTCCAAGGGCCTCGTCCCGCCGCTCGGGACGCTGCCGTCCGCCTACGTCTCCGAGCGCGTGCGCGCGTGGGCCGTCGGCGCGATCGGCGGCCCCGCCCACGCGGCCGCCGCGCTGCAGGACGGCGCCTCGCTGGTCGTCGCCGCGACCGACCGGGGCTTCACCCGCCAGGTCGGCGACGCGCTCGCCGCCGCGGGCTTCGACGTCGCCACCTCCACCGACGTCGTCGGGGTCGAGCTCGCCGGCTGCGCGAAGAACGCCGCCGCGCTCGCCGCCGCCGCCGCGTTCGGCGCCGGGCCGAACGCCGCGGGCGCCGCCGCCGGCAAGGTGTTCGCCGAGATCGACGCGTTCGCCCGCCGCTCCGGCTCGTCTCCGGAGACCTTCGCCGGGCTCGCCGGCACCGGCGACCTCGTCGCCACCGTGCTGGCCAGCGGCTCGCGCAACCGCCGCGCGGGCGAGCTGCTCGCCGCGGGCGTCGCCGCCGACGAGATCGGCCCGGCGCTCGGCCACACCGCCGAGGCGGTCGAGAGCGTCCCGCTGCTCGCCGCGCGCGTGCGCGCGGCCGGCGTCGAGGCCCCGGTGCTCGGCGGCCTTGCAGGCATGATCGAGGGCAGCGTCGAGCCCGCGCGCTGGACCGCCGCCCTGACCGCTCCCAAGCCGCGGACGAGGTCCGGCGGCGCGAAGGCCGCCTAGGAGCGCTGGCGGGTAGGCTCCCGTGACGGATGCCCGACGCAGATCAGGATGGTCCCGGCCCGTCGGCCAAGGCGCGGCTGGACGAGCAGTTCTCGGCCCTCTACCGGGCGCATCTGCGCGACGTCTACTCGTACTCGTACTACCGGGTGGGCAACCACCACGACGCCGAGGACCTCACGGAGCAGACCTTCCTGCAGGCCTACCGGCACTTCGAGCGCGCGCTGCGCGAGTCCGACGGCCGGCCGCTGCGCCCGTGGCTGATCCGCATCGCGCACAACCTCGCGGCCAACTACTACCGCGACCGCTCGCGCCGTCCGCAGACCGCGCTCGAGGACGCGGGGGAGCTGTCGGCCGCGCACACGACCGAAGCGATCGTCGAGGACCGCGAGGACCTCACGCGGATCCTCGCCTGCGTGCAGGAGCTTCCGGACGACCGGCGGGAGGCGCTGATCATGCGCTTCGCGCTGGGGATGGACAACCAGGAGATCGCGCGCGCGCTCGGCCGCTCGGACGGCGCCACGAAGGTGCTGATCCATCGCGCCATCCGTCAGCTCGAGGGGCTCGTGGGAGCCAAGGAAACGGCAGGGTGAGCGCATGACGCAGCCCGAGGGCTTCGCCCGCGACCTCGAGGCGCGCCTGCGCCTCGCGCTGACCCCGGTCGAGCCGCCGGAGGAGCTCGAGCTGCGCCTCGAGCTGCGCATGTCCGAGCTCGTCGAGCTCGCGGCCGACGAGCTCGAGTCCTGGGAGGCGGCCGCCCTGCGCGACCCGCGCAACTGGCCGCGCGCCGCGCTGCGCCCCGCCGCCGCCGTCCTGGTCGGCACGGGCGCTGCGGTCGGCCTCGTCCTGCTGCGCACCCAGCGCCGCCGCCACCGCCGTCGCGCGGTCGCGCACGGCCCCCTCGACCTGGCCGAGCGCACGCTGCGCGACGTCGGGCGCGAGGCCCTGCGCGTCTTCGACGACGTGCGGCCGGGCTGATCCACCGGGACTGGCGCGAGCGCCGTTGATCCGCGGCGGCGTCCCGTACGAAGAACCCTTCGAATGGGCAAGCCCGAGCTCTCATCCCTGGCCGACGAGGACCTCATGCAGCTGGTCCGCAGCGCCGACCCCGACGCCTTCGCGGTGCTCTACGAGCGCCACAGCGGGTCGTCCTACGCCCTCGCCTACCGGATGACCGGCACCCGCGGCGCCGCCGAGGACGTCACGCAGGAGGCGTTCATCTCCGTGTGGCGCTCCGGCGCGCGCTTCGACCGCAGCCGCGGATCCGTGCGCACGTGGGTCCTCGGGATCGTCCACCATCGCGCGATCGACGCCCTGCGCCGCGGCAAGGTCCGCGACCGGCCGCGCGTCGACGACGAGAACGCGGCGGAGAAGCTCGAGGCTCCGGAGAACACCGAGCTCGAGGTCGCCCGCCGCGACGAGGCCGCCACGGTCCGCCGCGCGATGGAGGTGCTGCCCTCCGAGCAGGTGCAGGTGATCGAGCTCGCCTACTTCGGCGGGTTCACGCATACGGAGATCGCGGACATGCTCGACACGCCCGTGGGGACGGTCAAGGGCCGGATGCGACTCGGCCTCAAGAAGCTGCGCGTCCAGCTCGGATCCGGGGCGGTGACGCTATGAGCGACTGGGAGGCGCCGGGCCACGAGCAGTGGGCCGACGCGGCCGGAGCGTACGTGCTCGGTGCGTTGCCCGCCGACGAGGTCGAGGCCTACGAGGCCCACCTCGGCATCTGCAGCGCCTGCCGCGCCGAGGTCGACGAGCTGATGCCCGCCGTCGCGGCGCTGCCCGCATCCGTGCCGCCGCGCCGCGCGCCGGCCGAGCTGCGCGCCCGGATCATGGCCGACGTCAAACGCGAGGCGGAGTTGCTGCGCGCCGCCGGCCCCGAGGCCGACCGGCCGGAGCCGGCGCGCCGCGAGCGCCGTCGCTTCCGCTGGGCCGTGCCCGCCTTCGTCGCCGCCGCGCTCGCGATCGGCTTCGTCGTCGGCGACGTCGTCACGCAGCCCTCGAGCCGCACGGTCGACCTCGCCGCCACCGGCGCGGCCAGCGCCGCCCACGCGCAGCTGACGATCGAGGACGGCCACGCGACGCTCGCGGCCGACCACCTGCCGCAGCCGCCCAAGGGCCGCGTCTACCAGGTCTGGCTCAAGCCCCGCGACGGCAAGGCCGTGCCGACGTCGTCGCTGTTCGTGCCCCGCTCGGACGGGACGGCCGTCGTCTCCGTGCCGGCCTCGGCCGCGAAGATGGATCTGGTCATGGTCAACACCGAGCCGCCCGGCGGCTCCCCCGCGCCGACCACGCAGCCGGTCCTGACCGCCAAGATGCAGTCCTGAGCAGGGCTTAAGTCAGCCGTAGGGAAGCGCTGCTAGCTTCGCCGGCGAGATGGCCACCTGCTACCGCCACCCCGATCGTGAGACGGGGGTCTCCTGCTCGAACTGCGGGCGGGCGATCTGCCCGGACTGCATGACCGCGACGCCCGTCGGGATGCGCTGCCCCGAGTGCTCGCGCGACCGCACGCCGGTGCGCACGCTGCGCTCGATGCATGCCAACCCGACGGTCACCTACGTGCTGATCGCGATCAACGTGCTCATCTACTTCGGAGCGAGCCAGGGGAGCGGGGCGTACCGCGACTTCGCGCTCGACGGACCCGACGTCGCCAACGGCGACGTCTGGCGCCTGCTCACCAGCGGCTTCCTGCACTACGGCATCTTCCACCTGCTGACGAACATGTACGCGCTCTACTGGCTCGGGCAGATGATCGAGCCGGCCGTGGGGAACGTGCGCTTCGCCGCGCTCTACTTCGCGTCGCTGCTCGCGGGCTCGTTCGGCGCGCTGCTCGTGTCGCCCAACGCCCTCACCGCGGGCGCGTCCGGAGCGATCTTCGGGCTGCTCGGCGCCGCGATCGTGATGGCCCGCAGCCGCGGGATCAACCTCATGGCCTCCGGGCTGCTGCCGATCCTGTTCATCAACCTGGCGATCACGTTCTTCCCAGGGGTCAACATCTCGATCGGCGGCCACATCGGCGGCTTCATCGGCGGCGGGCTCGTCGCACTCGCGATGGACCAGACCGCACGCCGGCGACTGCCGCAGGCGATCGGGCTCGGCGTCTCCGCGGCGGTCGCCGTCCTCGCGGTCGCCGGAGCGCTCGCCGTCGCCGGCGGCTCCGGTCTGGGGATCTAGAGGCCGATCTCGACGGCCTCCGCGCCCTCCGGAGGCTCGGGAACGAGGTCGGGATGGAGGATGTGGGCCAGCAGCTCGAGGCCGTCGATCAGTCGCGGGCCGGGGCGCGAGAAGTACGCGGCGGCGTCCACCGCCACGACCCGGCGGGCGCCGATCGCATCGAGCTCGTCCGCGTACTCGTAGGCATCCTCGGCGGCGCGCTCGGCGTCGAAGCCGCACGGCATCACGACGATGACGTCGGGTCTGGCCGCGGCGACCTCCTCCCACGTCCGCTGCTCGGAGTGCTCGCCGGCGAGGCCGAGGACGTCGACGCCGCCGGCGTACTCGATCAGCTGCGGCGTCCAGTGGCCGGCGGTGAAGACCGGGTCGAGCCACTCGAGCGCGGCCACGCTGACCGGCGCGGCGTCGCGCACGGCGAGCCGGACGCGGTCGATGCGCCTGGCGGCGTCCTGCACGAGGTCGACGCCGGCGTCCTTGGCGTCGGCGGCCTGGGCGAGGGTGCGGACGTCGCCGAGGACCTCCCCGAGCGTCGTCGGGTCGAGCGAGATCACCTTCGGGTGCGACTCGATGCGCTCCGCGACCTTCGTCACGTCCTCGTAGGCGACCGCGCAGACGGTGCACAGCTCCTGGGTGACGATCAAGTCGGGTTGCAGGCGCTCGAGCAGCGTCTCGTCGAGCTCGTAGATCGCCAGGCCCTGCTCGGTGAGGTCGCGCACGGCGCGGTCGATCTGCGCCGAGGAGAGCCCGGGGCCGATCACGTCGCGGGTCACCTTCGGCAGCTCGCGCGCCCGTGGCGGGAAGTCGCACTCGTGCGTCACGGCGGTAACCTCGTCGCCGAGCCCGAGCGCGAACAACAGCTCGGTGGCAGACGGGACGAGCGAGACGATGCGCATGGCACGGTGCAGGATATGAGCCGGCTCAGCGACGACGAGATCGCCGCGGCGCTCGCGAGGTCGGAGTGGACGCGCGAGGGCGACGCGATCGCGCGCGAGTTCAAGCGCGAGGACTTCGCGTCGGCGATGGCGCTCGCGGTGCGGGCCGGCGAGCTGGCCGAGGCCGCCAACCACCACCCGGACATCCTCGTGCACGGTTGGAACCACGTGCGCTTCACGCTGTCCACCCACTCCGAGGGCGGGATCACGCAGGCTGACCTGGACCTCGCGGGGCAGATCGACGACGCGGCCTGACGGGTAGCACCACCGGGTGTCCGTCCGGTCCGCTGCTACCGTTCGCCACGTCGCTAGATGAACGACGACGACTCCTCCCGAAGTAACGGCGCGCGCACCGCGCGCCCCGGGGACCGCCCATGACCACGGCGCTGCTGCTGCTGGCCGTCCTGGTCCTCATCCTCCTCAACGCGTTCTTCGTCGCCGCGGAGTTCGCCCTCGTGCGCTCGCGCAAGGCGCACCTCGAATCGATGGCCGACGAGGGCAAGCGCGGCGCGAGCGTCGCCGTGCGGCTGATGGACGACCTCTCGCGCTACCTGAGCGCGGTCCAGGTCGCGATCACGCTGACCTCGCTGGGCATCGGCTTCATCGGCGAGCCGGCGGTGGGGCGGATCTTCGAGAACGTGATCGGCGAGAACGTCTCGCACAACGTCCGCTACGCGATCTCGTTCGCGCTCGCCTACCTGATCACGACCTCGCTGCACATCGTCTTCGGCGAGCAGGTCCCGAAGCTCTACGCGATCCAGAAGGCCGAGACGATGGCGCGGGTCACCTCCCGGCCGCTGTACCTCTTCGCTCGCGGCGTGGCCCCGTTCGTCGCGGCGCTCAACGCGGCGACCAACGGCGTCCTGCGGCTTCTCGGCCTGCGCACCTCCGGCCAGCTCGACGACGCCGAGTCGCCCGAGGAGCTGCGCGTGCTGATCCAGGAGTCGGTCACCGGCGGCAAGCTCGACCCGGGCGAGGCGGGGATGCTCACCGGCGTCTTCCACCTGCACGAGCAGCAGGCGCGCCAGGTGATGACGCCCGCGCCGGCCGTCGTCACCGTCGACCTCTCCGAGGACGTCGAGACCGCCGTGCGCCGCTGCGTCTCCTCGGGCCACACCCGGCTCGTCGTCACCGAGGACGACAACGCCGACCGCGTCCGCGGCATCGTCCACACCAACCAGCTCTCGCAGCGCCTGCTCGCCGACGGG
>DATBDM010000154.1:0-3939 GCA_036269915.1 Solirubrobacteraceae bacterium | reverse complement strand
TCCGGCGCGACGATCGTCCAGACGTCGCTCATGGACTTCCTCCGCTGATCGCCCACCCATCCGCCTCCCTCCATCCGGACCCACCAAGGAGCACCCACCCATGTCCACCCTCACCGTCGAGAGCTCGCGCTTCGGCTCCTTGGAGCTCGACGCCAGCCAGGCGATCCAGTTCCCCGCCGGCCTCATCGGCCTGGGCGGCCACGCGTACGTGCTGCTGCGCACGAGCGACGACGCCTCGTTCTCGTGGCTGCAGTCGCTCGAGGATCCCGAGCTCGCCCTCCCCGTCACCAACCCGTGGCAGTTCTTCGCCGACTACGTCGTCGACCTCTCCGACGAGGACACCGAGCGCGTGGGCGACGCCGCGGTCGACGTCTGGGTCACGGTCCGCGCGGGCGCCGAGCTATCGGACTTCAGGGCGAACCTCCGCGCGCCGATCCTTGTTGCGAACGGCGTCGGCTACCAGATGATCAACGAGGCTCCGGACGTGCCCGTCCGCGCCCCGCTGTTCGACGGGGCCCTCGCCGGGCAGGCTGCGTAGAGCTCACGGGCGCGGCGCCGCCTGCGCCGCGCCACCTGACTCGCACCTGTCCAAGGAGGACTCGAGAACATGCTCATCATCACGCGCAAGGCCGGCGAGCGGGTCATGGTCGGCGACGACATCGTCGTCCACGTCATGGAGCTCGTCGGCGGCTCGGTGCGCATCGGCATCGAGGCGCCGCGGTCCATCCCCGTGTACCGCGAGGAGATCTACGCCGCCGTCCGCGAGGAGAACCTGGCCGCCGCGGAGGCGCCCGGGGAGTTGCCCAAGGCGGCGGAGTTCCCTCCGCACCCGTCGGGTACGCAAAGCTAGAAACGAACGAACGACGTCGAACTGCTGAGGAGCATCCCGTCCCATGACCCTACGCCGCGTTCTCCTGCTGCTCGGCGGCGCCGCGCTCGCCGCCGCCCTGATCACCCGCCGCGACCGTCTGGTCGCCCTGTTGCCCGGCAGCTCGTCGACCTCCACGCCCCCGCAGCCGCCCACGGCCGCACGGCGCGAGGAGGCGGCCGCGCCCGCCCCGGCACCGGGCGTCTCCAACTACGACGCGGGCGGCCCCGTGGCCAACACCGCCACCGCCGTCCCCGTGCCCGAGGCGCTCGAGCCCGAGACCGTCGACGAGGCGTCCGAGGAGGCCGCTGCCGCCGCCGAGGCGGCGAGCATCGGCGGGACCGTCGCCGACTACGCCGGGCCGGCCGAGGACGAGCCCGCCACCGAGGCCGAGCGCCCGCTCGAGGAGTCCGGCGAGGGCGTCTCGGAGGGCCAGGAGCAGGCCGAGGCCGAGCTCGAGACCGCGGCGGAGCCCTACGACGGACGCAGCCCCGAGCAGGCGCAGATCGAGGACGCGATCGAGCGCCAGGACGAGCCCGGCGCCGGCGAGACGCTCGAGCCGGTCCGGCCGGCCGACGATCCCGAGACCGAGGCGAGCGATCGACCGGCGCCGTCCGACGAGGCGAAGAGCGCCGAGGAGCCGCGCCGCGGCACCTGGGGGCCCGGCGGCTGGTCGCCGCCGTCCTCGTCGAGCGCGCACGAGCCCGAGCGCCGCACGGAGAGCGACTGGCAGACGTGGTCCGGGAGGTCGGTCGAGTCATAGCCGCAAGCCGGCTCCATGAGGATCCAGCCCGCCGGGTAGGACTTGGCGGGATGAGCGACAATAGGTGCTGGACAGCATGAGCACGCTCGTCGGCATGGAGCTCAGCGGCCGCTACCGCCTCGACGCCCAGATCGGGGCGGGTGGGATGTCGACGGTCTACAAGGCGTTCGACCTCACCCTCGAGCGCCCCGTCGCGGTCAAGCTCATGCACCGCGAGATCGCCTCGGACTCCGACCAGCTCGAGCGCTTCCGCCGCGAGGCCAAGGCCGTCGCCCGCCTCGGGCACCCTCACATCGTCGGCGTGATCGACGCCGGCGAGGAGGACGGGCGCCCCTACATCGTGCTCGAGTACGTCGAGGGCGAGACGCTCAAGTCGCGCATCCGCCGCATGGGCCGGCTGCCGATCGACGAGGCCGTCGCCTACTCGATCGAGATCGCCCGCGCGCTCGGCTGCGCGCACGCCAACGACATCGTCCACCGCGACATCAAGCCCCAGAACGTCCTCATCGACGCCGAGGGGTCGGCCAAGGTCACCGACTTCGGCATCGCCCGCTCGCTGCAGGACGAGGGGCTGACCGCCGACGGCCGCGTGCTGGGCACGACCGACTACGTCTCCCCCGAGCAGGCGCTCGGCCACGACGTCGACGGGCGCTCGGACATCTACTCGCTCGGCGTCGTGCTCTTCGAGATGCTCACAGGCGCCGTCCCTTTCCAGGGCGAGAACCAGGTGTCGGTCGCGATGAAGCACGTGCGCGAGGACCTGCCGGACATCCAGCGGCGGCGCCCCGAGGTCTCCGCGACGCTCGCCTCCGTGCTCGACCGCATGACCGAGAAGGACCTCGACCGGCGCTACCAGGACGTCGAC
Source organism: Solirubrobacteraceae bacterium (assembly GCA_036269915.1). Lineage (GTDB taxonomy): Bacteria > Actinomycetota > Thermoleophilia > Solirubrobacterales > Solirubrobacteraceae > DATBDM01. The sequence continues at coordinate 1,443 of DATBDM010000154.1, read as the reverse complement.
ACGCTGGTCGCCGACCTCGAGGAGGCTCTGGCGATCGAGACCGCGCGCACGGGCACCTCGACCGGCGAGGCGACCGCCGTGCTGCGCACGCTCCCCGTCCGGGCGCGGCGCCGGCTGCCGTTGCGGCTGCGCTTCCCGATCCCGCTCGTCGTCTTCCTCGTCGTCGTGCTGGTCGGCGCCGGCGTGATCGCCATGCTGGTCAAGGCAGGCGCCGACCGGACGGTGCGCGGCACCGGCTCGGGGCGCATCAAGCCGGAGGTCGGGACCCAGGTCGTGTCACTCGGGCGCGCCTCCGCGCACGCCTACGACCCGCTCGGCGACGACGCGGAGCACTCCTCCGACGCGCGCCTGGCCGTCGATCGCGATCCCGGCACCGCGTGGAGCACCGAGTCCTACGACGGCGGGACGATCACCAAGGCCGACACCTCCGCTCCGCCCGGCGTCGGGCTCTACGTCGACGCGCGGCCCGGCGTGCGCGCCACGCAGATGACGCTGCAGACCCCCAAGCCGGGCTGGCAGGCCACGATCTACGCGGCGCCCGCCGGCAAGCCGGTCCCGGCGTCGATCACCGGCGGCTGGAAGAAGGTCGGCGGCGGGCTCGTCAAGGCCAAGGAGACGCACTTCAAGCTCGCCACGGGCAGCACGAGCTACCGCTACTACCTCGTCTGGATCACCAAGCTCGCGCCGGGCGAGACCAACGCGCAGATCTCCGAGATCGCGCTGCTGGCCCCGAAGGCGTAGGGCCGGCTAGAACGCGTGACCGTCGCGCTCGGCGCGGCGACGGTCGAGCGCGAAGCCCAGCAGCCGGTCGCACAGCTCGGGGGCGGCGACGCCGCTCGCCTCCCACAGCTTCGGGAACACGCTCGTGGCGGTGAAGCCGGGCATCGTGTTGAGCTCGTTGACGAGCACCCGTCCGTCCTGCACGAAGAAGTCGACCCGGGCGAGGCCGCTGCAGCCGACGCGCTGGAACGTGTCGACGGCCAGCCGCCGCACGTCCTCGCGCACCGCGTCCGGCACGTCCGCGGGCACGCGCAGCTCCATCCCGCCATCACCGTACTTGGCCTCGAAGTCGTACCAGTCGCGGCCGCCGAGGAGCACGATCTGCCCAGGGACCGAGGCGACGGGCTCGTCGTGGCCCATCACCGAGCACTCGACTTCGATGCCGGAGGAGAACGCCTCGACGATCACCAGGGCGTCGTGGCCGAATGCCTCGTCGAGCGCCGGGCCGAGCTCGGCCTCCGAGATCACCTTGGCGATGCCGACCGAGGAGCCGAGCCGCGCGGGCTTGACGAAGAGCGGCGTGCCGAGGGCGGCGAGCTCGTGGCGGACGGCATCGGGCTCGGCGCGCCAGCGCGCCTCGCGCACCGCGGCGTAGGCGACCTGCGGCACGTCGGCGGCGGCGAGCACCTCCTTGAAGACCACCTTGTCCATGCACAGCGCGGA
>DATBDM010000153.1:0-24584 GCA_036269915.1 Solirubrobacteraceae bacterium | reverse complement strand
CGCCTACGACCTCTACCGCCAGGCCGACCGCGCCGCGGCCCTGCGCACCTACCTCTTCTCGCTCGCGTACCTCGCGCTGCTCTTCGCGGCGATGGTGCTCGACGCGCGGGTGTAGGGCGACGGCCCCGCCGCTCGGCGCGGCGTTTGGGCGGGTGAACGTCAACCCCGCATCGAGGGAGTGAGTCCGGGCCCCTCGGGCGAGCGCTTGGCGCCTTTTCGTTCCATGTGAACGGAAACGCGCCGAGCGCGACGGACCGGCTGTGTGCGCGCGGTCGGCGGCCACGCCGGCGCGTACTGCGTGACCTGGCGCGTTTCGCGCGCCGCGTCGCGCGGCGGTGCACCCGGCGCACCTTTTCGGCCCGAGCGCGGACGTCGCGCGCGGGTCGTATCGCGCTGGGCGCTTTTCCGTTCCCACAGAACGGAAACGCGCCCAGCGCTGCTCGCGTCGGCGCTCACCGCGCCCGGACCGCCACCCTGCCCCCGGCCCCCCTCAGTGCGAGCCGTTGACGTTCGCCGAGCCCTCCGCGGACCCGCCGGCCAACTGACGTCCCGCCACCCGGCGCGACTTGTAGACTCCCGGCCCATGGACCGCCGCCTCGCGCGCCAGAACATCCGGACCGCCCTGATCGCGGGGATCATCGGGGTCATGATGTTCGGCCTGACCTTCCTCGCCGCGTACCTCTACACCCAGTGAGCGACCAGGAGCACACGAGCGTCGCGCCCGCCGGCGAGCAGATCCACATGCCGGCGCCGAGCATCCTGCCGCTGATCAACGCGGCCGGGCTCGCGCTCGCGATCGTCTCGATCACGCTGAACTGGATCCTCGTCGTGGCCGGCGGGATCATCTTCCTGGTGACGGCCGTCAAGTGGATCGGCGACACGCGCAGGGAGATCTCGCATCTCCCGCTCGAACACGGCGACGACCAGCACTAGCGCCCTGGCGCGTATGCGCCACAACCGCATAAGCTAGGGCCGTGGCCGCCGGCAAGCACGAGGCAGTGACCGGCGCCCTCGCGGAGCGCTACGCGCGGGCGTTCTCGAGCTACCTCGCCGACCGCGACGAGCGCTCGCTGGGTGCCGCGTACGATCTCGGCCGCGAAGCGGTGGCGAGCCAGCTCAGCGTCCTCGCGGTCGCGGAGGCCCACCACGCCGCGCTGCTCCGGGCGTTCGAGGACGGCGGCGAGCCCGCCGAGATCATCCAGGCCGGCGCCGAGTTCCTGCGCGAGAGCCTGTCGCTGTTCGAGTCCGTCCACCGCGGCTACCACGAGGTGCAGGAGGTCGCGCGGCTCGAGCATGCCCATGTCCGCCAGCTGCGGGCGCTCGCCGACGCGTCGGTGGAGATCAACTCTCAGCTCACCGTCGAGGAGATCCTCCAGCACACCGCCGACACCGCGCGCGAGGTCCTCGCCACGGCCCGCGCGACGGTGACCATCGACGAGCCCGACCCGCGCCTGCGGCCGCTCACCGCGACCTCGCCGCCCGAGGACGCCGCGAGGATCGGCGACCCGCAGATCCTCCTCACCGGGCTCTCCGGGCGCGGTCACGCGCTCGGCACGCTCGAGGCGATCGACCACGCCGGACGCGAGTTCACCCCGCGCGACGAGGCGATCCTCACCCAGCTCGCCCAGCTCGCGTCGGTCGCGATCGCCAACGCCCAGCTCTACGACCGCGAGCACACGATCGCCCACACGCTGCAGCGCTCGCTGCGGCCCGGCGCGTTGCCGATCGTGCCCGGCGTCTCCGCCGCCGTGCGCTTCCGGCCCGCCGGCGAGGGCGTCGAGCTCGGCGGCGACTTCTACGACCTCTTCCGCGCACGCGGCGGCGGCTGGGCGGCCGTGATCGGCGACGTCCAGGGTAAGGGCCCGGACGCCGCCGCGGTCACCGCGCTGGCCCGTCACACGCTGCGCGCCGCGGCCGCCTACGAGGCGCGGCCGAGCGGCGTCCTCGGGTTGCTGCACCGCGCGCTGCACGAGCAGAACGGCGACCGCTTCCTCACCGTCGCCTACGCACACCTGCGCGCCTCCGGCGGCGGCATCAGCCTCGAGCTTGCGTGCGGCGGCCATCCGCTCCCGCTCGTCGTGCATCCCGACGGCACGGTCCAGCCCGTCGGAGCGCTCGGCACGCTGCTCGGCACCGACATCGAGCCGCAGCTCACCGACGTGCGCGTCCACCTCGACGAAGGGGACGTGCTCGTGCTCTACACCGACGGCGTCACCGAGGTCCGCCGGCGCCGCCGCGAGGTCTTCGGCCAGCGCCAGCTGACCGACCTGCTCGCGACGTGCGGCGGGCTGCCGCCCGACGCGATCGCCGATCGCGTCGAGGCCGCCGTCCTCGAGGCCTCAGAGGGTCAGCTGCGCGACGACGTGGCGATCCTGGCCCTTGGTCCCACCCCGAAGCCCGACGCGGCCCATATGCTTCCCAGCCCCACGGAGGAGAACGATGGCTGAGCAGACCGACAGCACCGACGGCCACCACGAGACCAGCGCGGACCTGCTGCGCGAGCTGGTCGCCCACCTACGGGCGAACCGTACGGGCCTGCGCCAGGAGTGGGCCCGCCGCATCGGCGAGGCCGGGCTGCTGACGGCGCTGACCCAGGAGGAGATCTTCTCCGAGGCCACGTCGGTGTACGACAACTACGTCGAGGTGCTCGAGACGGGCTCGGTCGAGGCCCTGCAGGACTACGCGCGCAACCTGTCGGAGCGCATCATCCCCCGCGGCGTCGAGACCGACGAGGTCCTCGGCATCGTGCTCCTGCTGCGCGACGTGCTCAACCGCTCGCTGTTCGAGAAGTACCAGACGGACTTCGACTACCTCAACCAGGTCCTCGACGCCTACGAGCCCGCCGCCAACCGCATCACCAACACGGTGGCGATCAACTTCGTGCAGGAGCGCGAGCGCGTCATCCGCCAGCAGCAGGAGGCGATCCGCGAGCTCTCCACGCCGGTCCTGCAGGTCCGCGAGCGGCTGCTGATCCTCCCGATCATCGGCGTCCTCGACGGCCAGCGCGCCCGCCAGCTCACCGAGCAGCTCCTGCGGGGGATCCGCGCCAACCGCGCCCGCGTGGTGGTCATCGACATCACGGGTGTCCCGACGATCGACTCCACGGTCGCCAACCACCTGGTGCAGACCGTCGACGCGTCGCGGCTCATGGGCGCGAGCGTGATCATCACCGGCCTCTCCCCCGAGATCGCGCAGACGCTCGTCACGCTCGGCGTCGACCTCTCCAAGGTCAACGCGATCGGCGACCTGCAGGGCGGCATCGAGGAGGCCGAGCGGCTGCTCGGCTACCAGGTCTCGCTCGGCGAGGGCGCCGCCGCCGGGGACGAGAGCCGCTGAGTGACCGTCCCGATCCTCAAGCAGGGTCCGTTCCTGATCGCGACGATCCAGGCCGCGCTGACGGACACCGACGTCCTGCGCCTGCAAGAGGACGTCATGCAGCAGGTCACGCGCCATCGCTCGCGAGGGATCGTCGTCGACGTGACGGCGCTCGACGTCATGGACTCGTTCGTGTCGCGCTCGCTGCGCGGCATCGCGATGATGACCCGGCTGCGCGGCGCGTCGACGGTGATCGTGGGGATCCAGCCCGAGGTCGCGTTCGCCATGGTGCAGCTGGGGATGAGCTTCGAGGACGTGCAGACCGCCCTGGACCTCGAGGAGGGCCTCGCGCTGCTGCAGGCCCGGAGGGAGCCCGGCGACGGTGCCGGCTGAGGGCGCGACCGTGATCGCCATCGAGTCGGACTCCGACGTGGTCACCGCCCGCCAGCGCGCACGCGAGCTGGCGGCCGAGCTGGAGCTCAGCTCGACCGACCAGACGCTGCTGGCGACCGCGATCTCCGAGGTCGCCCGCAACATCACGACCTACGCGCGCCGCGGCGAGGTGTCCGTCTCGATCGTCGAGGACGGCAGGGGCCGGCGCGGGATCCGCGTCGTCGCCACCGACCGGGGCCCGGGCATCGAGGACATCGACCGGGCGATGCAGGACGGCTACACCACGGGCGGCGGGCTCGGCCTCGGCCTCCCGGGCGCGCGCCGGCTGGTCGACGAGTTCGCGGTGGACTCCGAGCCCGGACAGGGCACCACGGTCACGCTCGTGAAGTGGTCGCGGACGTGACGCGCCGCGCCTGGCCCCAGGCGCTCGAGGTCGGGACCGCAGGAGCGCCGATGGCGGGCGAGGAGCGCTCGGGGGACCTCGCGGTGCTCGTCGCGCTCGCGGACGGCGCGCTCGTCGGGCTCGTCGACGGGCTCGGCCACGGGGACGCGGCAGCCGACGCGGCGGCCGTCGCCGCCGAGATCCTCGAGGCGCATCCCACGGAGAGCCCGCAGGCGCTGTTCGATCGCTGCCACACCGCGCTGCGCGGCACCCGCGGGGTGGTCATGACGCTCGTGTGGTTCGAGCTGGGACCGACGCCGCGGCTGCGCTGGGTCGGGGTCGGCAACGTCGAGGCGCGGCTGCTGCGCGCCGACGCCGGTCGCGGCGGCCGCCACGCCGGCCCGCTCGTGCTCGGCGGCGTCGTCGGCCATCAGCTGCCGCGCGGGCTCCGCGCCTCGACGCTCGAGCTGGCGGCCGGCGACACCGTGGCGCTGGCCACCGACGGGATCGCTGCGGACTTCTCGACCGGCCTGGACCCGCGGCTGCAGGCGCAGCCGCAGGCCGAGCTGATCCTTCGCGAGCACGCCAAGGGCGGCGACGACGCCCTGGCGGTCGTCGCGCGCTGGCTCGGCTAGGGCACTACCGCGCCATCGTCGCGGCGGCGGGGACGTCGCAGATCGCCCCGTCGTCGGTCCAGCACCGCACGATGTCGCGCACCGAGACGATCCCGGTGATCTCGCCGCGGTCGACCACGAGCAGGTGCCGGAAGTTGCCGCGCACCATCGCCGAGGCGGCCTCCTCCAGCGACCACTCCGGGTCGCAGGAGACGACGTCGGCGGTGAGGTGCTCGGAGACCCGCTCGCCGTCGGGGTCCTGACCCTTCGCAACCGACTCGAGGATGTCGCGCTCGGTGAGGATGCCCGGTCCCTCGCCCTCGGGGTCCACCACGACCGCGGCGCCGACATGGCGGCTGGCCATCAGCGTGGCCGCCTGGCGCAGCGTGTGCCCCGGTCCGACGGAGAGGACCACCTTGCTCATCCCTTCGCGCACCTTCATCTGACGCACCACTCCCGTTCGCAGGTTTGCAACGATTGCCTCAAGCGTACTAAAACCTGCGGCGGCCCGTGATTCGATTGTCGTCGAACCGGGAATACCCGAGTGGCTCGGTGCCACCTCGAACCAATCGCGGGGCGCCAGGTCATCCGCAGTCACCCTCCCCGGCGTATCCACTTACGTGCCGACGCAACGAGCTTCCACCGTCCGCCTCCGAACGAGCCTCTTCCACGAGGCCAACGACATCGTCGAGCGCGAGTTCGCCTTCGATCTCTCCCTCGACGACATCGCGCGGCGCGTCGCCTCGTCGCGACGCCAGCTGCAGCGCGCGTACGCCGAGATCGGCAACTCGACCTTCCGCGACCACCTGACCGAGGTGCGCATGCGCAAGGCCGCCGAGATGCTGGTCACCCGCTCGCTCACCGTGCGCGAGGTCGCGCACCGGGTCGGCTACCGACAGCCCGCGCAGTTCGCGAAGGCCTTCCGGCGCTACCAGGGCGTCGCCCCGTCGGACTTCCGCGCCTCCGGCGCGAACGTCGCGGCTCCCCGCTTCGGGCGCTCCGAGCCGGCGTCCGAGTACGGCTCGGCGCGCTTCGGCGGCGCCGCCGCCCGCGCCTAGCGCGAGCGCCCCGGGCCTCCGGTAGGGACCCCGACGGTCCGGGTTGGAGTTCGTCGACTTGGTCACATAGGATGCCGCCCCCATGGGTTCTGAGGAGAGGGACCGATGAACGGCGAGCGTCAGTCCGCGCGGGATGCCCCCGTGCACGTGGCACGGCTCGTCACCATCGGCATCATCGCGTCCGCGCTGGGGATCGTCCTCGCGCTGCTGATCAACTGGTTCCCCGTCTCGGCGGCCAAGCAGGCCAAGCCGATCGACACGCTCTGGGACGTCCTGCTGATCGTCTCGGTGCCGGTCTTCGTGCTCGTGACGACCGTCGTGCTCTACAGCGTCTACCGCTGGCGGATGCGGCCGGGCGAGGAGCTGCTCGACGGGCCGCCGATCCACGGCAACACGCGCCTGGAGATCGTCTGGACCGCCCTGCCGGCGATCCTGCTCGTCGCCCTGTGCTCCTACGCCTACGCCGTCCTGCACGACATCGAGGAGGCCAAGGCCGACACGATGGAGGTCCGGGTCGTCGGCGAGCAGTTCGCGTGGACCTTCTTCTACCGCGACGGCGGCAAGGAGCTCGCCTCGCACGACCTCTACCTCCCGCTCAACCGCCCGGTGCACTTCACGATCCAGTCCAAGGACGTCCTGCACGACTTCTGGGTCCCGGCCTTCCGCGTCAAGAAGGACGCCGTGCGGGGGATCGACACCGACGTGCGGGCGACGCCGAACCGGATCGGCACCTACCCGGTCGTCTGCGCCGAGCTGTGCGGCCTGGGCCACGCGGCGATGCGCTCCGACGTGCACGTCGTCCAGCCACAGCAGTTCACCGCCTGGCTCGGCAAGCTGCGCAGCGGCGCCCAGGCCGCCGCTCCGACCGGCGGCGGTGGCGGTGGCGGCGCGAAGGCGAGCGTCGACGCCAAGACGCTCTTCACGACGTCCGCCCAGCCCGTGGCCTGCGGCTCCTGCCACACCCTGGCGGATGCCGGCACCAACGGGACGACCGGCCCTGACCTCGACCAGGTGCTCAAGGGCAAGTCCGCGGCGTTCATCAAGCAGTCGATCGAGCAGCCCAACGCGGTGATCGCGAAGGGCTACACGCCTGGGATCATGCCTCAGAACTACGCGCAGTCCCTGAGTCCCGCTCAGCTCTCCGCGCTCGTGAAGTACCTCCAGGAGGTGACCAAGTGACCGCGACCGCCCAGCACTCACCGGCGTCGTCCCACCGCAGCCCCTCCCCGACCGGAGGCTCACGCAGCCGCTTCCGCTCACCGGGACACGTGCGCGCGCTGCTGTTCCTCGTCCTCGGGGTGCTGTTCGCAGCCGCGCTGGTGATCGCCGTGCGGGCGCTGTACGGCTTCCCGATCGCCGCCGACGGCAAGGTGACGACGGCGACGCAGGACGGCATCCTGCTCGTCTCGCTGATCGCCGCGCCGCTGTTCTGGCTCGTCGGCCTCGGCGCCTTCGACTACTGGTTCTACTGGGCGGCAGGGCGCAAGACGCGTCCCGAGGACCACTCGAGCCACGGCGCGCACTCCTGGCGGGACTACCTGCGCGTCAACACCGATCACAAGGTGATCGGCATCCAGTACGTCTGCACGTCGTTCATCTTCATGTTGATCGGCGGCATGCTGGCGATGGTCATCCGCGCCGAGCTCGCCGCGCCGGGCCGCCAGTTCGTCGACGCCAGCGCCTACAACGGCCTCTTCAGCGTCCACGCGTCGCTGATGATCTTCCTGTTCATCATCCCGATCTTCGCGGGCCTGGCGAACTACGTCCTGCCCCTGATGATCGGCGCGCCGGACATGGCCTTCCCGCGCCTGAACGCGCTGTCGTTCTGGATGCTGCCGATCGCCGGCACGATGATGGTCGCGTCGTTCCTCGCCCCCGGCGGCTCGTTCGCCACGGGCTGGACGGCCTACGCGCCGCTCTCGACCGACGCGCCGATCGGGCAGATGTTCTTCACGATCGGGGTGCAGTTCGCGGGCGCGTCATCGATCGCGACCGCGCTGAACTTCCTGGTCACGATCATCACCATGCGTGCGCCCGGGATGAGCTTCTGGCGCATGCCGCTGCTCGTGTGGGCGAACTTCTCGACGTCGCTGCTCGTCGTCATCGCGACGCCGTTCATCGCCGCCTCGCAGTTCCTGGTGCTGCTCGACTACGCGCTCGGCTTCAACTTCTTCGTGCCGGAGAAGGGCGGCGACATCCTGATGTACCAGCACGTGTTCTGGTTCTACTCGCACCCGGCCGTGTACATCATGATGCTGCCCGGCTTCGGGATCGTCTCCGAGGTCCTCTCGGTGAAGTCGCGCAAGCCGATCTTCGGCTACCGGATGATGGCCTTCTCGCTGCTGGCCATCGTGCTGCTCGGCTTCACGGTCTGGGCGCACCACATGTTCGTCTCGGGCATGCAGGGCTGGATCCGCGTCCCGATGATGATCACCACGGCGATCATCGCCGTGCCGACGGGCATCAAGATCTTCTCCTGGCTGGCGACGCTGTGGCGGGGCGTGATCCACCTCGACACGCCCATGCTCTTCGCGCTCGGCTTCCTGTGCATGTTCTCGCTCGGCGGGATCTCGGGCGTGATGCTCGCGATGGTGCCGGTGGACATCCACGTGAGCGACACGTACTTCATCGTCGCCCACATCCACTACGTGCTCTTCGGCGGATCGCTGTTCACGATCTTCGCCGGCGTCTACTACTGGTTCCCGAAGATGACCGGGCGGATGTTCGACGACCGGCTCGGCAAGCTGCACTTCTGGCTGACCTTCGTCGCCTTCAACGCCACCTTCGCGCCGATGCACCTGATCGGCGTCGAGGGGATGCCGCGGCGCGTGTCGGACTATCCGGAGCAGTTCGCGGGCTGGAACCTGTTCATTTCGCTGGCCTCGTTCGTGCTCGGCCTCTCGACGCTCGTGTTCCTCTACAACATGATCACGAGCTGGCGCGGCGGGCCGCGGGCTCCCGCGAACCCGTGGCGGTCGCTGACGATGGAGTGGCAGGTCTCCTCGCCGCCGCCGATCTTCAACTTCGACAAGGTGCCCACCGTCGTGGGCGGCCCCTACGAATACGGCGTCCCGGACGCGCAGCACGGCATCTTCACCGCGCCGGCGTCCGAGGAATCGAAATCCAGTCATCCGTCCCGGGAGGCACGCGCGTGACCGACATCCTCGTCCTCGCCAACGAGACCATCGGCGGCAAGAACCTGCTCGACACGGTGCTGCGGCGCCGCGACGAGACCGGCGGTGACGTGCACTTCCACGTCGTCGTGCCGCAGACCCGGCCTCGCCACGGCAACGTCATCTACGACGACGCGGTCCGCGACAGCGCGCAGGTCCGGGTGGATCTGGCGCTCGCGTTCATGCGGGACGAGGGCATCGAGGGCACGGGCGAGGTCGGCGACGCCGATCCCTACAACGCCGCCCTCGACGCGATCGGCGAGCGCCACATCGACGAGCTGCTGGTCTCCACCCTGCCCGCCTCGGCCTCCGGCTGGCTGCGGCGCGACCTGATCGATCGGCTGCGCGAGGGCACGGGCCTGCCCGTCGAGCACGTGGTGGTCGACCTCGCCGCCGAGGGCCTCCCCTTCGACGTCACGCTCGTCGTCGCCAACCAGACGGCGGCCAGCGCCGAGCTGCGCGACCAGTTGCGCAAGCTCGCCGAGGAGGGGCCGCACCGCTTCATCGTGGTCGTGCCGCTGGACTCCAAGGACGGCAACGCGACGCGCGAGGCGCGGGCACGGCTCGAGCAGCTCGTCGCGTCGCTCGACGACGCGGGGATCGTCGCCGCCGGCATGATCGGCGACCCCGATCCCTACACGGCGACGATGAACGCGGTGGAGTACTTCCGGATCTCGGACGTGGTGATCTCGACGCTGCCCGAGGACGAGTCCAAGTGGATGGCCGACAAGCTCGTCGACCGCGTCCGCGGGGCCGCCAACATCCCGGTCGAGCACGTCCAGTCCCACGCGACGGCGAGCGCCTGATCTCCATGGAAGCCGCCTCGGTCTCCGCAGAGCACCACGGGCCGCCCGAGGCCCACCACTCCTCGCGGGTGGAGCCGCAGCTGCTCGGCATGCTGCTCTTCATCATCAGCGAGGTGATGGTCTTCGGGGCCTTCTTCACGGCCTACTTCTTCATCCGGGTCGTGAGCGGAGACCACTGGCCCGCGCGGGGCGACGAGCTGCCGAAGCTCGTGGCGTTCGTCAACACCTGCATCCTGGTGTCGTCGTCGTTCACGATCCACTGGGCGCTCGTGTGCGCGCGCAAGGGCAACCGCTTCGGGCTGCAGGCCGGGATGCTGACGACGTTCCTGCTCGGCCTGACGTTCCTCTTCATCCAGATCAACGAGTACGTCCACATCGGCTTCTCGCCGCACGACTCCGCGCAGGCATCGGTCTTCTACGGCTTGACCGGCCTGCACGGCGCGCACGTCTTCATCGGCCTGACGCTGCTGGCGTTCGTGACCATCCGGTCCTTCCGCGGGCACTTCACGCCCGAGCAGCACCGCGGCGTCGAGGTGCCGGGGATCTACTGGCACTTCGTCGACGTGATGTGGATCATCGTCTTCACGACCGTCTACATCCTGTGATCAACCCGCTGCGCTCCGAGGGCGAGGCGTTCCGCTTTCTGCTGTACGTCATCGCCCTCTTCGCGGCGGTGATCCTGATCGTGCTGGTCGTCCGCGCGCTGTAGGCGTTTCGCTTCTCAGCGGCGCTGTTGCCGAACTGCAACCGAGCCGTAGGCGGACGGCGGGAACGTGGTCTCACCGCGTTCACCCCACATCCGTCAGGAGCGTCAGCACCATGAGCATCACCCGCACACTGGCTGCCGCCTTCGCCATCGTCGCGCTCGGCGCGTCGGCAGCTCAGGCTCAGCCGCTCGACCCGCCGGCCTCGACCGCCACCCCGGCGACCAAGGCACAGCAGCTCGACATGCACGCGTCGACCGCCGTCGCGGCGGCCAACGCGCAGCACAAGCAGGACCTGCGTTCGGCCGACGCCCGCGACGCCGTCCGCAACCCGCGCAACGTCGACGTGACGCCGCGGCCCACGCACGACGCGCCGACCGCCACGGTCGACACGGATTCGGGCGTCGACTGGACGGCCATCGCGATCGGCAGCGCCATGGGCCTGCTGGCCATCGGCGGCCTGGCCGGGCTCAACAGCGTCCGCATGCGCCGGCTGCACCGGCCCCGGACCGTCGCCTGACCGCAGCGCTCGCGAGGGTGCCGGCCATCTGGCCGGCACCTTCGCGACGTGGCCGCCGGCGCGCACCTCGAGAGGACCGAGGATCGAGAATTGCCTCGCTCGCCCCGACCGACCCTACGCCGTTGCCGGCCGTGTGATCGCTACTTGACGACGAGCTTGCCCTGCATGCCGGCCTGGCGATGGCCGGGGACCGAGCAGAAGAACGTGTAGGTCCCTGGCTTCAGGTTCGCCGTGAGCGTCGACGTGCCCCCGCCCGAGACGACCTTGCCCTTCGCGGAGACGCCGTTGCCCTCGATCGCGATGTCGTGGCCGATCTGGGCGTCGTTCTTGGAGTCGAGCGTGACCTTGCCCGCGTTCGCGGTCGCGTTGGCGTACTTGTAGGAGAGGCCGCCGTTCGGGTCCGCGGGGATCGAGACGGTCCCGTTGGCCTCCTTGGCGGTGCCCTGCGCCTTGGCGACGCCGACCGAGGCGAGTGCGCCCGTGTCCTTGCCCGGCGCGCCGGCGACCGTGCCGACGTAGGCGGCGACGTCGGTGACCGCCTGGCCCGTGACCAGGTCGGCGGGCATCTTCGTCAGCTCCTTGCCCGTCACCGGGTCGTGCTGCGGCTCGCGGGCGGGGTAGCGGATCTGCCCGCGGACCATGCCCTCGAAGGTCGAGCTCTTCTCGCCGTCGCGGCGCGCCTGGGCGAACGCGAAGTCGAGGTTCGGGCCGGTCACGCCCTTCGTCCCCGCGCGTGCGAGCGTGTGGCACGCCCCGCAGCGGCTGACGAACATCTTCTTGCCGTTGAGCAGGTTCGCGTGCGAGCTCGCGCCCGCGCCGCAGCCCGACGCCACGGCCGCGACCGCGACGCACCCACCGAGCGCAAAGAGGCCGCGCAGCGACACGGCCTCCAGCGCGTTGCCCGCGCCACCTCTCTCCATGGCGGCGGATCCTAATGCCTGACCGGGCGGCACGCGAGCCTCAAGCGCCGCATGCCACCTACGGCTCGGGCAATGCGTCCAGATCGCCCCGCGCAGCGGCGATCACGGTGCGCGCGACGCCGTCCCACGAGTAGCGCTCGCGCGTCGCCGCGACCATGCCCGACCGGGTCTGCGCGCGCAGCTCCCGATCGGCCTGCATCCAGGCGATCAGGGCGCCCGCGAGCTCCTCGACCGCGCCGGGTCCCACCTCGAAGGTCAGCCACGGGCGCGCCGGCTCGGGGGTCGCGGCGGCGAGCGTGCGCGCGACCTCGACGAGCCCCGAGTGCGCGGCGACGACCGGCAGCGTCCCGCACGCGGCGCCTTCGGCGGCGACCATCCCGAACGCCTCCGGGAAGGTGCTCGTGACCGCCATCGCCTCCGCGGCGGGCAGCACGTCGGCCAGCTCGTGGTGGTCGAGGCGGCCGGTCCAGGAGATCGAGGAGTCGATGCCGCGCGCCGCGTCCGCGTACGCCTCCGCCCCGCCCTCGCCGAGGCGGTCGAGGAACGCGGCGAGCCACGGCAGTTCGGCGCCGCTCTCCGAGCGCGTGGCGCGAGCGGCCTCGAGGTCGCCGCGCGACAAGGCCGACGCCAGCTCCTCCAGCCCCGGCCGGAAGGCGCCGAAACCGACGACCAGCAGCCGGGCGTCGGGCACCCGCGCGCGCACGAGCGGCCAGGCGGCCAGCAGCAGCTCGACGCCCTTGGAGCCGATCAGCTTGCCCACGTAGACGACGAGACGCTCGCCCTCCCCCACCTGCGCCAGCGCCGCGGCGGCCTCGCCGACCGTGCGGGCGAAGGCGTCATCGCCGCCCTCGGCGTCCACGGTCGCCGCGAGCCGCTCGCGCAGCGCCGCCAGCCCCGCGCGCGCCGCGTCGGGCTCGCGCGGCTCGAAGCGCTCGACGTCGACGCCCGGCGGCCCGAGCCGCGTGCGGGCCGGCAGGTCGGGATCGTCCATCGCCGCCCACAGGCTCTCGGCGGTGTGGCGCGAGCCGACGAGCACCCCGCGCGCGCCCGCGATGCCCTCGCGCGCGTAGGCAAGGAAGCGCGGATACGGCTTGACCACGTACTCGAGCGCGCTGCCGTGGACCTTCACTGCGTACGGGATACCGGTGCCCGCCAGCGCGCGGGCGAGGATCGCCGGGCCCATCACGAGGTGGTTGGCGAGCGCGACGCCGGGCCGCGCCCGGGCGACGACGTCGCGCACCGCGGCCACGTTGCGCTCAACGTAGGCCTCGACCTCGACCTCGGAGAGCTCGGGGAACGGCCGCGCCTCGACGCCCTCGTAGCGATCGGCGACGTAGAGCGGCAGCACGCCCCCGATGTCGGGCCGGTACACGGTCGCCCGCGGCGGCTCCCGGCGCACCTCGACATCGAGCGCCCCGGTGTCCCAGTCGCCCGCGGCGTCGACCCAGTCGAGCGCGAGCGGGGCGCGATCCTGGCTGAGTAGGTGCACTTCGTGCCCGGCACGCGCGAACGCGGCGCCCAGCTCGGCGTTGTAGACGTTGGAGCCCGTGCCCTGGAGCAGGTAGCCGTGGAAGATGAGGACGCGCATCCGCGCGCAAGCCTAGGGGCATGAGGCGCCGGGGCGCTTGCTAAGGTCCCGCGTCGATGATCCGCAGACAGCTGTATCGCCTGCGTGCGCCGTCGACCGGCCGAGAGACGCTGCTCGAGGCCGAGCCCGACCGCGTCTACGTCGACCACGACACCGGTGAGGAGCTCGAGGTCGTCGGCAAGGTGCTGCCGCTGGCCCCATCGGCCTCCAATCTGCCGTGGGCCGTGGAATCGCTTCGCTTCTGCAACTGGTGCGACCAGCCTGCGCAGAAGGACCTCAACGACTGCCCCACATGCGGCCGCCGGATGTCCGCCCTTCCGCGCTGAGCGCGGTGGGCGTGCGCCTCAGCCTGCTCGGTCTGCTGCTCGGCACGGCCGTGCTGGCAGGCTGCGGCGGAGGCGAGCCGATCGCGCCGGAGGTCCCAGGACCGCCGGTCACGGTGACGATCCCGAACGGCGCCGCGCCGGCGGGCGCCGGGACCGCCTCCGGCACCTCGGGCACCGGCGCGAGCGCCACCGGGACCGCGACCGCGACGCCGACGCCGTCGGCCGCCGCGACCGCGACGCCGAGCGCCACCGGGTCGACCGGGACGACCGGCACCGCCGGTGCGACCGCGGCGACCGGGACGAGCGCGACGAGCACGGGCACGGGCGGCACCTCCTCGAGCGCCACCACCGGCACGGGCGGTGGGACCGGCGGCGCCTCGAGCGATGGCACAGCCACCGCCGCGGGCGGCACCGCCGCCCCGCCGGCCGGCTCCAGCGGCTCGAAGTACGAGAGCTTCTGCGCCCAAAATCCGGGCGCCTGCTGATCAAGGCGCGCCTGCGGCGTGCCGATGAATGGAGGGACTCCCCCGCTTTGGGAAGGCTCCCCCGTCCCCGATCAGTTCCAGCCCCCTGCCGGCCTCGATCCGGCCTTCCAGCTCCGACCCCTCGCCCGCATCGCCGCGCAGGCGACGTCTCGTGCTGAGCTGCTCGCTGCGCTGACGCGCGCGCTCGAGAAGACCCTCGAGGGCCCCGTGCAGATCCTCGACGCCCCCGTGCCCGACGGCTCGGGGGTGCGGCTGCCGCTGACCTGGGAGGACGCGGTCCACCACGTCGCGGTCGGCCACGCCGACCCGGACCCGGAGGCGCTCGAGCTCGCGCGCGCGCTCGCCGACGTCGCCGCCGCCGGCCTCGCGCGGCTGGACGCCGAGCAGCGGCTCGGTGCGGGCAGCGCCCACGACCACGCGCTGGTGCGCGCCGCGCGCGCCCTCAACGCCTCGCTCGAGCTGCAGGAGGTGCTGCGCACGCTGGCCCGTGAGGTCGCGCTCGCACTCGGCACAGACATGGCCGGCGTCTACCTGGCCGACGAGGCCGGGAGGCTCGTCGCCACCGCGGGCCACGGCGTACCAGACGCCTGGCACGGCCTCGAGCTGGGCCGCGGCGAGGGCGTCGCCGGGGTGGCCGTCGCGCGCGGCGAGACCTTCGCCACCGAGGACTTCGCCCGCGACGTCGTGCTTCCCGGCCACATGCTGCCCCAGTACACCTCGGCGCTCGCGGTCCCGATGGACTGGAACGGCGAGACCCGGGGCGCGCTGTCGGTCGCCTGGGAGGCGCCCCACCGCATCACCGACGACGACCGCCGCACGCTGGTCGCGATCGCCGACCTCGCCACCTTCGCCTGTCACAACGCCGAGACCTACGCGCAGGTGCAGCACGCCGCGCGGACCGACGCGCTGACCGGGCTGCTCAACCACGGCGCCATGCAGGTCCGCCTGCGCGAGGAGATCGCCCGCGCCCAGCGCGACGGGACACACCTCACCTGCGCGATCGTCGACCTCGATGACTTCAAGCGCGTCAACGACGTCCGCGGCCACCAGGCCGGCGACGACCTGCTGCGCAGCGTCGCGGCGGCGCTCCAGCAGCAGCTGCGCCCCTACGACCAGGTCGCCCGGTACGGCGGCGACGAGTTCGTGCTGCTGCTGCCCGGCAGCGAGGAGGACGTCGCGACCGCGCTCGCCGAGCGGGTCCGCGACGCGATCGGCGAGCGGATGGCCGCGGTGCCCGACATGCAGCTGGCCGGCGCGTGCTCGATCGGCGTCGCCGCCTGGCGCGAGCCGCTGGACGCCGACGATCTCCTCGAGCACGCCGACCGGGCGCTCCTGCTGGCCAAGCGCACCGGCAAGGGCCGGGTCGCCGTCGCCAACGCCGACGTCGAGCGCGAGCTGGCGATCCTGCACGCGGAGTCGGGCTCCCCCGCGGCCGTGCAGGCGCTCGCGGCCGCGATCGAGGAGCGCGACGCGTACACCCACGCGCACACCGACGAGGTCGTGCACCTCTCCCGCGGCGTGGCGATGATCCTGGGGCTCGCGTCCGAGCAGGTCGAGCGGATCGCCGACGCCGCGCTGCTGCACGACGTCGGCAAGCTGGCCGTGCCCCACGAGATCCTCCACAAGGCGGGCCCGCTCACCCCCGAGGAGTGGGCGGTCATGGCCGAGCACCCGATCGCAGGCGAGCGCGTGCTCCTGCGCATCCCCCAGCTGGTCGCGATCGCGCCGATCGTCCGCCACGAGCACGAGCACTGGGACGGCACGGGCTACCCCGACGGGCTCGTGGCCCGCAACATCCCGATCGGCTCCCGGATCATCCTCGCCTGCGACGCCTACAAGGCGATGGTGACCGACCGGCCCTACCGCCCGGCGCTCGACCGCGACGCGGCGATCGCCGAGCTCAAGCGCGGCGTCCGCGCGCAGTTCGACCCGGACGTCGTCGACGCGCTGCTGGATCTCCTCGGCCAGGCGCCGCCGGCGGTGCCCGACCGGGCGCGGGGCGTCAGCCTGCCGATCCGCCGTCCCGCCGCGCCGCCGCCGCGGCGGCGCCGCGGCCGCTGAGCCGCTAGCGGCGGCTCGCGTTCGCCGTCGGAACCGGGTTGGTGACCAGCGTGGCCGAGTAGGTCAGCCGCGCCGTGTACTTGCAGCGGTAGCGCGTCGGACCGGTCTTGACGTGGGCCGTCTGCGTGTCGGTGTTGTCGCAGCCGCCCTTGGGCCGGCTGGCGAGCCAGGTGCTCCCGTCGCTCAGCAGCTGGGTCAGCACGGGCGCCCAGGTCGGGACCGTGAGCGCGACGATGTCGCCCTTGCGGACCGCGAGCGAGGTCGCGAGCGGGAACTGGACGGTCTGGCCCAGATACGGCTCGAGCTGCACGACGGGGCTCTGACCGACGTTGAAGCGCTGGAGCTTCTTCTTGCCGCGGCGCAGGATCGTGATCCCGGCCGAGGCCTTGCCGAACGCCTGGTCGAAGAACGCCACCTGGCGGCCGTTGGGGCCTCCCAGGTCGACGGTCCAGGCGACGATGCGCCCGTCGGCGGGGGCCTTGTAGGTGCCGGTCTTGCTGGCGAACTGCGTCTGGTAGCCCGTCGTGCGCGAGACCGCGAGGCACGGGCTGTCGGGGCAGCTGGGCGACTGATCGCCCTTCGCGGTGCCCACCTCGAGCACGCGGGCCTGCGCCGATCCGGCGATGGCGAGCGCCGCGAAGAGGGTCGCCGAGGCGACGACGAGGGGGCGGGGAAGGTACTGCATACGCCGCCATTGAACACGATGAGGCGGTCGTGGTTGCGGTGCGGCGGGCACTTCGGCCCGCCGCATGCCGTCCGGCTAGACCTTGTGGACGTTGACGGCCTTGGGGCCCTTCTCGCCCGCCTCCTCGTCGTAGGTGACCTTCGCGCCCTCGGCCAGGGACCGATATCCGTCGCCCTCGATGCCGCTGAAGTGGACGAACAGGTCCCGGCCACCACCCTCGTCGGGGGTGATGAAGCCGAAGCCCTTGTCGTCAGAGAACCACTTGACCGTCCCCGTAGCCACAGGCAGACCCCGCTGCTTCTCCGGCCGGCCTTCTGCCGGCTCGTGATGGGCAGACGCTATCCGCGGCGCAGCGCGAAAAGCAAGCCGCTAGAAGGCGAGCTCGCGGCCCGTCGCCGCGATCGCGTCGGCGTCGCCGGGCTCGGGGACCCACGGCAGCCGCAGCGGGTCGCCGTCGTAGCGGGGGATCACGTGGACGTGGAAGTGGAAGACGGTCTGCCAGGCGGCGGGGCGGCAGGAGTTGAGCAGGTTGACCCCGTCGGCCCCGAGCACCTCGAGCTGGCGGCCGGCGACCCGCTGGGCGAGCGCCGCGCACGCGGCGAGGTCCTCGGCCCCGACCACGGTCAGGTCCGTGCTGTGCTCCCGCGGGATCACCAGCGTGTGGCCGCGAGTGGCCGGGCTGATGTCCATGAACGCGATCGCGCGCTCGTCCTCGGCGACGAGGGTCGCAGGGATCTCCCCCGCGACGACCTTGCAGAAGATGCAGTCGGGATCGGCAGCCATGGGCGGGCAGACTACCCGGCGCAACGCAGCTCGCGCGCGCGCCGCAGCGCGTCCTCGCGCGTGCTGATCTCGCCGGCGTAGCGGTCCTCGGCGAGCTGCGCGAGCAGCCTCCCGAGCTCGGGCCCGGGCTCCATCCCCAGCTCGCGCGCGAGCTCGTCGCCGCGGACGATCGGCGCCGGCCTCGGCGCGGCCCGCTCGGCGAACGCGGCGTCGAGCATCGTGCGGGCGACGTCGAGATGGCCCTCGATCGCCGCGTCGGCGTTGCGGCCGCGCGTGGCGAGCCGGTCGGCCACGGTGAGCAGCGTCACGTCGGCACTGCGCGGCTCGGTGGCGCGCAGGTAGCGCCAGACCGCGCGCCTGTCGAGCGGGCGCGCGTGGACGAGGAAGCCGACTCGCAGGTGGTTGCGGATGAGCCCGGCGACGTGCTCGACGAGCCGTTCGGAGGCGCGCAGCCGCCGCAGCACGCCGGCCGCCACCTCCGCGCCCCGCTCGTCGTGGCCGGGGAAGCCGACGCGGCCGCCGCCCTCGGTGCGCGTCTCGGGCTTGGCGACGTCATGCAGCAGCGCAGCCCAGCGCAGCGCGCCACCGCGATCGAGGTCGTCGGCGAGCGGCTCGGCCAGCAGCGCGCGGATCTCGTCCGCCTGGTCGGGCAGGCCGGCGTAGGTGGGGTCGTCCTCGATCACCAGCACCGAGTCGAGCACCTCGAGCGTGTGGTCGTGGACGTCGGCATGGTGGAAGTCGCTCTGGCCGACCCCGTGCAGCGGCAGGATCTCCGGGAGCACCGCGGCGGTGATCCCGTGCGCCTCCATCAGCTCGAGCCCGCGGCGGACGTCCTGGGCGCCGACGACGCGCTTGAGCTCGCCGAAGATCCGCTCGGGCGCGACGCGGTCGAGCTCCGGCGCGCGGCGGGCGATCTCCTCGGCGGTGGCGCGATCGATCTCGAGACCGAGCTCGACCGCTTGGCGGACGGCGCGCAGCGTGCGCAGCGGGTCCTCGGCGAGGGCGCCGGGCGTGACCATGCGCAGCCGCCCGAGGCGCAGGTCCGCCTGCCCGCCGAACGGGTCGAGCAGCCGGCCGCCGTCCAGCGGCTCCGCCATCGCGTTGATCGAGAAGTCGCGCTTGCCGAGGTCGCCCTCGATGCCGTCCTCGCGCAGGGCGACGAGGTCGACGTGCCACGTGTGGCCGGGTCCGACGACGCGCCAGGCGCCGTATTCGCCGGAGAGGCGGAAGGCCGCGCCGCCGGTCGCGCGCGCGAGGGCGCGGGCGGGTTCGCGGGGATCGCCCTCGACCGCGACGTCGACGTCGTCCGTCGCGCGGCCGAGCAGCTCGTCGCGGACCGCTCCCCCGACGAGCCACGCCGGCCGGCCGGCCAGCGCCTCGCGCACCGCGTCGAGCGGCGCGTGACGGCTCACCGGTGCTCCCGCAGCACGCGCGCGGAGATGCCGCAGGTGATCTCGTAGTTGATCGTCCCCAGTCGGCGCGCGACGTCCTCGGCCAGGATCCGCTCGTCGCCGTCGCGGCCGATCAGCACGGCGTCGGCGCCGCGCAGCGGCGGCTCGGCGTCCGACGGGCCGAGATCGATCGTGACGTTGTCCATCGAGATCGTGCCGACCAGCGGGTAGCGGCGGCCGCGCACCAGCACGTCGCCGTTGTCGCTCAGGCCGCGGCGGACGCCGTCGCCGTAGCCGATCGGGAGCGTTGCGATCCAGGTGTCGCGCTCGGCGAGGAAGCGCCGCCCGTAGCCGACGCTCTCGCCCGCGAGGCAGCGCTTGACGTCGGCGACGTAGGAGCGCAGCTCGAGCGCGGGCTCCAGGTCGTTCGCGGAGGGATCGCCCTGGAACGGGTCGAGGCCGTAGATGGCGATGCCGCAGCGGACCAGGTCGAAGTGGGTCGCGGGCGCGGCGAGCGTGGCGGCGGAGTTGGCCGCGTGCACGAGCACGCCGTCGTGGCGCCCGGCGACCCCGCGCGCCCACGGCTCGAACACGGCGAGCTGCCGGCGCAGGAACCCCGGATCGGGCTCGTCGGCCGTGGCGAAGTGCGTCCACGCCCCGGCGAGCCGCAGGCCGGGCGCGGCGGCGGCCGCATCGGCGACCCGGTCGGCCTCGTCGGCGTCGCGGGTGCCGAGCCGGCCGAGCCCGGAGTCGAGCTTGACGTGGATCCCGGTCCCGGCGCCGAGCGGGTGCGCGGCGATCGCCGCGACGAAGTCCTCCCGCCAGGCCGCGAGGTCGGCGCGCGCCTCGAGCGCGACGTCGAGCTCCGACGGCGAGAGCGCGCCGAGCACGAGCAACGGCCCGTCGAGCCCGGCGGCGCGCAGCACGCGCGCCTCCTCGGCGGTGGCGACCGCGAGCCAGGTCGCGCCGCCGGCCAGCGCGGCGCGCGCGGCCGCGACCGTGCCGTGGCCGTACCCGTCGGCCTTGACGACCGCGCACAACGCGGCCGGCGACGCCGCGGCGGCGAGGCGGGCGCAGTTGCGCTCGATCGCGCCCGTGTCCACCCGGGCGAGCGCTCGGAGCGCCATCAGCCTCGCGCGAACGCCTCGGGGAGCCGCGCGATGACGTCCGAGGCGATCACGCCGTCGGGGCCGTGCGGCGCGGCCGCCAGCTGCCCGGCCCGCAGGTGGGCATAGACGCCCGCGCAGGCGGCGCCGAAGGGGTCGAGGCCCTTGGCCAGCAGCGCCGCGATCACGCCGGAGAGGACGTCGCCGGTCCCCGCCGTGGCCAGCGCGGGCGCGCCGCCCGGCGACACCGCCACGCATCCGGACGGGTCGGCGATGAGCGTGTCGTCGCCCTTGAGCACCACGACCGCCCGCGTCTCGGCCGCCGCGGCGCGGACGTGGCGCAGCCGCGAGCGCGCGATCTCCTTCGAGTCGACGCCGAGCAGCCGCCCGAGCTCGCCCGCGTGGGGCGTGAGCACGGTCGCCGCGGAGCGCCCGCCCAGCAGCTGGCCGGCGCGGCCCGCGAGCGCGTTGAGCCCGTCGGCGTCGATCACGGTCGGCACCGGGATGGCGCCGGCGAGCGTGCGCGCCAGCTCCTGTGCGCCCTCGCGCTTGGAGAAGCCGGGGCCGAGCACGACCGCGTTCGCGCGCTCGATCGCCCGCAGCGCCGGGTCCAGGGCGTCCATCGCCAACGCCCCCTCGGACTCCGGCAGCGGCACGAACATCGCCTCGAGCAGCGTGACGCCGAAGATCGACTCGAACGGCGCGGGCGCGGCGACGGTCACGTAGCCCGCGCCGGAGCGCTGGGCGGCGGTCGCGCTCATGGCGGGCGCGCCGGTCAGGCCGCGCGAGCCGCCGAGGACGAACACGTTGCCCGAGCTGAACTTGGTCGAGTCCGCGCCGCGATGCGCGACGGCATCCAGCACACCGCGGGCGATCAGCCCCAGGTGCGTCTCGGTCGGCGCACCGTCGGGGATCCCGATCGCGACCACCTCGACGTCGCCGGCGTGAGCCTTGCCCGGATGGATCCACAGTCCCGGCTTGGCGAGATGGAACGTCGCCGTGGCCACCGCCTCGATCGCCGCGCCCTCGACCTCGCCGGTCGACGCGTCGACGCCGCTCGGGACGTCGACGGCGACGACGGGGGCGCCCGCCGCGTTGATCGCCGCGATCGCGGCCGCGGCGGGGTCGCGCGGCGCGCCGGAGAAGCCGGTGCCGAGCAGCGCGTCGACGACCAGGGTCGCGCCGTCGAGGGGCTCGGGCGCGAACGCCTCGGGCGCGGCGCCGGGCAGCCTGGCGGCCTGCTCGGCCGCATCGGGGCCGAACTCGTCCACGGGCCAGACCGCGAGCACGTCGACCTCGCGCCCCGCCTCGCGTAGCAGCCGCGCGGCCACGAGCCCGTCGCCGCCGTTGTTGCCCTTGCCGCAGGCGATCGCGATCCGCCCGGACGGCGCGCGGGCGGCGATCACGCGCGCGAGCCCAGCTCCGGCGCGCTCCATCAGCGCCGCCCCTGGGACGCCCCGGTCCTCGATCGCCCAGCGGTCGGTGGCGCGCATCGCCTCCGCGTCGAGCAGGGGCTCGAGCCAGGCGGGCAGGCTCACGAGGCCTCCGCCAGGGCGATCGCGGCGGCCATCCCGCCGGTGTGCGTGAGCGAGATCGTGACCTTGACGCCGAGCTCGGCTGCCCGGGCGCCGGCCGCACCGGTCAGGCGGACGGTCGGCGGTCCACCGGTGCCGATCACCTCGACGTCGTGCGGATCCCAGGCGCGCAGCGACAGCGCCTTGGCCACCGCCTCCTTCGCGCAGAAGCGCGCGGCGAGGTGCATCGCGGGGCGCGAGCGCGAGCCGGCGTAGTCGCGCTCGGCCTCCGTGAAGAGCCGCTCTGCGAGCCGCGGGCGGCGCGCCAGCGCTCGCTCGAGGCGGTCGATCTCGAGCAGGTCGATGCCAACGCCCTCCATGCTTCGCGCGACTCTAGATGAAGTCTTCAGTATCCAGCGGCCGAATGGACGAGTTGACCCCGGCGGTCCTTCCTGGGAGGGTTGACCGAGTTCCGGCCGACCGTGGGTACAAGCTCATAGATGTGAACTTGTGGACGGGACCGACGATGATCAACCGCGAGAGGTGTATGCGGCAGTGACGCCGGCTAAGGATCAGCCGCAAGGACGGCAGACAGGCCGCCCAGCACTGATCGAGGTCCCGACGAGCGAGGAGCTCGACGCGGAGTCGCAGATCTCGGCGCTCACCGGGCGGGTACGCGACCTCGAGCGCGAACGCGACGGGCTCGAGGACTTCGCCGCCCGTGCCGCGCACGAGCTGGTCGCCCCGCTGGTGATGACCGAGGCCTACTCGGCGATGATCGCCAGCCGCCTCGATCGCGTCCGGGACGGCGAGGCGCTCCGCGACCTCGACGCGATCTCGCGCGCGGCCGCGCAGGCCCGGCGGCTCGTGGAGGCGCTGCTCGACGAGGCGCGGGTCGGCGACGAGCCGCTCCAATGCCGCCCGGTGGACCTGGGCGCGGTCGTCGAGGGCGTCCTGACGACGCTGCAGCCGGAGATCGCGACGCGCGCCGCCGAGGTCGAGGTCGGGCCGATGCCCGTCGTGCAGGGCGAGCCGACGCTGCTCTGCGGCGTGTTCACCAACCTGATCGTCAACGGCCTCCGCTACGGGCCGCGCGAGGGCTCCCGCATCGCGATCGGCGCGGTGCGCGAGCACGCCGGCGCCTGGCGGGTCACGATCGACAGCGACGGCCCGACGATCAACGCCGAGGACTCCGAGCGCATCTTCGCGCCCTACCAGCGTGGCCAGCACGAGCGCCGCATGCGCGGCGCCGGCCTCGGCCTCTCGATCTGCCGTCGCGTCGTGGAGCGCCACGGCGGCCGCATCGGCGTGCTGCCCCTGCAGGGCGGCAACCGGTTCTGGTTCACGCTCTCGGCTGAGTAGCGCCGGGTTTCGCGCCCCGCGGCCGGTGAGGCGGCCGGCGATCGCCGGCCGCGGTGGGACCGAACCCACATTGAGGGAGTGCCCGAACGGGGGCCGTTCTCCCGCGGGACCTGAGGCGGACATCGATCGCGTGTCGCGTTCATCACCTGTGAGGTGGTCAACGCGACACGCGCCCGCCGCACGCAGGATCGATGGCGCGTTGACGGCGTATATCGCCGTTTTCGCGCCACTGATCCGCCGGGCCCGGCGCCTCCCTACCCAGCCGCCGTTCGCCGGGCCCGCCGCCGGCGAATGACTCAGCGGCGGCCGGACTGGCCCGGCGGAACCGGGGGCGCGCCGCGCATCTCCTGCGCGAGCGCGACCGCCTCGCCGCGCGAGGACGCGCCGAGCTTGCGGAGGATGTGCTTGACGTGCGAGCGGACCGTCTCGCTGGAGAGCACGAGCGACGAGGCGATCTCCTCGGTCGTGCGGCCCTCGTAGAGGAGGTCGATGACCTCCCACTCGCGCGCGGTGAGCGGCGACTTGACCGGACGCAGGCCCGGCGCGCCCTCGGGGACGCGGCGCAGGTGCTCGACCAGGCGCATGCCGAGCCGGCGCGAGATCACGGCCTCGCCGTCGAGCGCGCGTTCGAGCGTGCGCGGCAGAACGCTCACGTCGACGTCCTTCGTGAGGAAGCCGACGGCACCGGCCCGGAGGCCGAGCACGCCCATCTCCTCCTCGTCCGCACTGGTCAGCAGGACGATCAGCTGCTCGGGAAGGTCCTTCACGATCTGCCGCGTCGCGGCGATGCCGTCGAGCGACGGCATGACCACGTCCATGAGCACGACGTCGGGGCGGTAGTAGAGCGTGAGCTCGACAGCCTCGCGGCCGTCGTGCGCCTCGGCGAGGACCACGATCCCGGCTCTTTGCAGGGCATCCTTGACCATTCGGCGGGCGAACGGGTCGTCGTCGGCGACGATCGCCCGCAGCGGCTCGTCTGGATCCCGGCCGCTCCCTCGTCCGTGCGTGGTGGTGTCCGACATGCTCTCGATGAGAAAACCGTAGCTGGGTTCTGCCGGAAACGCCAATCCCCTATTCGTCCGGTGATCGGTGACGAACATCCCCCTGGACGAACGTCCAGGAGGCATGACCCGGGTGACGCCGACGTCACCCGCGCCAGTGACGGGTGATCCCCAACGGGCGGACGAGAACCAACTCCCCCGTCGTCCCGAAGATCACCTTCTCGGCGCGTCGGCCCCAGGCGAGAGTCCTCGTCGTGGTTACGGACCCCTCAGCGCCTCGCCCCACACGCCGGCTGAGCGACCTCACGGCCGCGCATCCGGCGGACCGCACGCTCGAGAACCTCCTGCGCACCCTCACGGCGAAGCTCGACCTCTGCGCACGGCTGCCCGTCTTCGA
>DATBDM010000152.1:0-14761 GCA_036269915.1 Solirubrobacteraceae bacterium | reverse complement strand
CGTCGGCGTTCGGGTCGTCGCCGACGATCGACGCCTTCACGCGGTTGCCGTCGGCGAACTCGACGTAGACCTCGCGGGCGCGCTTGAGGGTCGACTCCTGCACGACGACGTGCGCGTTGGTCGCGATCTCGCCGCTCTTGTGGAGCACGAAGCCGGAGCCGACGCCCACGTCCGAGCCGCCGGAGTCGCCGCCCAGCAGCGAGCCGATGCCGCCCGAGCCGAAGATGGAGATCACCGTCACCACGCCCGGCGACTCCGTCTTGTACAGCTTGCTGGCGTCGAAGCCGTCGCCCTTGCCCTGGGACTGGATGACCTCGACGCGCGTCGTCGCGGTCTTGCCGGCGGAGCCGGAGTCAGAGCCGAGGCTCGAGGAGTCTCCGCCGCCGCAGCCGGCGACCAGGGCAGCGGCGAGCGCCGTCACGAGCGCCGCGCGCGGGCGCGTCATCCGGGAAGCACCAGCGAGAACGTCGTCGATCCGGGGATCGAGCGCGCGGTCAGCTCGCCCTGCATGCGCTCGGCGAGCTCGCGGGCGATGGCCAGGCCGAGCCCGGCGCCTTGCGCCTCGTCGTCGGATGAGAAGAACGGCTCGAAGATATGCGGCATGTTCTGGCGCTTGATGCCGAGGCCTCGGTCGGAGACCTCGAGCCTCACGTGCCCATTGTGACGCGCCGCGGAAACTTGCACACCGGTGCCGGTCGGCGTATGGACGATGGCGTTGTCCAGGAGGATCCGCAGCACCTGGGCGACGCGCTCCGGATCGCACTCGAGCTCGAGCGGGTCCCGCTGCAGGCGCAGGAGCACCTTCGTCTGGTGGCGCTGCGCGGCGGGGGTGAACTCGGCGGCGATCTCGCGCGCGAGCTGGCCCAGGTCGGTCGGCTCGGGGTGCAGCTCCAGCGCGCCGGACTCCAGCCGCGAGAGGTCGAGCAGCTCGGTGGCGAGCATCCGCATGCGGTCGACCTGGCCGCGCAGCTGCTCGAGGAAGGCGCGCCGCGTGTCCTCGTCGAGGTCCTCGTCGGCGAGCAGCTCGAGGAAGCCGCCGAGCGAGAAGATCGGCGTGCGCAGCTCGTGCGAGGCGGACGCGATGAACTGCTTGCGCGCCCGGTCGAGCCGGGCGAGCTGGTTCTGCATGTCGTCGAACGCGGTGGCGAGCTGGCCGAGCTCGTCGTCGGAGTCTGCGCGGATCGGGTTCGAGAAGTCGCCGGCGGCGACCTTGCGCGCGGCGGTCTCCAATCGCTTGACGCGCAGCGACAGCGCGCGTGCCACGAGGTAGCCCGCGAGCAGCGCGATGACCAGCGCGGCCGCGCCCGAGTAGAGGATCTGCCGCCGGATCAGGCCGACGTTGGCCTCGACGTCGTCGAGCGAGTCGGCCAGCACCACGACGCCGCGCCCCTTGGCCAGCGGCGTGGCGGCGAGCGCCTCGCGGCCCAGCGGCGTCGGCTCGGTGCCCGTCGCCGTCCGCTTGGCGCCGAGCGCCTCCAGCGCGACGCCCTGGACGTCGGTTGCCGTGACGCCGCCGTCGGGCGTCGAGTCGGTGATCAGCGTCAGCACCTGCGGCGTGCCGCGCAGCGGGCGCAGGATCAGGATCTCGGCGCTCAGCCGCGCGGCCGTGCGGCGCACGCGCGGCATCAGCTTGTCCGCCAGCTTCTGGTCGTTGGGCCGCCGCGGCAGCGTCGGGATCCCGCGCGCCGTGCGCTTGGCATCGATCGACAGAGCGCCCAGCCGCTGGTTCTGCAGCCGGTCCTCCAGGCGGGGCGTGACGGAGAGGTAGACGGTGCCGATCGCCCCGGCGACGATCAGCCCGAAGACGACCGCCAGTCGGTTGCGCAGCGACCGCAGGCCAGGCATCAGATCCTGCCCACCCGGGCTACTCCTCGTCGCGGAAGCGGTAGCCGACGCCGCGCACGGTGAAGATGTAGTCCGGCTCCTTGGGGTCGGACTCGAGCTTCTCGCGCAGGTGGCGGATGTGGACGTCGATGGTGCGGGGGTCGCGGAACGCCGAGTCGCCCCACACGCGCGAGAGCAGCATGTCGCGCGTGAAGACGCGGCCGGGCCCCTGGGCGAGCGCGTGCAGGATCTCGAACTCGACGTATGTACAGGTGATCGGCTCGCCGTCGCGGGTCACGGCGCGCTTGACGGGGTCGATGCGCAGGCCGTCGAACTCGAGCGGGCGCTCGTCGTCGGCGTCGGTCTGGCGCATGCCGGAGCGCCGCAGCGCGGCCTTGACGCGCGAGCGGAACTCGCGCATCGAGAAGGGCTTGGTGATGTAGTCGTCCGCGCCCAGCTCGAGACCGAGGACCTTGTCGATCTCCTCGCTCTTGGCGGTGAGCATGATGATCGGCACGGTCTCGCCCTTTGCCCGCAGGCGCTTGCAGACCTCGAGGCCGTCCATGCGCGGCAGCATGACGTCGAGCACGACCAGATCGGGCGGCTGCTCCTCGTAGCGGGCGAGCGCCTCGCGCCCGTCGGAGGCGACCACGACCTCGTAACCGTCCCGCTGCAACGGGAAGGAGAGCAGCGTCTGGATGGGCTGCTCGTCGTCGACAAGCAGGATGCGGGGAGCGCGATCGGGCATTTTCGCCTCATTTCGAGGATAGACGGGCGATACCCTCGGCCGAGTGCTCGACGTGCGCGTCTACCGGGCGGCCTTCCTGCCCGCGCTCGTGGCGCTCTTCGTCGCCGCGTTCTCCCTGGCGGACCGCCCGGCGCCCGTGGGGTCGCCGCTGGCGTCGGACGCGTTCAACGCCGAACGCGCCTTCGGGGCGGTCACCGCGCCGGTCAACTCGCTGGTGGAGCTGGGCCGCTCGTTCCCGCAGCGCAGCCCCGGGTCGCCCGACGACCGGGCGCTCGCCGATCGCGTCGCGAAGGCCTTCAACGCGCCCGATCCCGACACGCACCGGCCGACGTTCACGGTCACGCGCCTGGACACGCCGGGCGGCGGCCGCGATCCCGGGCCGCTCGAGACCGTCGTCGGCGTCCGCCCCGGGCTCTCGAGCCACCGCGTGATCGTCGTCGCCCATCGCGACGCGCCCGCCAGCGCCGGCCGTCCCGCGCTCGCCCAGCTGTCGGGAACCGCCGCGTTGCTCGAGCTCGCCCGCGACGTGCGCGCCCGCGACCTGCGCAAGACGCTCGTGCTCGTCTCCACGTCGGGCGCGAGCACCGGATACGCCGGCGCGAGCGCGTGGGCCGAGCAGGCCGCCGGCGCCGGCCCGGTCGACGGCGTGCTCGTGCTCGGCGACATGGCCGCCCGCACGGTGCGTAAGCCGGTCGTGGTCCCGTGGGCGCAGTCCGGCGAGCCCGCGCCGCTGCGGCTGCAGCGCACCGTCCAGGCCGCCGTGCGTCGTGAGGCCGGCCGCGCCCCCGGCGCTGCCGGGCTGATCGCGCAGTGGATCCGCCGCGCGCTCCCCGCGACCCTCTCCGAGCAGGGCCCGATCGTCGCCGCCGGGCTGCCCGCGGTGCTGCTGTCGGCCTCCGGTGAGCGCGGGCCCGACCCCGGCGAGCCGGTGTCCCAGCGCACCTTCGACCGCTTCGGGCGCTCCGCCCTGCACGCGATCACCGCGATGGACCGGGCGCGCACCAGCGGGGACTCGAGCCGGCTCGAGTCCGGGCCCGAGGGGATCGTCGCGCTGCGCAACGTGCTGCCGGACTGGGCGGTGCGGATGCTCGTCGGCGCGCTGCTGCTGCCCGCTCTGCTGACCGCGCTCGACGCGTTCTTCCGCGCCCGGCGCCGCCACATGGCGATCGTCCCGTGGGCGCTGTGGCTGTGCGCCGCGGCGGCGCCGCTCGTCGCGGCCTGGATCTGGGGACGGCTGCTCGGCCTCACCGGCGCGCTACACGCGCCCCCCGCGCTCGTGCCGCTGCACGCCGTCCCGCTCGACGCCGGCGACGCGCTCGCGCTCGCTTCGGTGGTCGTGGTCGCTGCGCTCGCCTGGGTCGGGCTGCGCCCGCTCGTCCGCGCGGGTCGCGCGGGGCGCGGCCGCGCCTCGGCCGGTGCCCTCGCGGCGATCGCCGGGCTCGTGCTCAACGTCGCGGCGCTGCTCGCCTGGATCGTCGATCCGTACCTCGCGGCGATGCTGTTGCCCGCGGCTCATCTGTGGCTGTTCGCGGCCGCGCCGCAGGGCCGGATGCCGTTCTGGGCGGCGGTCGCGTCGCTCGGCGCCGGGCTCCTGGCGCCGCTGCTCGCCGTCGCCTACTACGCGCTCGCCTTCGCGGCCGGACCGGTCGGGCTGCCGTGGCTGGTGCTGCTCGGTGTCTCGGGCGGCCACGTGTCGGTGATCAGCCTGGCCGTCGCGGCCGCGCTGCTCGCGGCGCTCGTCGCGCTGATCCGGATCCTCGCGGACCGCCGGGCGACGTCCGCCGCGGCGACGCCGGACCCGATCCGGACGCGTGGCCCGGTCTCCTACGCGGGCCCCGGCTCGCTCGGCGGGACGGAGTCCGCCCTGCGGCGATGACCGCCACCGCCCCCGCCCCGCGCCGCTCGCGCCTGCGCCGCGCGCTGCGCACGCTCTCCTCGGTGCTGATCGTCGTCGGCGCGCTGCTGCTGATCGACGCCGTGCTCACGCTGGTCTGGCAGGAGCCGCTCTCCTCGCTGTACGCGCACGCGCGTCAGAGCCACCTGCAGGGGCAGCTCGACGAGCTCGAGCGGCGCCCCCTCGCCCCCGTCGAGCGCCAGGCGATCGACCGCCTGCCCGACACGAGCCGCCGGCTCGAGTTCGCCGCGCGCGCGTTCGCCCGCACGGTGCGGCCCGGCGACGCGCTCGCGCGCCTGCGGATCCCGCGCGTCGGGCTCTCGATCGTGATGGTCGCCGGCACCGACGCGGCGCAGCTGCGAGAGGGCCCAGGCCACTATCCGGGGACGCCGCTCCCCGGCCGCCACGGGACCGTCGCGGTCGCCGGGCACCGCACGACCTACCTCGCCCCCTTCCGCCACCTCGACGCGCTCGAGCCCGGGGACGAGATCGAGGTGACGATGCCCTACGGGCGCTTCTCCTACCGCGTCGACCGGACCCGGATCGTGGCGCCGACGGCGCTCTGGGTGACCCGCCCGGTCGGCCACGACCAGATCGTGCTCACCGCCTGCAACCCGCTCTACTCGGCCGCGCAGCGGATCGTCGTCTTCGCCCGTCTGGCCACCGCGATCCCCCGTGGGTGGGCAGCGCGGTGAGCGATTCGGGTGCTAACCCCATCCGGCCGGCCTCATCGGATGACGACACCGTTCCCATGACGGTTCTCGCAGTCACATACGACACTCGTCTGGGACGGTTCGGCCGTCGCCATGACGGGGACCAGGACACTGGGCGACGCACCGAGGCCGCCCGCGACGAAGCCACCATGGACCTGGGACGGGAGATGCAGATGCAAGACCTTCGCGAGCGCATCGAGCGCGACGCCTACGACGTGGACCCGCATGCGATCGCCGACGCGATCGTCGCCCGCCTGATGACGGCGACGCGCGCCGAATCGTCGTGCGAGCGCCCGCGCGACTAGTGCTCGTAGCCGCGCCAGCGCTCCGCTGATGCGGCACCGGTCCAGGTCACCGCGGGCGCGCCGGCGCTGACGCGCCCGATCCACCGCAGCCCGGCCGCCTCCGCGGCGGCGCGGGACCCGGGCGCCACGCACGCGCACAGCTCGTAGTCCTCGCCGCCGGTCGCGGCGAGCTCGGCGGGCTCCATCCCCAGCTGCACCGCGACGACGTCGACGCCCGGCGTGAGCGGCAGGCGCGTCGCGTCGAGCTCGAGCCGCGCGCCCGAGGCCTCCGCGATCCGCAGGGCATCGCTCGCCAGGCCGTCGGAGAGGTCGAGCATGGCGTGCGCGCCGAGCGCCGCGAGCGCGGCGCCCTCCGCCATGCGCGGACGCGGGCGCAGATGCCGCGCGACGAGCGCGTCCGGCCCCTGCGCACGGCCCTCGAGGACGGCGAGCCCCGCGCCGGCCGCGCCGAGCTCGCCCGTGACGCCGACCAGGTCACCGGGGCGCGCGCCGTCGCGCCCGACGAGCGCCTCGGCGGCAGGCGCCCAGCCCACCACGGTGACCGCGATCGTCAGGACCGGGCCCGCCGCCAGGTCGCCGCCGGCGATCG
The DNA here is from genome assembly GCA_036269915.1 of Solirubrobacteraceae bacterium. Taxonomy (GTDB): domain Bacteria; phylum Actinomycetota; class Thermoleophilia; order Solirubrobacterales; family Solirubrobacteraceae; genus DATBDM01. The sequence continues at coordinate 8,688 of DATBDM010000152.1, read as the reverse complement.
TCAGCCCGCACGATGCGGCACAGGCCTCGGCGCCCGCGTGCAGGGCGAGCGCGTCCTCGTCGGAGAGCGCGTCCGGCAGGACGATCGCCAGGTAGGCCTCCCCCGGGGCGGCGCCCATCGCCGCCAGGTCCGACGCGGCGCCGGCGAGCGCCCGCCAGCCCGCGTCCTCGGGGCCGCAGCCGGCTCCGAGCCGGAAGTGCGTGCCGTCGACCATCGTGTCGACCGACGTGACGGCCACGGCGTCGGCGCGCACGACGGCGGCGTCGTCGCCGATCCAGCGCAGCACGCGGTCGTCGGGACGGCGCTCGAGCGCGGCGGCGATCGCCTCGATCAGCGCACGCTCGCGCGGGCGGGTGGGCCCGATCACCGGTGGCGGTAGACGATGCGCGCGCGGTTGAGGTCGTACGGCGAGACCTCGACACGGACGCGATCGCCCGGCAGGATCCGGATGCGGAAGCGCCGCATCTTCCCCGCGACATGGCCGAGGACCTCGTGGCCGTTGTCGAGCTGCACCCGGAACATGGCGTTGGGGAGCGCCTCGACGACCTCGCCCTCGAACTCGACCTTCTCTTCCTTCGCCAAACCGCCTGCTTTATACCAGTCGGGACGGTCGGCGCCGGGGGGCGATCAGCCCGTCGTCGCGCCGCCGGTGCCGGGGGTCTTGGTGTCGGGCGGCGGCTGGGGCGGGGTCTCGTACTTGCCGGGGTCGAAGCCGTTGCCGTTGCCGTTCCCGGTTCCCGTGCCGGTCCCGGTGCCCGTGCCCGTGCTGCCGGTGGCGGGCGTCGGGGTCGCGGTCGGCGCCGTCGGGGTGGTCGGCGTCGTGGGCGTCGTCGGCGTGGTCGGGGTCGTCGTGCTCGGGTACTGGCTGACGCTGCCGGACTCGCCGCGGATGCCGTTGCGCGAGTAGGTCCCGTAGAACGGCTGGGAGACGAACGGCTGCTTGGGCAGCGGGAACGTGCCGCAGAACGAGCCGCGCGCCTGGCTCATGTAGGCGCCCCAGATCTCCGCCGGGTAGGTGCCGCCGTCGAGGTTGGCGCCGTGGTAGAGCCCGTTCATCGACGTGCGGTCGTTGGGGTAGCCGACCCACACCGCGCTGGAGAGCTTCGGGGTGAAGCCGACGAACCACGCGTCGGTGTTGTTGTCGGTCGTGCCCGTCTTGCCGGCGGCGGGGCAGCCGACCGTCTGCGCGTGCGTGCCGGTGCCCATCCTGACGTTGTCCTCGAGGATCTTGGTCGCCTCGTAGGTGACGCCGTCCGAGAACGCCTTGGTGCGCTTGACGCGCCAGCGCGGCGGCAGCTCGGACTTGCCGTTGCGGAAGTCGACCTTGGTGATGATCGTCGGCCGGTTGCGCCAGCCGCCGTCGGCGATCGTCGCGTAGGCGTTGGCCATCTCGAGCGGCGAGACGCCGAGCTTCAGGCCGCCGAGCGTCTCGGCGCAGTAGCCGTTGAGCTTGGTGGTGATGCCGAGGTCGTGCGCGGTCTGCGCGACCTTGTCGGGGCCGAGGTCGGCGGCAAGCTGGATGTAGACCGAGTTGTCGGAGAGCAGCGTCGCCTTGTGCAGCGAGACGCGCCCCGCGCCGCTGCCCGAGTAGGTCTTGATGTCGAACGGCGCGCCGCAGGACGACGGGTCGTCGATGTGCGTCGGCGAGGTCGAGGTGTAGCTCGTGGTGTCCGGGTTGACGCCCTCGCGCAGCGCGGTCATCAGCGCCATCACCTTGAACGAGGAGCCGGGCTGGCGGTGGCCCTGCGCGGCGAGGTTGAACTGCGACTTGTGGTACTGGCCGGAGGAGGCCATGGCGAGGATGTGCCCGTTGGCCGGGTCGATCGTGACGATCGCCGACGAGGGGCCGATGTCACCCATCGTGGTGGCGATCGCGTTGCGCGCCTCGGCCTGCTTCTTGAGGTCGATCGTCGTGTGGACCTTCAGGCCCGAGAGCGCGACCTTGGGGCCGTACTCCTTGATCAGCTCGTCCTTGACGTAGTCGAAGACGTAGTCCTCGCGGCGGCGGCGGAAGTAGCCGTGGAAGTTGACGCCGAGGCCCTTGGCCATCGTCGCCTGCGCGCGCTCGGGCGTGATCATCCGCAGCTGGGCCATTTTCCCCAGCACCTCGTCGCGGCGGCTCTTGGCGGCCTCGGGGTTCAGGAACGGCGAGTACAGCGACGGCGCCTGCGGCAGGCCGGCGAGCAGCGCGGCTTCGCGCAGGGTGAGCTTGCCGACCGGCTTGCCGAAGTAGATGCGCGCGGCGGCGCCCGCGCCGATCGCGGTCTGGCCGCCGGTCGTCCCATACGGGACCGTGTTCAGGTAGCGGCCGAGGATCCACTTCTTCGAGTGCTCGCCCTCGAGGTCGTCGGCGAGCTTGGCCTCGCGGATCTTGCGCTTGTAGCCCGCGAGGCCGGTGCGCGCGCGGTTGCCCGTGTAGAGGTTGCGGACGAGCTGCATCGTGATCGTCGAGCCGCCCTGCACGGTCTTGTGCGAGACGAAGTTCTTGACTGCGGCGCGGACGATGCCCTCGTAGTCGACGCCGGAGTGCTGGTAGAAGCGCTGGTCCTCGATCGCGACGGTCGCGCGCTTGAGCACGCGCGGTAGCTTGGAGCTCGGGACCGGCAGCGACAGGTTGTTGGCCTGGATGAAGCCGAGCCGCGTGCCGTCGGCGGCGAGGATCTCGGTGTTCGCGCCCGGGTTGCGCTGCTTGAGCGTGTTCAGCGGAGGCGCGGAGGCCGCCGTGTTGACCACCCATCCGACGAGCCCGGCGATGACGATGCCGACGCCGGCCACGACGACGAGGACCGCCAGCAGCAGCTTGTTACGCGGGCCGCCGTGATGCTGGCGCCGCCGCCGGATGCGTTGGGAGTGGCTCACGAACCCCGGAAGTGTAGGACCGCGATGGGGCTTCGCCGTGGGGGTGGTGAACCCTCTCGCAGCGCGGACTAGGCCTGCATGCCGGGAAGCAGGCCTTCGGCGTGCAGACGCTGCAGGCAGCGCGCGCGCAGGTCGGCCTCGCGCGCGCCCTTCTCCGCGGGCGTGACCCGTTCGCCCGTCACCGAGATGCGGATGCCGTCGGGCGTCGCCTCGGCGACCGAGGCGCCGCCGCCCGTCGCCTCCGCCAGGACACGCACCGCGCGGTCCGCGTCGGCGCCCGGGGCGATCCAGACCGACACGTCGAGCGAGACGGCGGCGACGACCAGCGTGTCGTTGCGCATGATCCCGCCCGCGAGGCGCTCGTTGGGGATCACGATCCGCTGCTCGGACGGGGTGCGCAGCACCGTGTAGTTGAGGCGCACGTCCTCGACGATCCCGTAGGCGTCCTCGAAGGAGACCCAGTCGCCGATCCGCAGCGGCTGCGTGACCGCCAGCATCACGCCCGCGACGAAGTTGGCCAGCGTCTGGCGCGCGGCAAAGCCGAGGATGGCGGCGGCGATCGCGCCCGACGCGAGCAGCGAGGTCGCCAGCCTGCTGAGGCTGGCGAACTGGTTGAGCGCCAGGAAGAGCCCGGCGATGATGATCGCGGCGACCAGGACCCGGCGCACGAAGCGCAGGCGCGTGTCGAGGACGGGCGAGTGCACGCCGACCGCCAGCCGCGCGCGCTGCTCGAAGGCGCGGTGGACGATGAAGGCGACGAGGATCGAGACGATGACCGCCGCGGCGGCGGTGATCCAGCGCGAGTGGTTGCCCACGTCGGCGAGCAGCAGGGTGCCAAGATCTCCGGCCGGCATGGCGGAGCAGCCTATCCGCGGGGTGGCGGCCGGCGGCGAGCCCGCGGCGGTGCTGCTCGACGCCATGGGGACGCTGATGACCTTCGCCGACCCGGCGCCGCTGCTGCGCGCCGCGCTCCGGGAGCGGCTGGGCGTCGACGTGGGCGCGGACGCGGCAGCGTGCGCGATCCGTGCCGAGATCGCCTTCTACCGCGCGCACCTGCACACGGGCCGCGACGCGCGGACGCTCGCCGCCCTGCGCCGCGCCAGCGCGGAGGCGATGCGCCCGCAGCTCGGGCCGGCCTCGACCGCGCCCGCGGACACGCTGACCGACGCGCTGCTCGCCGCGCTGCGCTTCGAGGCCTTCCCCGACGCGGCGCCGGCCCTGCGCGCCCTGCGCGCCGCGGGGGTGGGGCTCGTGGTCGTGTCCAACTGGGACGCGTCGCTGCCGGAGCGGCTCGCGGAGACCGGGCTCGCGCCGCTCGTCGACGGGATCGTCGCCTCCGCCCCGTTCGGCGCTGCAAAGCCCGATCCGGCGATCTTCCGCCGCGGCCTCGAGCTGGCCGGCGCCGACGCCGCCGCGGCGTGGCACGTCGGCGACTCCGAGCGCGAGGACGTCGAGGGCGCGCGCGCGGCCGGCATCGCCCCGATGCTGCTCCGGCGCGACGGCGGCGCGGCGCCCGACGGCGTCACGACGATCCGCTCGCTCGCCGAGCTTTCGGAACGGCTCAGGCGCGGCGAATACCCTGCCCGGTGAGCCGATGTCGAGCCCGCCCTCTCCGTACGAGCATCCCGGCTCGCCGCCCACGCGCCCCGAGCTGCCCGAGGGCGTCCAGCGCTCGCCCGCGGTCCCGGTCGCGCGCGCGCTGCCGCCGTGGCCCGCGTGGACGCCGTTCGCGGCGCTGCTGACCGGGCTGATCGTCGCGCTCGTCGGCCAGACGATCGTGCTGGTGATCGCCTCCGCGGCGGGCTGGAGCGGCGACCACCAGACGCCGGCGATGACGATCATCGGCACGGTCATCCAGGACGCGGGCTTCGTCGTCGGCGCGGTGATGATGGCCTGGATCACCGCGGGGCGCCCGACGCCGGCCCAGTTCGGCCTGCGGCCGGCGAACCTGGTGCAGGCGATCGGCGGCGTGGTCGGCGCCTACGTGACCTTCCAGGTCGTCGCGCTGCTGTACGCGCTCGTGGTGAACACGAGCCAGAAGCAGGACATCCTCGACCAGCTCGGCGCCAACCGCTCGAACGCCTACCTGGCCGCCTCGGCCGTTGTCGTCTGCGTGCTCGCGCCGATCGCCGAGGAGATCCTCTTCCGCGGGTTCTTCTTCACGGCGCTGCGCAATGCGATGCCGACGCTGCTCGCGGCGATCTCGACCGGTGTGCTGTTCGGACTGGTGCACGTGATCGGAACGCCGTTCCCGCTGATCGTCCCGCTCGCCGTGCTCGGCTTCCTGCTGTGCCTGCTCTACCTCTACACGGGATCGCTGCTGCCCTGCATGGCGCTGCATTCGATCAACAACGCGATCGCCTTCGGCGTATCGCTTAAATGGCCATTGGCCGCTACCTTGGCGCTCGTGATCGCCGCTCCCACCCTCGTGGTCTCCATCGGCCTGCTGGCCGCGCGCTCCAAGCGCCTCGCACTCCCGGCCCCCGCGACCGCCTGATGAAGCGCTCGCTGCTGCCCGCCGCGGCGCTGGTTGCGGCCCTCGCCGTGCCCGCCGCCGCGTCGGCCCAGACGGTCCCGACGCCCACCCCGACCCCGCCGCCGACGACCCCGCCGCCCGCGCCCGCCCCGGTCGCCAAGGCCGCGATGCACCTGCAGCTCGCCAAGGTGCTGCGCGACGGGTCCCACCGGGTCCAGGTCACCGGTCGCGCCTTCCGCGCCCGCGGCACGCTCACGCCCTACGTCGCCGGCCAGAAGGTCCGCGTCGACCTGTTGCGCGACGGCAAGGTGGTCCGCCACCTGCATCCCGCCGTCAAGCGCGGCAAGTCCGGCCGCTCCGGCGTCTTCGCCGTGAAGATCAAGCGCAGCAGGGCGGCCACCTACCGGCTGCGGGCGTTCCACAAGGGCACCAAGCTCCAGCGCTACGGGCGCTCGAACAAGGTCGCCGTCCACCTGATCGACGGCGCGATCGCGTACGGCCACGGCGGAGCGGCGGTGCGCCTGCTCCAGCGCGGCCTGCGCCGGATGCACTACCCGGCATCGAGCTCGGGGGTCTACGACTCGACCACCCAGCGCGCCGTCATGGCCTGGCGCAAGGTGACCGGGCGTCCGCGCACCTACGGCGCTGACCGCTCGGTGCTGCTCGGCGTGCTCGCCCGCCAGGGCGTCTGGAAGGTCCGCCACCCGCACGACGGCCATCACGTCGAGGCCGACATCTCGATGCAGGTGCTCGTGCTCGTCGACGGCGACAAGGTCGTGCGCATCCAGCACACCTCCTCGGGCAAGCCGTCGACGCCGACGATCCTCGGCCGCTTCAGCGTCTACCGCAAGGAGCCCGGGACGAACGCGCACGGGATGGTCGACTCGGACTACTTCATCCGCGGCTACGCCATCCACGGCTACGCCGACGTGCCGACCTACAACGCCAGTCACGGCTGCCTGCGGGTGCCGATCGCCGACGCCGCCACGATCTACAACTGGCTGCACTACGGCGACGTGGTCTGGGTCGAGCCGTAGGACGATCTCAGCGGCGCTCGGCCGTCTCGGCGGCGAGGCGCTCGAGCACGCTCCGCATGCCGCCGCGCTCGTGCGCGGCGCGCATGCGGTCGGCGCCGTTGCCCTCGGCGAGGATCCGGTCGACCTCGCTGAGCGCGGCGTCCTCACCCAGGTCGGGCGCGTAGGCCCGCGCGAGCTCGAGCGCCTCCGCGGCGACCTCGCGCGCCGGCCGCATCCGTTCCTGCCACCAGAGCTGGGCCTCGAGCCCGTCGCGCCCGGCGCGGAACGAGGACTCGGTGATCGCCTCGGCGCTCTCGATCGTGCCCTGGCCGTCCGCGCACGCCACCGCGAGGGAGTGGACGAGCGCGGCGATGCCGAGCACCGCGCGCGGGCGCGCCTGCGCGTCCATCGCGCGGACCTCGATGGTGCCCAGCCTCGGGTGCGGGCGCAGGTCCCACCACAGGAACGTGTAGTCGGCGATGCCGGCCGCCGCGCACCAGTGCTCGACGGTCTCGACGTACTCGTCCCAGCCGGCGAACGGCCGCGGGACGACCGCGCGCGGGTAGCCGCGGAACAGCTGCGCCCGCGCGGTCGCGAAGCCGGAGTCGCGGCCGTGCCAGTAGGGCGAGTTCGCGGCGAGCGCCTGCAGCAGCGGCAGGTGCGCGCGCATCCGGTTGGCGGCGTCGATCGCCGTCGCGGGGTCGGGCATGCCGACGTGCACGTGCAGCGCGCAGGTCGGCGTGCGCTCGAGCAGGCCGCGCAGCGAGGCATGGATCGTGTCGTAGCGCGGCTGCGGCACGTGGCGGACGTCGCCGAAGCGCGCGGTCGGATGCACGCCGGCGCCCATCAGCGTCGCGCCGGCGTGGCGCATGGCGGCGCGGAGCTCGAGTAGGTCCGTGACCGCGCCCTCGGCGCGCCCGCGCACGTCCGAGGAGGTCTCGAGCAGCGACTCGTAGACGTCCGGGTAGGCCTGCGCGGGCAGCCGCCGCAGCAGCTGGCTCGCGCGCTGGGCGAGCCCGAGCGAGTGCGCCTCGACGAGCAGCAGCTCCTCCTCCACGCCGATCGGGAAGCCGGGCCGCTTACCGAAGACGTGGTCCATTGCCCGTATCGTCGCACCCCATGGACGCACGAGACACGCTCATCGAGGAGCTGCGCACGCACGCGCTGGTCATCGGCGAGGTCACGCTGACCTCCGGCCGGATCGCGCAGTACTACGTCGACGCCAAGCGCGCGATCCTGCGCCCGGCCGGCTTCGCGGCGCTCGGCGAGCTCGTTGCCGCCCATGCTCGCGAGTGGCGCGCGACCGCGGTCGGCGGCCTGACGATGGGCGCCGACGCACCGGCCTGCGCCGCGCTCGCCGGCGGTGCGGAGGCGACGGCGTTCTTCGTTCGCAAGGAGACCAAGGCCCACGGTCTGCAGCGCCGCATCGAGGGCCCGGCGCTCGAGCCGGGTGCCCGCTGCCTGATCGTGGAGGACGTGGTGACGACCGGCGGCTCGACGGTGCAGGCGATCGAGGCGGTCCGCGGCGAGGGCTTCGAGGTGTGCGGCGTCGTGACGGTCCTCGACCGTCTCGCCGGCGGCGCGGACACGATCCGCGAGGCGTCCGGCGGCGCCCCCTACGCGGCGCTCGCGACGATCGACGACGTCTACCCGGAACGGCCGGATCGGCGCTGAGGGTGCCGCGAACGTCAACCCCGGCTGGGTAGGGCGGCCAGGGTCGGACGTGGGCCGGAAAACGTCGAACCGTCGCGCCCGGAGGGCCACCATTCGACGTTGACCTCGTCTATCGAGGCAAACGTCGAACCGTCGGCGGGGCGGCGTGACCATTCGACGCTGTCGGGCCCGCCGGAGCGCGCGGGGGCCGGGGCGTGATTTCGTCGCATCAGCCGTCGGAATGGCGCGCAATGCGACGTTGACCGCGATATGCGCTGTCAACGTCGCTCGGCTCGTCATGCGAGCCCGTAGTGCGACGAAATCCCGACGCGCGGCGGTCGGCCCTCGCGGATCCAGCCGCCGTACCCCGCGAAGTATGCGTCGATCCCACCACCCGCGCCGGCTCCGCGCGAGCTCCGATACGCCCGCCACGCAAGCCCGGATGCCCCGAGCAGGAGTCGAACCTGCGGCCTACTCCTTAGGAGGGAGTCGCTCTATCCAGCTGAGCTATCGGGGCCCGCGGGCCAGCCTACCGGGAGGGCTCGGCAGGCCGGCGCTTCTCGAATCGGCTCGAGATCACTATGCTCCGGCGCCGGGCCGCCCTGGAGGAGCGGTCGCGGAGGGAACACGGAAGTGACCGGCTGACTCCAGGGTTCGCCGGTACGGGGGATTTTGCAATGGGAC
>DATBDM010000151.1:0-25027 GCA_036269915.1 Solirubrobacteraceae bacterium | reverse complement strand
CGCTCGGCGGGCTGCTCGGGCTGACGGGCGCCGGCCCCGACGAGCCGCCGGTGCAGGCGGCCGGGCAGATCGCCGACCTCGGCGGCGGCGCGCTGATGGCGGCCTTCGGGATCCTCGCCGCGCTGCGCGAGCGCGACCGCTCCGGCGAGGGCCAGCTCGTCGACGTCTCGATGACCGACGGCGCGCTGTCGTGGCTGGCGATGGTCGCCGCGCGCTACTTCGCCGAGGGCACGGCGCCGCGGCGGGGCGGGCTCGAGCTGGCGGGCGGGCTGCTCTGCTACCGGCCCTACCGCTGCGCGGACGGCTGGGTCGCGCTCGGCGCGCTCGAGCCGAAGTTCTTCGCCGCCTGGTGCGCGGGCGTGGAGCGGCCAGAGCTGGCCGAGCGCCAGTTCGAGCCGGTGGGCTCGCCGGTCCACGCCGAGGTCGAGCAGATCTTCGCGTCGCGCACCCGCGCCGAGTGGTCGGCCTTCAACGACGAGCACGACTGCTGCCTGGAGCCGGTGCTCGAGCTCGACGAGGCGCTCGACTCCGAGCTCGTGCGCGCCCGCGAGATGGTCGTCGGGCTCGAGCAGCCCGGCGTCGCCGAGCCCGTCCGGCTGCTCGGCGTGCCTGTCAAGCTCTCGCGCACCCCGGGGGACGCCGCGCGCGCCCCGGGGCCGGCGCTGGGCGAGCACACGGCGGCGGTCCTCGCCGAAGCGGGCTACGCGCCGGAGGAGATCGAGGCGCTGCTCGGCGCGGGCGCGGTGGCCGGCGCCGGGAACGCCGTGCCGGGGACGTTCCGCGCATGACCACGCGGCCGGGCCTGAAGATGTCCGAGCTCGCCGACGCGTCGGGTGTGTCCACCGGCACGATCAAGCACTACCTGCGCGAGGGGCTGCTCGGCGGCGAGGGCGGTGTCGTGCGCACCAGCCGCAACATGGCCTGGTACCCGGAGGAGTTCGTCGAGCGGATCCGGCTGATCAAGCGCCTCCAGGAGGAGCGCTTCATGCCGCTGCGCGTGATCCGCCAGACGCTCGAGGAGGACCCGGCCCGGCTGCACGCGCTGATCGAGGTCGAGGACCGCATCCTCGAGGCCGCGACCGCTGCCGCCGACCGCACGCGCATGTCGCGCGCCGAGCTGCTCGAGCGCTACGAGCTGCCGCCCAACGTGCTCGACCGGCTCGCCGAGATCGGCGTCCTGACACCGACCGACCAGGGCTACGACGCCGACGACGTCAAGATCGTCGCCGCGATCGTCCGCTTCCGTGCCGGCGGCTACGACGAGGCGATCGGCTTCACCGTCTACGACACCCTGCGCTACCGCGACGCGCTGGCGCCGCTGGTGCAGGAGGAGGTCGGCACGCTGCTCGGCCGGCTCGCGGGCGAGGTCTCGCCCGAGCACGCGGTGGAGATCATCCGCTCGGGCGCCGAGCCGCTGCGCGAGCTGATCGGCGCGATGCACTCCAAGCTCCTGCTCGCCGAGCTCGAGCGCCAGCGGGACCGGGTGCGATGAGGCCGTTCTTCGAGCCGCGCGGGGACGGCCGCTTCCTCGCCACGGAGAGCACGGCCGGGCCGTGGACGCCCGAGAACCAGCACGCCGGCCCGCCCGCCGCGCTGCTCGGGCGCGCGCTCGAGCGCTGCGCGCCGCGGGAGGACATGGTGCTCGCGCGCTGCACGTTCGAGATCCTCGGCCCCGTGCCGGTCGCGGAGATCGAGGTGCAGGCGAGGGTGGCGCGGCCGGGCCGCTCGGTCGAGCTGCTCGAGGCCGAGCTGTCCGCGGGTGGGCGCGCGGCGATGACCGTGCGGGCGTGGCGGGTGCTCGCGGCGGGCGCGCCCGCCGCCGGGGACGATCCCGCGCCGCCGCCGATCCCCGCCGACGCCGCGCCGGTCCCGTTCGGGCTGGAGGGCTTCGGCTACGGACGCGCGGTCGAGATGCGCTTCGCCGCCGGCGACTGGGCGGACCGCGGCCCCGCGACGGCCTGGACGCGCCTGCGCGTGCCCGTGATCGAGGGCGAGGAGCCGAGCGGCCTGCAGCGCGTGCTCGCGGTCGCCGACTCCGGCAACGGCATCTCCGGTGTCCTGCCGCTGGATCAGTGGCTGTTCATCAACCCCGAGCTGACCGTGCACTTCCGCCGCGAGGCGCGCGGCGAGTGGATCTGCCTCGACGCCGCGACGGTGATCGCCGCCGGAGGCGCGGGGCTCGCGCGCTCGACGCTCTCCGACGCCGACGGCGTGGTCGCGCACGGCTCGCAGTCGCTGCTCGTGGCGCCGCGCTAGCGGATCGTCGGGTCGAGCCGCGCCTGCATTGCGTCGGCGATCATGTTCGCCACGACGATCAGCATGGTCGCCGCGCACGCATGGACCGCCGGGTCGCATGACCGCGGCACGCACTATCGGTGGTGGTGCGGCGGAGGCGGCGGCGGGCGCTCCGACGGCGCCGTGCCCGGCCACACCAGCAGGACGCGGCTGCGTGCGTGGTCGACGACGAAGCGGGCGGCGTGGCCGAGCGAGCGCGGGCCCGGGTCGAGCGTCGCGCGCGAGAGCACGAGCACGTCGACGTCGCGCGCCGCCTCGACGACCGCTTGCTCGGGGCGCCCGTCCGCGACCGCCCGCCGCGCCGGGCGCCCGAGCCGTTCGGCGGCGGCGTCGAGCAGGCGCGCGGCGGCCGCGGCGTCGAGCTCGGCGAGGCGCGCCTGCGCGGGCTCGCGGCGGCGGCCGAGCAGACCGGTGAGCGCGCCGCCCGGCGCCTCGCTCGCCGCGCCCGCGACGCACAGCAGCGTCGTCTCGGACGCGTCGAACAGCGCCGCGGCGTCGACCGCGTCCTCCCAGCCCGGCTCCGTGATCCAGACGAGGACCCTCACAGCACCACCAACGCCAGCCACAGCGCGACGGTAGCGCTCACGAGGATCGGCGGCACCGTCAGCAGCCCGAGCCGCGTGAACGCCCCGAGGTCCGGCGCCGCGTCGCGCTCGTGCAGCACGCGCCGCCACAGGAGCGTGGCGAGCGATCCGGTGTAGGTCAGGTTCGGCCCCGCGTTGACGCCGATCAGCACCGCGAGCACGACCGAGGGACCGCTCGCCGCGGCGGCGGGCAGCAGCACGAGCAGCGCCGGCAGGTTGTTGAGCAGGTTCGCGAGCACGGCGGCGACCGCCGCGGCGACGAGCAGCGCGCCGAGCCCGTCGCCCGCGGGCACCAAGCCGCCGATCGCGTCGCCGAGGCCGTGCGCGGTGACCGCGCGGACGATCACGCCGAGCCCCAGCACGAAGCCGAGCAGAGGCAGGTCGATCGTGCGCGCGAGACCACGAGCCCGCCCACCCCGCGCTCGCGGGACGCAGAGCGCGAGCACGAGCGCACCGGCGGCCGCCGGCCACGCGGGATCGAAGCCGAGCGGGCTCGAGAGCGCGAAGCCGGCGAGCGTGGCCGCCAGCACGGCGAGCGGCGCCCGCGGCAGCGGCGGGGGCGCCGAGGCGCTCGCGGCGGGCGCGCGCGCCTGCACCTCCGCGCGGAAGAAGCGCCCGAGCGCGGCCCGCTCGATCGCGATCGCCACGAGCCACGGCAGTGCCATCAGGGCGGCGAAACGCGCGAACGACACGTGCGCGGCGCGGAACGCCAGCAGGTTCGTGAGGTTCGACACAGGCAGCAGCAGCGAGGCCGAGTTCGCCAGGTGCGTGCACGCGTACGCGGCCGGCCGCGCGGGCAGCCGCGCGCGGCTCGCGGCCACGAGCACGGCGGGGGTGAGCAGCACCACCGTGGCGTCGAGCCCGAGCACCGCCGTGACCACCGCCGCGGCGCCGACGGCGAGCGTGAGCAGCCGCCGGCCCGAGCCGCGCGAGGCGACGGCGATCCGCGCCGCGATCGCGTCGAACAGCCCGGCGCGCTCGCAGCCGTCGCCCAGCACGAGCAGGGCGGCGAGCAGCGCGAGCGTCGGCCCGAGCGCCTTCGCCTCGTCCCATGCGGCGCCCGGCCCGAGCACGCCGGCGAGCAGCAGCACCGCGGCGCCGCCGAGCGCGACCAGCGCCTCGGGCGCGCGGCGGTCGCGCAGGACGGCCGCGGTCAGCGCGGCGGCCAGCGCCAGGACGGCGAGGACGTCGTCCACCGGCTACCAGCGCGCCGCGTGGCGCTCCATCACGCCCCAGCCCGAGGCGAGCGCGCCCGCGACCGGCAATGAGCCGGCGAAGCTCCCGAACGGCTGCTCGTAGTCCGAGGCCACGAGCCACAGGTCCTCGTGACGCGCGCGGACCGCCTCGCGCGTGAAGCGCAGCTCGCCGACGCCCGCGAGCCCGGGAGCGAAGGCAAGCGGCGCGATCTCGTGCGGGTGACCGTCGACCCAGACCGTCCGCTCGGAGGCCTGCGGGGCGTCGTGCAGCCCGTCGGTCACGTTCCAGGCGACGGCCGCGCCGGAGGCGGCGGTGCCGACGCCCGCCGACCAGCGCCACGCGGTGCGGCGGGCGTGGTAGCCGGCCGACTCGTCCACGATCGCGCGCAGGGCGAGCTCGCGGCGGAGGCCGTCGCGCTCGATCCACCCGCGCGCCGCGACACCGCCGCGCTTGCGCGTCCAGGCGTACTGCGCGCCGTGGGGGGAGACGACCTCGACCGGCTCGCCGTCGTCGAGGGCGAGCTCGAACCGCAGCCGGCGCCCGCGCACGCGCACGCGATCGGGCGCGACCTCGACCCCGCCGCCGCCGCGCGCGCTGCGCTCGACCAGCGTGCCGGCCGCGCGGTCCCACACCGCCCACCACGCGACGGGGATCGCACCGACCTGCGCGCGCGCCGCGCACAGCATCAGCTCCGGCCCGAAGGCGCCGACCCAGGTCCAGCGCTTGCGCGGACGTGTGCCGCGCAGCAGCGGCATCCGCGCGGGCGGCAGTGGCAGCTCGGGCCTTCCGGGGCCCGGCCCGCGCCACGGGGATCGTGGAGTCGGCACGCCGCAACGATATGCTCCCGAGCGAGGGTTGACTCGTCAGTCAACTTCGAGGGGAAGGAGCTCGCACCGTGCTCGCCGCTGCCGTCCAGCTGAACTCGACCGCCGACCGCGACCGCAATCTCGCGACCGCGGACCGGCTCACGCGCGCCGCCGCCGCGGCGGGCGCGCAGCTCGTCGTGCTGCCCGAGAAGTGGCCCTGCCTCGCCACGCCCGAGCAGACCGCCGCCGGCGCCGAGCCGTTCGACGGTCCCACGCTGGCCTGGGCGCGCGCCACCGCGCGCGAGCTCGGCATCGATCTCGTCGCCGGCTCCTTCGCCGAGCGCGTCGAGGATCGCGAGCGCGGGTCCAACACCTCGGTGCACGTCGGGCCGGACGGCGTTCTCGCCGCGGCCTATCGCAAGCTGCACATGTTCGACGTCGAGGTCGGCGGGCGCACCTACCGCGAGTCCGAGCACGAGGCGCCGGGCGACGAGGTCGTGCTCTCCACCGCGGCCGGCGGCGTCGAGCTCGGCCTGAGCGTCTGCTACGACCTGCGCTTCCCCGAGCTCTACCGGATCCTCGCCGTGCGCGGCGCGCGGGTGCTGATCGTCCCGGCCGCCTTCACGCTCGCCACCACGCGCGAGCACTGGGAGGTCCTGCTGCGCGCGCGGGCGATCGAGGACCAGTGCTTCGTCGTCGCCGCCAACCAGATCGGCGAGCATGCGCCGGGGATCCGCTCGGGCGGGCGCTCGATGATCGTCGACCCGTGGGGCGTCGTGCTCGCGCAGGCGCCCGACACCGAGACCTTCGCGCTCGCGGAGCTCGACCTCGGGCGCCAGGCCGAGATCCGGCGCACGCTGCCCTCGCTCGCCAACCGCCGCCCGCAGGCCTATCGCTGGCCCGAGGAGGTTCTGCACTAGTGGCGAGCACGCGACCCGCCGTCGACAAGCGGCGGCTGATCCTCGACGCGGCGGTCCGCGTCTTCGCCCGCCAGGGCTTCCACACCTGCCGCGTGTCGGACATCGCCGACGAGGCGGGGGTCGCCTACGGGCTCGTCTACCACTACTTCCAGTCCAAGGACGAGGTGCTCGACACGCTGTTCCTCGAGCGCTGGGGCGTGATGATCGAGGCGATCCTCGAGATCGACCGGCGCGAGATCCCGGCACGCGAGAAGCTGCAGGCGATCGCCTCCTTCATCGTCGACTCCTACCGCCACGACCCGGATCTGATGAAGGTGATCATCGTCGAGGTCACGCGCGCGGCGAACTCCTTCGGCGCGGCGCACATCGGCGAGATCAATCGCGCCTACCGGCTGATCGAGGGGATCGTCGAGCAGGCGCAGGCGTCCGGCGAGTTCCGCCGCGGCATCTCGCCCGCCTTCGCCGCGATGGCGTTCTACGGCGCGATCGAGCAGGTGCTGACCGGCTGGATCTTCGGCGTGGTCGACGAGGACGTCGACGGCTACGACCGCGCGAAGGACTACATCGTCGAGACGATCTGCGGCGGCCTCCAGCAGCGCTGATCCGTAGACTCGCGGCCATGACCGACAACGACATGGTCAAGCGGCTGATGTGGTCGGGCCTGCTCGCCGCCCTGGGCGCCGCAGCGTCGATCGCGACGACCCGGCTTGCCACGCTGATTTGGCATCGCGCGTTCGGGGAAGATCCCCCCGAGTGAGCCAGGACGATCCCCACCCGACCGGCGCTGACGCCGAGGCCGAGCGTAGCCGGGCCGAGGCCCGAGCGGCCGAGCTGCGCTCGGAGCTCGCCGAGACCGACGCGCGCCGGACCGAGGAGCAGGTGACCGAGGCGCACGGCGCCGTCGAGGACGCCCAGCAGACCGAGGAGAAGCTCACGCGCAGGGAGCGCAAGGAGCGCGAGGCCGCCCAGGCCGCCGAGGCCGATGCCCAGCGAGCCCGGGAGCGGGCCGAGGAGGCCGCACGGGCGCGCGTCGAGGCCAGCCGCGGCGCCGCCGCCGCCGGCAGCCGCCCGGCCGCGAGCCGTCCCGCCGCGACCCCGAGCGAGACCCCCGGCGCCGAGCCTGGCCTCGCGGACCGCCCCGAGGTGCTGCTCGGCGGCGCGTTCGTCGGCACCTTCCTGTTCGCCCGGATCCTCAAGCGGCTCTTCGACTAAGGCATGCAAGACAACCAGACATCCGAGTTGGCCCAGGCCATCCAGGAGGCCACCGACAAGGCCTCGCTGCTCGTCCGCGAGGAGATCGAGCTCGCCAAGGCCGAGATGACCGAGAAGGTCACCAAGCTGATCAGGGGCGCCGTCGTCGGGATCGTTGCCGGCATCTTCGCCGTGTTCGGGCTGATCTACCTGCTCGACGCCGCGGCGTGGGGGATCTGGCAGGCGACCGGGACCGACACCAGCTTCTGGATCGGCTTCCTCGTCGTCTCCGTCGTGCTCTTCCTGCTCGGCGCGCTCGCGGCGTTGATCGCCTACCGCGCGGTCAAGAAGGGCTCGCCGCCGACGCCGGCCATGGCCATCGAGGAGGGCCGGCTGATCAAGGAGACCGTGTCGTCCTCGCGGCCCGCGACGCCGATCGGCCCGGCGGGCACCGTCGCCGCTCCGACCGAGGGCCGTCGCTGATGCCCGGCCCGCGCACGCCGGAGGAGATCCGGCGCTCGATCGAGGCCAACCGGGCCGACCTCGGCCTCGCCGTCGAGAAGGTCCGCACCGAGGTCGCGCTGGCGACCGACTGGCGCCGGCAGTTCGAGGCGCACAAGAAGGAGATCCTGATCGGCGCCGCCGTCGCGGGCTTCGTGCTCGGCGGCGGGATCGCGGGCGTCACCGGCCTGCTCACGGGACGGCGCCGCCGGCGCGATCCCTGGGCACGCTAGGCGCTAGGCCGGCTGCGGCGGGGGGTCGGGCCTCGGCGGCTCGACCCCGAGCGGCAGCACGACGCCGGGCGGCTTGCGCTGCTGCATGTACTCGCGGATCGTGATCTGGATCGCGGCCGCGACCGGGATCGCGAGCAGCGCGCCGAGGATGCCGAACAGCGTCGAGCCGAACAGCACGGCGATCAGCACGATCAGGGGCTCGAGCTGCACCGCGCGCGCCTGGATGCGCGGCTGGATGACGCTGTTCTCGATCTGCTGGTAGACGATCGCCCAGATCACCCACGCGATCGTGGCGATCGGGAAGTTCGAGAACAGGGTGACGATCCCGACGAGGATCGCGCCGAGCGTCGCGCCGACCAGGGGGACGAGGTCGAGCACGAACACGATCACGGCCAGCGGCAGCGCGTACGGGACGCCGAGGATGAGCAGCACGAGCCAGCTCGACACGCCGGCCACGGTCGCCTGCGCGAGCGCGCCCGCGACGTAGTTGCCGACCGCGTTGCCGATGCGCTGGAACAGGCGCCGCCACCAGTCCGCCTGCTCGGGCTCGTAGCGCTGCGCCCAGCTCTCCAGCCAGCGTGGGCCTGCGCTCATCAGGAAGATCGAGAGCACGATGATCGTCACGGCGGTGAAGACCGAGTTGACGATCCCCAGCCCGATGTCGCTGAGCACGCCGGCCGCGTCGCCGATCCGCGACGGGAGCTTCTCGGCCTCCTTCTCGAGCTTGCCGGTGAGGTCGTAGTCCTGCTGCAACCGGCGCAGCGTGTCGTTGCCCTGGACGAACTTCGTGAGGTCGCCGGCGTACTTGGGCAGGTTGTTCACGAGGTTGTTGGCCTGCGTGATGATCGGCGGCAGCAGCAGCCCGATGAACACGAACGGCGTCACGATCAGCGCGACGTAGACGATCGCCACCGCGAACCCGCGCTTCATGCGGCGCTGCAGGATGTTGACCGGTCCCGCGAGCGCGATGGCGAGGAAGCCGGCGATGAAGATCCACGTCAGCGGCTTGCGCAGCAGCACGATCAGGTACAGCGTGACGACGACGCAGACGACCACCAGGACCGCGCGCAGCACGGCCCGCGTGGTCATCATCTGCCCGCCGGGCGGCCCCGGCGACCCGATCGTCGGCACGTTCACGCTGGCGCATTCGCCGCCGGCGCGCCGAAGCCTGCCTACACGGGGCCGAGCAGGCGCGCCGGGAGGCCGGTCGCGCCGAGCAGGCCCGGGCCGACGTGCGCGCCGATGACCGGGCCGATCTCCGAGATGAACTCCGGGTCGCGACCGTAGATCTCGCGGCCGCGGGCGGCGAGCCGCTCGGCGACGTCGTGCGCCTGGATGTGCTGGACGAAGAAGACGTCGCCGCCGGACTCGTGGCGCTCCTCGAGGAATTCGACCATGCGCTCGAACGAGCGGGCGGAGGTGCGCACGCGCTCGACGGGCTCGATCGTGTCGTTGATGGTGAGGATCGGCTTGATCCGCAGCGCCGAGCCGAGCCACGCGCCCGCCGCGCCGATGCGCCCGCCGCGGCGCAGGTACTCGAGCGTGTCCACCGCGAACCAGACCTTGATGACCTCGCGGATGCGCTGCGCGGCCTCGACCGCCTCCGCCAGCGTGGCGCCGCCGCGCGCCGCGTTGGCAGCCGCCAGCGCCATGAAGCCGATGCCTGCACAGCCGGTGCGCGAGTCGATCACCGTGAGCCGCTCCGGCGCGATGCCGCGCTCGACCAGCGCCTCGCGGGCCTGCTCGGCCGCCTGGACGGTCCCCGAGATCCCACCGGAGATGTGGATCGACACGACGTCCTGGCCCCCCTCGAGCAGCGGCTCGTAGCAGGCGATGAAGTCGCCGACCGACGGCTGCGACGTGCTCGGCAGCTCGCTCGCCGCGCGCAGCTCGCCGTAGAAGGCGTCGTAGTCGGTGATATCGGCCTCGCGCCGGGTCTTGCCCTGCCAGTTCAGATACAGGGAGACCTCGTGCAGGTCGTGGCGCTTGACGACCTCGCGTGGGAGGTAATGAGTGGAATCCGTGACGACGGCGACGCCGGGCATGGCGCCGGAGCCTATCCACCGGTAGCGTCCGGGCGGATGGCCAAGGTGGTCGTGACCGGCGGGACCGGCTTCATCGGATCGCAACTCGCCCGCCGGCTCGTCGCCCGCGGCGACGACGTGACGATCGCCGCGCGCGGCTCGTCGCGGCGCGAGACTCTGGCCGATCTCCCGGTTCGCTGGGTCAGGGCCGACATCACCGACCGCGCGGCGATGCGCCGCGCCCTCAAGGGCGCCGAGCGGCTCTTCCACGTCGCCGGCACGACCAACCTGCGCCTCGGCGCCGACGAGGCCTTCCGCATCAACGCGGTGGGCGCCCGCACGGTGCTCGAGGCGGCGCTGGCCGAGGACGTCGAGCGGGCCGTCCACGTGTCCTCGGTCGCCGCGATCGGCCCCGCGCCGCCACAGGGCGCCGCCGACGAGCGCCAGCTGCGCTCGGGCCCGATCGGCATTCCCTACGCGGACTCCAAGCTGGCGGGGGAGCACGAGGCCCTGCACGCCGCCGCCCGCGGCCTCGACGTGGTGATCGCCTGCCCGGCGCACGTCCTCGGCCGCGGCGACGAGCGCCGCTCCTCGACCGACGTCGTCCGGCGCTTCTTGCTCAAGCGGATCCCCGCCTACGTCGACGGGGCGATCAACGTCGTCGACGTCGCGGACGTCGTCGAAGGGCTGCTGCTGTGCGAGCAGCGCGGGGCGACGGGCGAGCGCTACATCCTCGGCAACCGCAACTACACCTGGCAGCGCTTCTTCGCCGAGCTCGCGCGGCTCTCGGGGGTCGAGCCGCCGGCCCTGCGGGTGCCCGTGTCCGTGGCGATCGCCCTCGCGGAAGCCGCCGCGCGGCTGCCCGGGCCGGTCCCGTTCACCCCGGCCGAGGTGCGCGCCGCGGCGCACTGGTGGACCTATCGCTCCAACCGCGCGCGCCGCGAGCTGGGCTGGACGACGCGGTCGCACGAGGACACGGTCGAGGCGACCGTCCAGTGGTACCGCGAGCGCGAGGGTGCGCGGATCACGCGGGCCGGGTCGCGCCAACCGGTCGCCTGGCGGCTCGCCGGACTCGCCGTGCGCTCGGCCGGCGACGTGGGGGAGCGGCTGCGCGGATGATCGCCGTCCTGCACCGCTGCAAGACGCCGACGAACTGGCTCTGCCCCTGCGGCCGCGTCGCGCGCGAGCTGCGCGCCCGCGGCATCGAGGTGCAGGAGCGCCGCGTGCCCTGGCGCAAGGCCGACCGCGAGGAGGTCGACGCGCTCACCGGCCAGGATCGCGTGCCGGTGCTTGAGCTCGGCCGCGACGCGATCTGCGATTCCAAGCGCATCGTCGAGCACCTGCGGTGGCTCGACGGTGAGCGCCAACGCGCCACATCCGTCGATCCGGAGCCGCGCTGACGTCGTATGGTCGAACCGTGGCGGATGGCGCCGCGACGAGCATCGGAGGACACCGATGAGGTACCTGCTGACGATCTACACCGACGAGTCGCGCTACGCGACGATGACGCCCGAGGACAGCGCCCGGCTGATGGCCGACTACGGCGCCTTCGGGGAGGAGGCCCAGGAGGCCGGCGTGCTGCTCGGCGGCGAGGGCCTACAGCCGACCGCGACGGCCACGACGGTGCGCGTGCGCGACGGCGAGGCGATGTTCACCGACGGGCCGTTCGCCGAGACGCGCGAGCAGCTCGGCGGCTACTACCTGCTCGAGTGCGCCGACCTCGACGAGGCCGCGCGCTGGGCGGCGAAGATCCCCGACGCCCGTTCCGGCTCGGTCGAGGTGCGCCCGATCATGGACTACGAGGCGATGGGCAACCAGGAGGCCCACACCCAGACCGAGGGCGCGCAGGCCTGACCCACGCGGCCGTCATCGCCGACCGCCTGTTCCGCCGCGAGTCGGGACAGGCGGTCGCCGCGCTGGCGCGGGCGCTCGGCGACCTCGACCGCGCCGAGGAGGCCGTCCAGGACGCGTTCCTCGTCGCGCTCGAGCGCTGGCCGCGCACGGGCGTGCCCGACAACCCGGCGGCCTGGATCACCGTCTGCGCGCGCAACCGGGCGATCGACCGGTTGCGCGGCGAGGCGCGCCGCCGCGAGCATCCCGCCGACCTCGAGCGACTCGCCGCGATCGCCGCGGACGTCGCGGACGAGGACGCGGAGCCGGTGAGCCCGATCGCCGACGAGCGGCTGCGGCTGATGTTCACCTGCTGCCACCCGGCGCTCGCGCCGGAGGCGCGCGTCGCGCTCACGCTGCGTGCCCTCGGCGGCCTGACCACGGGCGAGGTCGCGCGTGCGTTCCTGCTCTCGGAGCCGGCGATGGCGCAGCGGCTCGTACGGGCCAAGCGCAAGCTGCGCGACGCCGGCATCGGCTACGAGCTCCCGCGCGCGGAGGACCTGCCCGTCCGCCTGCGGTCGGTGCTCGCCACCGTCTACCTGATCTTCAGCGAGGGCTACGCGGCGACGGCCGGCGACGCCCTCGTGCGGCGCGAGCTGTGCGCCGAGGCGATCCGGCTCGGGCGGCTGCTCGTCGCGCTGATGCCCGGCGAGCCGGAGCCCGCCGGGCTGCTCGCCCTCATGCTGCTCCACGACGCGCGCCGCGAGACGCGCGTCGACGCGGCCGGGGAGCTCGTCCTGCTCGAGGACCAGGACCGCACGCGCTGGGACCGCTCCGCGATCGAGGAGGGACTCGCGCTCGTGGCGGGCACGGACGCCGCCGGCCCGTACCTGCTGCAGGCGCTGATCGCCGCCGAGCACGCGAGCGCCGGGGCGCCGGACGCGACCGACTGGAACCGGATCTCCGGGCTCTACGCGCTGCTCGAGGGCGTGACGCCGACGCCGGTCGTCGCGCTCAACCGTGCCGCGGCGGTGGCGATGGCGCAGGGACCGCAGGCGGGCCTGGAGCTGGTCGACGCCCTCGCCGAGCCGCTCGCCGGCTACCACCTCTGGCACGCGGCGCGGGCGGACCTGCTGCGCCGCCTCGAGCGGAGCGACGAGGCGGCCGCCGCCTACGAGCGGGCGCGCGAGCTCGCCGGCAACCCGGTCGAGCGGGCGTTCCTCGAGCGGCGCCTGGCGGAGCTGCGCGGGTGACCGCGGCGCAGCTGCGCGCGCGGCGCTGGGCCGCGCAGTGGCTCGACCGCGCCTCCGGGCGCTCGCCCGCCGCCGTCGCGGGCGCCGTGCTGGCGATCCAGGCGCAGGACGCGTCCGCCGCGCGCCGGGCGCTCCGCGCCCGCGCGATCGGGCTGGACGCGGCCGGCGTCGACGCCGCGCTCGCCGACGGCTCGCTCGTCGTCAGCTGGCTGATGCGCGGCACGCTGCACCTCGTCCGCGCGGAGGACCTGCCGTGGCTGCACGCGCTGACTGCGCCCGGCCGGTTCCCCGCCTCCACGCGGCGGCTCGGGCAGCTCGGTGTCCCGCCCGACGCGGCCGACCGCGCGGTCGCGCTGATCGAGCGTGCGATCGCCGGCGACGGCCCGCAGCGCCGCGAACAGCTCGTCGACCGGCTCGTCGCCGCCGGCCTCCCGGCCGCGGGCCAGGCGCCCGCGCACCTGCTCGGCCTCGCCGCGCTGCGCGGCGTCGTCGTGCTCGACAGCGGGGGCGGTGGTCCCGCGCGGTATGGCCTCTGGCGCGACCGGCTCGCCGCGCCGCCGGCGTCGCTCTCGGGCGAGTCGCGCGAACGGGCGCTCGCCGAGCTCGCGCGCCGCTACCTCACCGGCCACGGGCCCGCGACCGACGACGACCTCGCCCGCTGGTCGGGGCTCGGGCTGCGCGACGCGCGCGCCGGGCTGCGCGCGATCGGCGCCGGACTCGAGGAGCTCGGCGGTGGCCTGCTCGACCTCGCCGGTCGCGACGCCGACGTCCCCGCGCCCGCGCCGCGGCTGCTCGGCGCGTTCGACCCGTACGTGCTGGGCTGGCGCGATCGCGGCTTCCTCGTCGCCGCGAAGCACGCGAGACGCGTGCATCCCGGTGCGGGGATCCTGCGCGCGATCGCCGCCGTCGACGGTCGCGCCGTGGCCACCTGGACGGGCCGCCGCACCGGCGGACGGCTGCGCGTCGAGCTCGACGCGTTCGCCCGGATCCCGGCGGCGGCGCGGAAGGCGCTCGACGCCGACGCCCGCGACCTCGCCGCCTTCGAGGGGCTCGCCTAGGGCCGGAGCAGCGCGACCGCGTCGGCGAGCCGCGTCACGTGCTCGGCGCCCGGTGGCAGCGCCTCGGGCCGCTCGGACCCGACGTGCACGGCGAGCGCGTAGCCCGCGCCGAGCGCGCCGACGATGTCGGCCGTGACGTTGTCGCCGATCATCGCCGTGCGCTCCGGAGCCGAGTCCAGCGCGGCGGCGGCGAGGGCGAACGCGCGCGGGTCGGGCTTGGCGACGCCGAGCTCGCCGGAGGCGCAGATCGCGTCGAGCGCGTCGTGCAGGCCGATCACCTCGAGCTTGCGGCGCTGCATCGTCCCAGGCCCGTTGGTGAGCACGCCGACGCGCAGGCCGAGCGCGCGCAGGTCGGCGACCGCGTCGGCCGCGCCCTCGGCGAGCCGGGCCTCGTCGCGATGGGCGTCGCGCTCGGCGATGCAGGCATCGAGCACGACGGGATCGAGCTCGCCCCACGGCTCGATCACGGCGCGCAGGTGCGCGCGCCGGTAGCCGGCCATGTCCGTGCGGCCGGCCAGCATCTCGTCGTAGAAGCGCTCGCGCAGGGTCAGATGCCGCTGTCGCACGGGCGCCTCCTCGATCGCGGGCAGCGCCGCCCGCAGGTGCGCGAACGTGCGGCTCCAGACCTCCGCCTCGACGGCGTCGAAGTCGGTCAGGGTGGCGTCGAGATCGAAGACCACCGCGTCGAGGGCGGACGACATGCGCGAGGATGCTACGCGTGCCCGCCGCCCTCGCCGTCTCGCAGCTGCGCAAGGCCTACGGCGCGACGGAGGCTCTGCGGGGCGTCGACCTGGAGGTCGAGGAGGGCGAGCTGGTCGGGCTGCTCGGGCCCAACGGCGCGGGCAAGTCGACGCTCGTGAAGATCGCGTGCGGGCTCGTGCGGCCGTCGGGCGGTCGGGCGCAGGTGGTGGGCTCGCCCGCGGGCAGCGCGCCGGCGCAGCGGGCGCTGGGCTATCTCGCGGAGCTCTTCCGCTTCCCCGGCTGGATGACGGCCGACGAGCTGCTCGCCCTGCACCAGCGGCTCGCCGGCAGCGGTGGCGGCTCGATCGAGCGCGAGGAGCTCCTCGGCGTCGTCGGGCTGGCGGACGTCGGCGGGCGGCGCGTGGGCGAGATGTCCAAGGGGATGCAGCAGCGGCTGGGCCTGGCCCAGGCGCTCGTCGGCGAGCCGCGGGTGCTGCTGCTCGACGAGCCGACGAGCGCGCTCGACCCGGCCGGCCGGCGCACGGTCCGCCGGCTGCTCGAGGAGCTGCGCGCGCGCGGCGTCGCCGTGCTGCTGAACTCGCACCTGCTCTCGGAGGTGGAGCTCGTGTGCGACCGCGTCGCGATCATCGCGCGGGGCGAGGTCGTCGCGGCCGGCACGCCCGCGGAGCTGTCGCGGCCCGGCGGCGTCGAGGTCGAGACGGACGCCGGCGTCCGCGTCTTCGCCGACGCGACGCGCGAGGACACCCCCAGGATCGTCGCCGAGCTCGTCGCGGCCAACGCCTCCGTCTACGGCGTGCGCGTGCTCACCTCCTCGCTCGAGGACACCTACCTCGAGGCGGTCGGCGGCTCGTGAGCGGGGCGCGCGTCGTCGCCGGCCTCGCGCTCCGGGAGTCGCTCCGGCGGCGCGTCTTCCTCGTCATCGCGCTGCTGACCATCGCGTTCCTCGCGCTCTACGGGCTCGGCGTCTGGCAGGCGAACCGCACGATCGACGACGGCCTCTCGCCCGAGTTCCCCGGCGTGCAGACGCGGACGGTCGCCGCCGCGACGATGCTCGGCCTCGCGATGTTCGCGACGCTGTTCCTCGGCGCCGTGCTCTCGGTCTTCCTCACGTTGGGCGCGGTCCGCGGCGAGGCCGAGCGCGGCCTGCTGCAGCCGCTGCTCGTCCGCCCGCTCAGCCGGCGCGCGCTGCTGCTCGGGCGCTTCGGGGCGGCGAGCGCCGTCTGCGCCGGCTACGTCGTGCTGGTCTTCCTCAGTACGGCGGCGATCACGTGGGCGTTCTCGGGCTGGTGGCCGGACCGGACGCTCGAGCCGGCGCTCGAGCTCGCGACGGGCGTCGCGGTGCTTTGCGGGCTCTCGCTGGCCGGCTCCGTGCTGCTGTCGAGCACGGCGAACGGCATCGCGGTGTTCATGCTCTTCGGGGCGGGCCTGACGGGCGGCCTGCTCGGCCAGATCGCGCAGGTCATCGGCTCGGGGACGCTCGAGGACGTCGCGACGGCGACGAGCTGGGCGCTGCCGTTCGAGGCGCTCTACCAGGACGCGCTCGCGGCCATCACGGCGGAGACCGTCGGCTTCACCCGGATCGTGCTCGAGCTCGGGCCGTTCGGCGGCGCGCATTCGCTCGGCGGGTGGCTGTGGCCGTGGGCGGCCGTCTACCTCGCGGGGCTCGGCGCGGTGGCCGGGTGGGCGTTCGCCCGCCGCGACCTCTAGCTCAGCCCGCCGTGCGGGCGGCGCACCGCGCGCACGCCGAGCCCGGCCGCGGCGAGCGCGACGAGCGCGCCGGCCCCGAGCGCGAGCCAGGGCACGCCGCCGCCGTCGTCGGCCGCGCGCGGCGGCGCGGCGGTGGGATCGGGCGTCGCGAAGGTGGCGGCCGCCGGACGCTCGATCGGCATCCGCGAGGCCGGCCGTGGCGCGATCCCACGGGTGACGCGCTGCGCGATGCGCAGCGCGGCGGGCGGCGGCGTCTCCCAGACGATGTCCGCGCCGGGCTCGTCCATGGCGACCAGCCGCAGCGACGGCGCGAAGAGCACGTGTATGCGCCCCTCGACCTGCCCGTCGGCCCCGACCACCAGCGTCAGGCGGTGGAACGGCACGCGATGGTCGGGCGGTCCGCCGCCGCGGCCACCGGGGATCAGTCCCATGCCGTCCTCGCCGTTGACCGTGACGGTCTGGCATTCGCCGCCGCCGCACGCCTTCACGGCGCTGACCTCCTTCGCCTGCGCGACGGCGGGTGCGACCAGAAGCGCCGCGGCCAGCGCGGCGGGGATGAGGGTGCGGCGCGGTGACATGTGCCGGATACGCCGCCCGGCGCGGATCGGTTCCGTGAGAGGATCGGAACCGACACGGGCCCTGCGGCGTAGGAGCAGCGGTGGTGAGCCGCCCAGCGGACGATCAGCAGCTCGCGGAACGGGCGCGCCGCGGGGACGCGGCCGCCTTCGAGGAACTCGTGCGCCGACATCAGCCGATCGCCTTCCGCACCGCGCTCGTGCTCACGGGCTCCCCGGCGGACGCCGAGGACGCCGCGCAGGACGGGTTCGTCAAGGCCTGGCGGGCGCTGCCACGGTTCCGCTCCGGCGCGCCGTTCCGCCCGTGGCTGCTGGCGATCGTCGCCAACGAGGCGCGCACACGCCGGCGCGCGGCGGGCCGCCGCGAGGGCTGGACGGCGCGGGCGGCCGTCGCGGCCGAGACCGAGCCGGCCCCCGACGGCCCGCTGGCCACGGTGCTCGTGCGCGAGCGGGCGGCGGAGCTCGCCGGCGCGCTCTCGGCGCTCGGGGAGCGCGATCGCACGGTGCTCGCGCTGCGCTATGTGCTCGACCTGCCCGAGCGCGAGATCGCCGCCGTCCTCGGCTGCCGGCCGGGCACGGTCAAGTCGCGGCTGTCGCGGGCGCTCGATCGCCTGCGCGAGGAGGTGGCGGCATGATCGAGCAGGAGCTGCGCGCGCTCGGCGCGGCGCTCGAATGGCCCCAGACCCCCGACCTCGTTCCCGCGGTGCGCGCGCGGATGGCGCCCGCGCCGCCCGCGCGGAGGCGGTGGCGGTGGCGGCCGCACGGGCCGCTCGCGCTCGCCGCGGCCGTCCTGCTCGTGCTGGTCGTCGCCACGGCGCTCGTGCCGCCCGCGCGCTCGGCGGTGCTGCGCGTGCTCGGGCTCACCGGCTCAGCGCGCATCGTCCAGGCGCCGCGCGCGCCGGACGTCTCCCGCGGGCCGCTGGACCTCGGCCGCCCGATCGCACTAGCGGAGGCTCGCCGCCGCGCGCCGTTCCTGCGGCTGCCTGCCGCGCTCGGCGCGCCCGCGCAGGCCCGCTGGTCGGACCGGTTGGCCGGTGGCGCCGTGACCCTGCGCTGGACCGATGGCGACGCGCTGACCGAGTTCCAGGGGCGGGGGATCCCGTTCCTGGAGAAGTTCGCCTCGCAGCCGACGCGCGTGCGCCGCATCCGGGTCGGGACCGCGCCCGGGTACTTCCTCGACGGCGCGCCGCACGAGGTGCTGGTGATGGACCGCAACGGCATCCCGATCCAGGGCACGCGCGCACTGGTGCGCGGCAACGTGCTCCTGTGGGATGCCGGCCCGATCGCCTACCGGCTCGAGACGCGGCGCGGCCTGCGCCACGCGCTGGCCGTCGCCACGTCTGTACGAACTAGTTGAGGTTGTTGTCGATCTGCAGCGGGGCCGCGCCGGGCTGCACGCCCGCGGGCGCCTGCGCCGGGGCGTCGGCCGACGGCTTGACGCCGAGCAGCTCGGCCAGCTCGCCGGACTCGTACATCTCGGTGATGATGTCGCAGCCGCCGACGAGCTCACCGCGCACGAACAGCTGCGGGATGGTGGGCCAGTTCGACAGCGCCGACAGCTCCTGCCGGATGCGCGGGTCGG
Organism: Solirubrobacteraceae bacterium; assembly: GCA_036269915.1. Lineage (GTDB taxonomy): Bacteria > Actinomycetota > Thermoleophilia > Solirubrobacterales > Solirubrobacteraceae > DATBDM01. The sequence continues at coordinate 6,569 of DATBDM010000151.1, read as the reverse complement.
GAAGGATGTCGACGGCGGCGAATTCGTGGCCGACGGCGTCGAGCGCCGCTACCGTGCGAGCGGAGAAGCCGCACATGGGCTGCTCCGGCGTCCCCTTCATGAAGAGGATCACCTCGTGCTCGCCGATCGCCTCATGGATCGCGTCGCGGATCGCGTTCTCGCTCATGCTCACTCCGCTCTGGTTTCGAGGGACAGGGCGTGGATCGGCCCGCCGATCTCCGCGCCGAACACACCGTAGACACGGCGATGCTGCTCGATGCGCGAGAGGTCGGAGAACTGGGCGGCGACGACGGTCGCCCTGAAGTGGTCACCGCCGCCCGTGAGGTCCGTCACATCCGCCCGGGCGCCGGGGATGGCCGCCTCGATGCGCTGCTTGAGGTCCTCCGTGCTGGGCATTCCGGGAGAGGGTAGCGGGCGCTATCCTTCCTGAAGCATTGGACTCCGACGGCACTGGAGCTAGCACGTTGATCACCTTCACCGAAAAGGGCGCCGAGAAGGTCCAGGAGTTCCTGGCCGGCCAGGGCGGCGGCCTCGAAACCTCCGGCCTGCGGGTCGGCGTCCGCGGCGGCGGCTGCTCGGGCTTCCAGTACGCACTCGCGTTCGATACCGAGCGCGACGGCGATCAGGTCTTCATCGACCACGGTCTCCGCATCCTCGTCGACGGCCCGAGCCTGCCGTACGTCAAGGGCGCGGTCGTCGACTACGTCGACACCCTGCAGGGCGCGGGCTTCAAGGTCGACAACCCCAACGTGATCGCGGCCTGCGGCTGCGGTTCCTCGTTCCGCGTGGCGGACGAGGAGGAGGTCTCGGCGGTCTGAACGGGCCGGCGCCGCGGCTCGCCGCGGCGCTCGCTCTGGGATTGACGCTGCTCGCCGGCTGCGGCGGCGGCCCGCCGACGCCTACCCCGACCCCGTCCCCGTCGCCGACCGCGACGGCCGCCCCCGCCGAGGGGCTCGCGGTCGGCATCACCGAGCTGAGCCCACTGCTCGTCGCGGCGCCGGGCGCGCGCGACGCGCCCGACCCGTTCGCGCGCTGGCGCGATCAGCTCGCCGCGATCCATCCGCGCTACTACCGGCTCGCGCTGAGCTGGAACACGCTGCAGCCCGATCCGGCGCAGCCCCCGAACCTCGACCAGCCGCAGACCGGCTGCATGCGCGACAAGCCGCCGTGCTCGCCCTGGGCGGGTGTCCGCGACCAGTTGCGCGCGCTCGCCTCGCGCCAGCGCCAGGGTGGCTGGGAGGCGCTGGTCGTGATCACCGGCACGCCGGCCTGGGCCGCCGCGCCGCAGCAGGGCTGCCTCGAGGGCTCCGCCGGCCCGGTGAGCGCGCCGATCAAGCCGGAGGCGCTCCCGGCCTACCGGACGCTGATCGGCGACGTGCTGGCCGCCGCGCGCTCGGCCGGCGCCACGCTGCGCTACTGGTCGCCGTGGAACGAGCCGAACCTCGCCTACTTCGTCTCCCCGCAGCGCGCGGCGTGCGATCCCGGCTCGCCGAGCCTCGCGGCCCGCACCTACGTCCCGGTCGCGGAGGCGATGCGCCAGGCGCTCGCCGCCGCGCCCGGCGACCAGCAGCTGGTGCTCGGCGAGACCGCGGGCGCGACGACGGACTCGGCGCGGCGCACGAGCGTGGGCTCGTTCATCGGCGGGCTGCCGCGCGAGCTCGTCTGCTCGGCGGCGGCGTGGGCGCAGCACGCCTACGTCGGCGCGCCCGATCCGGTCGACGCCGTCTCGAGCGCCCTCGACGCGAAGGGCTGCGACCGGGTGCCGCCGATCTGGATCACCGAGACCGGCGTCGGCGCGGTCGACACGCAGTTCGCGCTCACGCGCGGCATCCGCAGCGAGGGCGAGGGGTGCCGGCGCCTGCACGACGCGCTGGTGCGCTGGTGGCGCGACCCGCGGGTGACCGCGGCGTTCCAGTACACGTTCCGCGAGGACAACCTCTTCCGCGTCGGGCTCGTCTCCACCGACCTGGCCGCCGCGCGCCCGGTCCTGCGCGAATGGCAGGCGTGGGGCCAGCGGCCGGATCCGGCCGCGCCGCCGCCGCCCGACTCCTGCGGCTAGGCCGACGCCTGGGCGAGCAGCCAGAGGGCGAGCGAGGTGAAGCCGACCATCACCCCGAGCATCCAGTACTGCGAGCGCACGGCGAGCTTGACGTCGTCGTAGAGCGCCAGCGCGCGGTCGTGGGCGAGCACGAGCGCCGAGACGTGCCCGACGCAGACGAAGGCGACCTGCACATACCAGGTGCCGGTCTGGCTGATCAGGCTGTAGTCGATCCCGGTCGAGGCGGTCCCGAACAGGTCCCAGCCCTGGCCGAACGGGTCCGAGGCGAGGTAGATCACGCCCTGGCCCTCGAAGAGCAGGAACGAGAAGTAGTGGGCGAAGATGTAGACCGCCGCGATCGGCACGAGCGTGTGGATGAAGGCCACCCGCAGCTCCGCCTCGCCGAGCTTGCCGCCGACGCTGCGCGCCCCCGAGATGCCGAGCCGGTAGAAGCCGGCGATGAGCGCGACGCACGCGACCAGCCCGACGGTCGATGCCCACTTCGGGGCGGCCTCGGCGCTGATCCCGACGGCGGTGAAGCCGTCGACCAGCACGCCGCGCAGGCTCGCCCACGCCGGGCCCTGGCCGAGCCCGTCGAACGTGACCGTCCCGATCATCGTCAGCACGAAGGCGACGGTCCCGACCGGGCGCTCCATGCGGGGGAGCCCGGCGAGCGGCGGCCGCACGCCGAGGACGCGGGCGCGCCGCTCCCAGATCGAGATGCGCGAGAGCAGGTTGTAGTAGACGGCGAAGCCCTCGGCGCGGCGGGTCCAGGCCTCGACGCCGAAGACCGCCTGCCCGGCGAGCGTGATGACCGTGTAGCCGGCGGCGGCGCTCGCCAGCGTCGCGGGCGCGTCGCCCCAGCCCGAGACGAGCTCGATCCAGCCGAAGATCAGCAGCACCGCGACCGCGGGGTAGCGGCCGAGTCGCTCGGGATAGGCGGCGTGGCGCACCGGGCGGCGGAGCACGCCGTGCACGAGCCAGCCGGTCCCGCGGCCAAGGGCTCGCCAGGGGCTGAGCAGTGCGAACACGTCCCCGAACAGCACGCTGGCGAAGGCCAGGCCGACCCAGAACGTGATCAGGATGAAGGTGGGGGCGAGGTTGTCGAGCGCCGTCCCGCCCGCGATCCAGCCCGCGCCCAGCACGACGGCGAGCAGCAGCACGCCGGCGCTCCCGAGCACGACGTCCCACGCGCGCGAGCCGAGCACGCGGCCCGCGGGCAGCGCGCGCCAGGCGGGATCCTCGAGGCGCGGGCGCGGCCACAAAGCGCCGAGCGCGACGAAGGAGACGACGAGCACGCCGGCGACGGCCCACGCGAAGACGACGTGGGGGATCGGCAGGTCCTCGCGCTGCACGATCCCGTGCGCCGAGGCCGTCGCCGGGAGGGCCAGCAGCGCTGCCGCCGGCGCGGCGATCAGGGCGGCGGCGCGGCGCATGCTCAGAGTGCCGTCTTGAGCGCCTGCTCGAAGGCGTGGACGCCGATCGAGCCCTCGAGCCGGGCGGTGATCCGCCCCTGGCGGTTCACCACGAACAGCCACGGCTCGGTGCGGAGGTCGAACTGCCGCAGCGGCTCGCGCAGGCCCTTGCGCGGGTCGTTGTCGACGTAGACCTCCTGGTGGATGAAGTCGATCTGCTTGCCGTAGGTGGCCTTCATCTGCTCGGCGACGTCGGTCACGGGGCCGCAGACGCGGGACTGGCACAGCTGCGGCGTGGCGAACAGGAGCGCGACCGGCTTCTTGCCGACGACGTCCGCGAACTGGACGCCGTGCATGTCGTCGGGCGGCTGGCGGGTGTCGATCTTCGAGACGTCGCCCTTGGCCGAGGCGAGCGTGTCCGTCGTCACCTTCGGCGCCATCTCGCCGACGCGCGGGATCGGATCGTCCTGGGGTGTCGAGACCTGCACCTGGCTCGGCGCGGCGACGAGCTTGCCGCCCGCCTGCGTGGCAACGAGGATCGTCCACTTGCCGGCCTTCCGGAACGGCACCTGGGCGGCGTAGATCGCCGAGAACGGATCCTGCTCGGTCGCCGCCTGCTTGGAGCGGTAGGCGGGCTTGGTCAGCAGCACGTCGGCCGGCGCGACGAACGGGCCCTGCGCGGGCTTGCCGGGCTTGGGCGCGATGTACACCGCGGTCTTGCCGTAGACGAACTGGCCCTGGTCGTCGATGACGCCGAAGGCCAGCCGGTTCGAGCCGACGTCGAACTGCGAGGAGGCCAGCGCCGCCTGGATCTTCCCGCCGCCGATGCCGTTGGCGACCTGCTGCAGCGTGCGGCCCTTCGTGGCGGGGAAGTCGGCGGGCTTGGGCGACTGCGCGGTGACGACCTTGTCGCGCAGGCCGTTGGCCTGCGGCACCTGGTCGACCGGGTCGCCCGACTGCTTGCCTCCGCCGCACCCCGCCAGGACCAGCACGAGGGCGGCGGCAACCGCCATCATGGGTCGAGACCGGGACACGGAGCCCCAAGATAGACGGACACGATCACGCGCACCACCATCACGGCGTCGCCCCGCACGCCGATCGGCGCCGCCTGGCCGCGGCGCTGGCGCTGATCGTCGCCTTCATGATCGCCGAGGTCGTGGCGGGCCTGATCTCGGGCTCGCTGGCGCTGCTCTCCGACGCCGCGCACATGGTCACCGACGCCGGCTCGCTCGCGCTGGCGCTCGTCGCCGCGCGGCTCGCGGCCCGGCCGCCGAGCGCCGACTACACCTTCGGACTCGGCCGGGCGGAGATCCTCTCCGCCCAGGCGAACGGGGCCGCGCTGCTGGTACTCGCGGGGGTGATCGCGGTCGAGGCGGTCCAGCGGCTGATCTCGCCGCCGGGGGAGATCGAGGGCGGCGTGGTGCTCGTCGTCGGTCTGCTCGGGGCGTGCGTGAACGTCGCCGCGGCGTGGCAGCTGGCGCGCGCGGAGCGGCGGTCGCTGAACGTCGAGGGCGCCCGCCAGCATGTGCTCACCGACCTCTACGCGTCGCTGGCCGCGGCGCTCTCCGGTGCGATCATCCTCCTCACGGGCTTTCGCGCCGCCGATGGGCTGGCGGCCCTGCTCGTCGCGTTCCTGATGGTGCGCTCGGGGTGGGGATTGCTGCACGACGCGGCGCGCGTGCTGCTCGAGGGCTCGCCCGCGGGCGTGCGCTCCGAGGACGTCGGCCGCGCGCTCGCCGCGCATCCGGGCGTCGTCGAGGTCCACGACCTGCACGTCTGGGAGGTCACGTCGGGCTTCCCGGCGCTCGCCGCCCACGTCATGGTCGCGCCGGGCGACGACTGCCACACCCGCCGCCGCGAGCTCGACCGTCTCGTCCACGAGCGCTTCGGGATCGAGCACACGACCCTGCAGGTCGACCACGCGCCGCGCGAGGTCCTGCTCGAGATCGAGCCGCGTCAGGCCTGAGCCATGGCCAGCTGCGCGATGACCCGCTCCGGCTCGTCGCGGAGCCGGCGCCAGGTGATGCGGATCACGCGGTAGCCGGCGGCGACGAGCTGCGCGTCCCGCGCGCGGTCGCGTTCGAAGGCGACGCGGGTGCCGTGCGCCGCGAAGCCGTCGATCTCGACGATCAGCTTCGCGGTACGCCACAGCGCGTCGACCTCGTGGCCGAGGACGCGCACGTTGGTCTCGGGGAGGGGGAGCCCAGCGCGCCGGATCAGCTGGAGAAGCCGGCGCTCGGCCTCGGAGCGGGTGAGGCGGGCCTTCTCGCCGAGCTCGCGGCGCAGCGCGGCGGTGCCGGCGCGACGCGGGTGGCGGTCGAGCAGCTCGTGGAGGTCGGCATCGGTGACGAGTCCCAGCACCCGCGCCTCCTCGACGGCGCGGGCGAGGTCCTCGGCGCTCACGACCGCCGCCAGGTCGAGGAGGGTGCGGGCGGGGGTGGTGACGGGGATGCCGCGGTGCGTCGTCCATTCGAGCGTGCGGACGTTGTGCACGCGGATGCCGGGACGGTGTCGCGGGTCGCCGCCGACGACTGACACGTCGATGGGACCGTCGACGCGCGCCCGCATCCGCCACAGCGCGGTCCCGGCGTAGTGGCTGATCGCCCCTCGGTCGCCGCAGGCGCGGAGTGCCGCGACCTCCGGCGCCAGCGGCCCTGCGACGGCTCCGACCAGATACACCCCTCGATGACGCCGGATGAGCCATCCGTGCGCCCGTCGATGCCTGATGCCGGTGTACGTCAACCCGGCATCGAGGAGCTCGCGCGTCGAGATGATGCCTTCCGAGCGAGCGGCGCGCGCCACGATCCGACGGTCAGTTTCGCCGGACGAGTCGCGCCGCTCGGCGTCTGTCCGGCGTTTCGTGTCTGGGGGACTGGTTTCGCCGGACGGATCGGGCGGCTGTCGATGGGTCCGGCGAAACTCGTCCACGCCGCCCATAGCCGGGCGGCGGTGAAGTTCGCCCCCTACCCGTCGATGTTGATCGCCGCGACGAGCTCGTCGAGCACGCGGGAAGCGTCGGCGTTGCCGACCTGGCAGGTGCCGGCCGCCTGGTGGCCGCCGCCGCCGTAGGACAGCATCAGCTCGCCGACGTTCGTCGTACTCGAGCGGTCCAGGAT
>DATBDM010000150.1:0-6049 GCA_036269915.1 Solirubrobacteraceae bacterium | reverse complement strand
GTCACGCTCGACTCGCCGGACGCCGAGGCGGTCATCGCCGCGGCGCGCCAGCGCCATCCGGGCGTGCTCGTCGGCGCGGGGACGGTGCGCACGGCGGCGGACGTCGACCGCGCGGTCGGCGCCGGCGCGACGTTCTGCGTGGCACCGGCGACGGTCGACGCGGCGCTCGCGCGGGCTGCGGAGGTCGGCGTCCCGATGGTCCCGGGCACGCTCACGCCGTCGGAGGTCGAGCGCGCGGTCGGCCTCGGCGCGGACGTGGTCAAGCTGTTCCCGGGCTCGCTCGGCGGCCCGTCCTACGTCCGCGAGCTGCTGGCGCCGCTCGCCGGGGTGCCACTGCTCGTCACGGGCGGGGTGGACGCGTCGAACGCCCGCGCGTTCCTCGACGCGGGCGCGATCGCGGTCGGCGCGGCGTCGTCGCTGGCCCGCACGGGGGACTCGGAGGCGGCGGCGAGGGAGCTCGTCGCGGTCTGCCGGAGTCGCTGCACGTCAACCCCGGCTGGGTAGGGCGGCGAGTTCGGCTGGCGCGGCGGCGACGAGCGCGAGCGGTTGGCGCGTTTTGCCTCCACCAGAGGCAGAACGCGCCACGCGGGATCCCCGCCCGACCATCCGCCCCGCCCGACCCGGCACTCCCCTACCCAGCGGGGTTGACGTTCGCTAGCCGGGCTCCATCGACGTGAGGTCGACCCTCAGCCCGCGACGACGCCGCGACCGCTGAGCGCGTCGTCGACCGCATCCGGCGCGAGGACGTGCTCGATTGCCATCACCGACGCTCCGACTACGCCCGCGCGGTCGTCCAGGCGACTCCGGACGATCCGCAGCGAGCGGGTCGCGAGCGGAAGCGAGCGCTGGTAGACGACCTCGCGGACGCCGGCCAGCAGGTGCTCCTCGGCGTGGGAGAGGTCGCCGCCGATGACGATCACCGCCGGATTGAAGAGGTTCACGCTCGTCGCCAGCACGCTTCCGAGCACGCGGCCCGCCTCACGCACCTCGCGCACCGCCGCGGGGCTGCCGGAGCGAACGAGGGCGACGACGTCGCGGCCGTCGCGCGCCTCCACGCCCTGGGCGCGCAGCGAGGCGGCGATCGCGCCGCCGCCCGCCACCGCCTCCATGCAGCCGATGTTGCCGCAGCGGCAGACCACGGAGGGATCGCTGGTGATCTGGATGTGCCCGAGGTCGCCGGCCGCGCCCTGCGCGCCGCGGTGGATCCGCCCGCCCGCGACGATGCCGCAGCCGATGCCGGTGCCGACCTTGACCAGCAGCAGGTGGTCGACGTCGCGCCAGCTTGCCCAGTGCTCGCCCAGAGCCATGATGTTCACGTCATTGTCGACGAGCACCGGCACCGCGTAGCGCTCGCCGAGGCGGTCGGCGACGGGGTAGCCATCCCAGCCCGGCATGATCGGAGGGGCGATCGGGCGCCCGGTGGCGAACTCGACCGGACCCGGGACGCCGACGCCGATCGCCCGCACGGCAGCGAGGTCGCGCCCAGCCCGCTCGAGCAGCGCGTCGAAGCGCGCCTCGACCCAGCCGAGCACCGCGTCGGGGCCGTCCGCGATCGCTTGGTCGGCCATCGTCTCGGCGAGGATCTCGCCGCCGAGGTCGCACAGCGCGAGTCGCGAATGGGTCGCGCCGAGGTCGGCCGCGAGCACCACGCCGGCCGAGCGGTTGAACGCCAGCCGGCGCGACGGGCGCCCGCCCGTGGACGCCGCGTCGCCGGCCGGGAGCAGCAGCTCCTCGGCCAGCAGCTGGTCGACCCGCTGGGTGACCGTCGAGCGCGCGAGCCCCGTGAGCTCGCCGATCTCCACCCGCGTGCTCGCGCGCCCTTCCCGCACCAGGCGGAGGATCGTGCCGGCACCGGCGGCGCGAGCGCGCTCGGGAGGGCGGTTCGCGGTGCTCACCCGACGCAGTCAATCCCAGCGAGCTTGCGCCTGTCAAGCACCCGACTTCGGTACGGGAAAGAGCGCTACGCACCAACTTGTGCTTGACAGCCGAACAAAGTGGCGGATACGGTCGGGCCACGAGACGACTTGACTTGCCCGATCGCCGCTGAGTACGGTCCGGGGCCGGTCCCCTAGTTGTCTAGACATTCGGAGCGATGACCGACCCCTCGACCATCCCAGCCCCGACGGCCGCCGACAGCGATGAGCGCCTCGTCCGCATCGGCGTGCTCGGCTCCGGCTTCGTCGCCGACTTCTACCTCGACGGCCTGCGCGACGTCGCCCGGGCCCGCGCGGTTGCCAACTACTCGCGCAGCGCCGAGCGCGCGGCCGACTTCGGGCGCCGCCGCGCGATCGGGCGCCAGTACACCGACATGGCCGAGCTGTGCGCCGACCCAGACGTCGACATGGTCGTCGTCGCGCTGCCCAACCACCTGCACGTCGAGGCCGTCCGCACCGCCGCGGGCGCCGGCAAGGCGATCGTGTGCACGAAGCCGCTCGCGCGCAACGCGCAGGAGGCCGCCGAGATCGTCCGGATCGTCCGCGAGGCCGGCGTCATGCATGGCTACGCGGAGACCGAGGTGTTCTCGCCCGACGTGATGAAGGCACGCGAGATGATCGAGTCCGGCGCGATCGGCGACGTGCTCTCCGTGCGCGCCCGCGAGGCCCATTCCGGCCCGCACGCCGAGCACTTCTGGAACGCCGAGCAGGCCGGCGGAGGCGCGCTGCTGGACATGGGCTGCCACACGGTCGAGGTCGCACGCTACTTCTTCGGCAAGGACGTCCCGGTCACGCACGCCTTCGCCTGGGGCGCCACGCTCACCCACGGCGACAAGACGACCGCCGAGGACAACGCCGTCGCGATGCTCAAGTTCGCCAACGGCGGCATCTCGATCACCGAGGCCTCGTGGTCGGCCAAGGGCGGGATGGAGCTGCGCAACGAGGTCATGGGTACCGAGGGCCGGCTGATCACCGACTCCACCAACACGTCGGTGTGGGGCTTCATCGGAAAGCCCGCGGGCTATCTGATGGAGAAGGCCGACGCCGACACCGGCTTCGTCTATCCGATCCCCGACGAGGCCCGCCACTACGGCTATCACGAGGAGCTGCGCCACTTCGTCGAGTGCTTCCTCACCGGCGCCAAGCCGCGCGAGACGTTCGCCGACGGCTACGTCGTCAACGTGATCCTCGACGCCTGCTATCGCTCGATGCAGACCGGCCGGTGGGAGCCGATCGAGCTCGATCCCGAGGTCACCGGGTGACGCAGACCGCCACGGCGACCGGCTTCCTGCCCGCGGCGAGCGAGCTGCTCGGGCGGCTCGCGGACACGCAGGAGGAGGCGCTGGAGGCGGCGGCGGGGCTGTGCGCGGAGGCGATCGGCTCCGGCGGGCTCGTCCACGCCTTCGGCACCGGCCACTCGCGGATCGCGGCCGAGGAGCTCTTCCCCCGCTACGGCTCCTACCCGGGCTTCCACCCCCTGGTGGAGCTCTCGATGACCTTCCACACCCAGGTCGTCGGGGCCAACGGGCAGCGCCAGGCGATGTTCATCGAGCGCGTCGAGGGGCTCGCCGAGACGATCCTGAGCAACTTCGAGCTGCACCCGCCGGACGTGATGGTCGTCTTCAGCGCGGGCGGGACCACCGCGGTCCCGATCGAAATGGCGATGGGGGCGCGGACGCGGGGGCTGCCGGTCGTGGCGGTCACCGCGGTCGAGGCGTCCCGCCAGAGCAGGTCCGGGCACTCGTCCGGGACCCGCCTGCTCGACCACGCCGACGTCGTGCTCGATCTCTGCACGCCACCGGGCGACGCGCTGGTGGCGATCGCGGGGCTCGACACGCCCGTCGGACCCGGCTCGACCATCGCCGCCGTGGCGCTGGCCAACGAGCTCAAGGTGAGGACCGCGATGGCTCTGCACGCTTCCGGAGCGCTGCCGCCGGTCATCACCAGCCCCGCCGTCGTGGGGGCCGGCCGCTCGGCCGAGCTCTTCGACGGCGCCTATGCCGAGCATGCGCGCCGCCTTGCGCGGACGCTGCGCGGCGCAGTCTCCGGTGCGGCGCCGGTCACGCCGCCTGAGTCCACCGAGGAGGAGCAGCATGCAGGTGAGTAGGAAGCTCGGCGGAGCGCTCATGGCGCTCGCGCTGGCCGCCGTCGTCGCGGCGTGCGGCAGCGGTTCGGACAACTCCAGCAGCGGCTCGAGCGGCAGCTCGGGCAGCGGCAACCAGAAGTACACGATCGGCGTCTCCAACACGCTCGTCGGCAACGGCTGGCGCGAGGAGATGATCTGCGCGGTCAAGGCGCAGGCGGCCGCCAGCGGCCAGGTCTCGAAGGTGCTGGTCTCCAACCAGAATGGCGCGGCGCCCGAGCAGATCGCGGCGATCCGCAACCTGATCTCGTCGGGTGCGAAGGCGATCATCATCAACCCGGCCGACGCCACCGCGCTGAACTCGGTGATCGCCGAGGCCAAGCGGCGCGGCGTGAAGATCATCTCCGTCGACCAGGCGATCGACTCGCCCGACGTCTACAACGTCACGAACAACCAGAAGGAGTACGGCAAGCTCGGCGGCGACTGGCTCGCCAAGAAGATGGGCGGCAAGGGCAACGTGCTCGAGATGCGCGGCATCTCCGGCGCCCCCGCCGACACGGCGCGCCACGAGGGCTTCATGGAGGCCCTGAAGGCCTATCCGAACATCAAGGTCGTCAAGCAGACCTTCACCGGCTGGCAGTTCGGCACGGGCGGCAAGCAGGCGCTCGACGTGCTGCAGTCGGGCACGAAGATCGACGGCATCTGGACGTCGGGCATCGACTACAGCGTGGTCAACGCCCTCAAGACGGCCGGCAAGCAGAGCATCCCGGTCGTGGGGGCCGACAACAACAAGTTCCTCGGCCAGCTGCTCGACGGCACGCCGGGCGTGGCGGTGACGAACCCCGCGACGGTCGGCGGCGTCGGCGCCGCTGTGGCGATCGAGGCGCTGCAGGGCAAGAACCCCGACCGCGCGACGGTCCTCACGCCGCAGGTGTGGGATTCGCAGAACAAGTCGGAGTGGCAGAAGTACTACGACAAGAGCCTGGCTCCGACGTATTCCAGCCAGCTCCAGGTCGAGCCGTACACGACGTACACGGACGACCAGCTCAAGGGCTGTCAGGGGCCGTAGGCCGCTGAGATGATCCCGATCGGCCCGCCCGCCCGCCCGCGGGCGGGCCGATTGCTCACCATGAGCCTCCTCGAAGTCACCGACGTCGCGAAGAGCTACGGCCCGGTCGTCGCGCTGCGGTCGGCCGACCTCAGCGTCGAGCCCGGCGAGGTGCACGCGCTGATGGGCGCCAACGGCGCCGGCAAGTCGACGCTCGTGAAGATCCTCACCGGCGTCATCGCCCGTGACTCCGGCGAGATCGCCGTCGACGGCAAGCCGGTCACGATCGGCTCGCCCAAGGCAGCCCGCGCCGTCGGGCTCGCCCCCGTCTTCCAGGATCCCGCGCTGCTGCCGGACCTCACCGTCGCCCAGAACCTGCGCCTCACGAGCGCGGACGTCGCCCGCGTGAGCGCCGAGCTCGAGCGCATGGGCCTGACGGTCGACCTCACCGCGCTGGTGAGCGAGCTGCCGCTGCCGACGCTGCGCATGCTCGACCTCGCCCGCGCCCTCTCCTACGAGCCGCAGCTGCTGCTGCTCGACGAGATCACGGCGTCGCTGCCTTCCGACCTCGCCGACACGGTCACCGGCATCGTGCGCGACTTCCGCGAGTCCGGTCGCTCGGTGCTGTTCATCTCCCACCGCCTCGCCGAGGTCAGCGCCCTGTGCGACCGCGCGACGGTCCTGCGCGACGGCCACGCGGTCGGCACGCTCGTGCCGCGCGCCGGCGAGGAGGAGCGGATGGTCGAGCTGATGCTCGGCCAGTCGCGCGACACGCTCGCCGCCGGCGTCGAGGCCGCCACCGACTCCGACGCCGAGGTCGCCGCGGTGCAGACCGAGGCCGAGCCCGGCAAGCCCGTGCTCGAGGTCCGCGCCCTGCGCCTCGAGGGCCAGCCCGGCGAGGGCGTCGACTTCGAGGTGCGCGCCGGCGAGATCGTCGGCGTCGCCGCGCTCGAGGGCCAGGGCCAGGACGAGCTGTTCGCGCTG
>DATBDM010000149.1:0-13906 GCA_036269915.1 Solirubrobacteraceae bacterium | reverse complement strand
AATGCCTTGCGCAGGTGATAGTCGACCGTGCTCGGGCTGATGAACAGTTGCGCGGCGATCTCTCGGTTGGTGGCCCCGTCGGCCGCGAGGCGGGAGACCTGCGCTTCCTGGGGGGTCAGGTCGTCGCGCGTCTCGGCGGTCCGTTTGCGGGCACGTTCGCCGGTCGCCTCGAGCTCGATCTGGGCGCGCTCGGCGAACGCTTCCATTCCGAATTCGGTGAATTGCTCGTGGGCGTGGCGTAGCTGCTCGCGCGCGTCGAGGCGGCGGCGCTCGCGGCGGAGCCATTCGCCGTACACGAGGTGGGCGCGGGTGAGCTCCACCCGAAGGCGGGTGCGGGCGAGCCGTTCGATCGCCTCGCGATAGAGCGTCTCGGCCGCTTGGCCTTCGGTGAGCAACGCCCGCGAGCGGGCCTCGATCCCGAGCGCCCAATCGGTGCCGCCGGCCGCGGTCGTCTGCGTAAGCCGGCCGAGGGCATCGGCGGCGAGCTCGGGCTTGCCGCTCCGGACGGCCGCCTCGATCAGCTCGACCAGTCCCCAACTCCGCCACCACGAGGCGTGTGTGTCCTCACCGGCCTGCCGTGCCGCCACGAGCGCCTCCTGGTAGCGACCCAGGCCGTTGTCGAGCACGGCGGTCACCCAGTGAATGAATCTCAGCCCCTGTCGGTCGCCCCGGCGGACGATCTCCCTCGTGGCGGCCCCGATCAGTGGGGTGGCCTCGGCTTCGCGGCCTCGGAAGGTGACGTGCGCCAGCCCGACGTACGGTGCCAGGCTGGCGCCCGTCGCCTCGTTGATCGCCACCACCTCGTCGAGCTGCGAGAACGCCACCGCCAGCTCTCCCGCAAACAATGGCACCACCGAGCGGGTCGCCAGTGCCAAGGGAAGCCCGCTCAGCGCACCGGCCTCACGCGCCAGCTGGACGAAGCGCCCAGACAGATCGTCCCAGGCCCCGTCGTCCCACAAGAATGCGGCGACGCGGGATGCGAGCCACAGCCACCGACGACCCTCCCCTCGGGAGATGTCCTCGCATCGGAAGCCGTTGACCGCCCTTCTCAGCGTCGGCGTTCCTGCGGCGTATCCCTCTGTGATCAGCAGCGCCAGGCCGTCGAGCAGCAGATCAGACGGGCGCGGAGGCTGCGACGCAGGAGGCGCTGCCCTGGCGGCCCGCGCGGTCTCCAGCAAACTCTCTTCGCTCGCCAGGATGCCAGGAGAGAACACGGCGGTGAGCGCTTCCAGATACGTGTCACGCGCGAGTGTCTGATCGAGTGGTTCGAGTCGCCTGGCGGCGGTGAGCAGCAGCTGGGGAGCGTCCCTGCCGCGGTTGACGGCAAACTCGATCTGGCCGCGGAGCAGGTCGACCTGGGCGTGTTGGAGTTCGTCCAGGGGTGCGAATTCTGCGATCGCGATCAGTCCGAGTGCGGTGTCGAATGCGCCGGCCTGGTGTTTGGCTTCTGCGGCCGCGAGTGCTCGTCTGCCTCGGTCTGTGGGTTCGGGGGTGAGCGCGCAGGAGCGTTCGAGGAAGGCGGCGGCCGCGGCGAGTCCGCCGCGGGCTTGAGCTCGGCCGGCTGAGCGCTCGAGCTCAGCGGCGACGTCCTCGTCGGCCCCCGCTGTCGCTTGGGCGAGGTGCCAGGCGCGGCGGTCGGGATCGACGTCGGGGTCGGTCGCGTCCGCGAGCGCGCGATGGACCGTCTGCCTGTCCTCAGGTGACGCCGCGCGGTACACCGAGGAGCGGACGAGGGGGTGGCGGAACGTCACGCTCGTGCCGATCGTGAGCAGCCCGTCGGTCTCTGCGGCGGCTTGGACGGCGATCCCGAGCCGTCCGGCCGCCCGCCACACCAGCATCGGATCGCCGACCGGCTCGGCCGCCGCGAGGAGCAACAGCCGCTGGGTGTCCGCCGGCAGCGCCGCGAGCCGGCGGCGGAAGCTGTCCTCGATCCGGCCCGGGAGCCCCGGCTCGTCGGGCAACCCGAACCCGCCCGCGAGTTGCGCCGCCGTCAACCCGCGCGGCAACTCCAACAACGCCAAGGGATTCCCGCGCGTCTCCGCGACGACCCGGTCCCGCACCTGCTCATCCAACGGCACCCGCAACGCCGACGCCAACAATGCGCGCGCATCACCACTACCCAGACCGTCGAGCGGAAGCTTCGGTAACCCCTCGAGCTCGTCGCCCGGCTCTCGCGTCACCAACACCAGCGCGACCGACTCCGCCAACAACCGCCGCGCGACGAACACCAACGCCTGCGCGGACGCGCGATCGAGCCACTGCGCGTCATCCACCACACACAACACGGGCCGCTCCTCCGCGACCTCGGCCAACAGGCTCAGCACAGCCAACCCGACCAGGAACCGATCCGGCGCGTTCCCCGCCCGCAACCCGAACGCCACCCCCAACGCGTCCCGCTGCGGCACCGGCAGCCGATCCAACCGATCCGACAACGGCGCGCACAACTGCTGCAACGCCGCGAACGCGAGCTCCATCTCGGACTCGACCCCCACCGACCGGACCACCCGAAACCCCGACGCCGACCGGATCACCGACTCCAACAACGCCGTCTTACCAATTCCCGGCTCGCCGCATACCACCAACACCCCGCTGCGCCCATCCCGCACTCCCGCAAGCAGCCGACCCAACGCCGCGCGCTCGCCGCGCCGGCCGTGCAACACCTCCGCGGGCCCCTCGATGACCATGCCCCACCGACCGTACCGCCCATCCACCGCCCGCGACTACGAGATCGCCCACACCGGACTACGCGGACGCGTGATTCGACCACCACCCGTCGCGGCCAGTGTCGATCCTCCCGACCCGAAGGAGCGACATGCTGCGGAGACACCGATGGACCCCCGCGGAGCGCGCGATCTTGATCTCACTGGTGGCGATCGCGATGGGGACGTTGTTCGTCACCACATACTCGCTCTCGCTCGGCGACCCGATCCCGCGCCACATCAATGCGGCGATCGTCGGCGACGGGGCCGCGCGGCCCGGCCCGGTCGATTCCGCCGAGCGGGTCGCGGGAGGCAAGCTCGACTTCCACCGCTACCCGTCGCTTCCGGCCGCGCTTCACGCCATCGACGTGCAGCACGTGTACGCCGTTCTTGACGTCGCCTCGGAGCGACCGACGCTGTATGTGGCCAGCGCGGCGGGAGCGTCGGTCGCCCGGGTGCTCGAGAGGGTCGCCACGGTCGACCCGCGGGTTCGGGTCCGCGACGCCCACCCGTCGTCCGTGCACGACCCCGGCGGCCTGAACATCTTCTACCTGATGCTCGTCACGACGATCGTGGGGTTCCTCACCGTCTTCCAGGTGGGGGCGAACGCGGGTGGGCTGCCGCGGCGCCACCAGATCGCGTTCGTGGTGGGACTCGCCCTCACCGCGTCACTCATCCTGACCCTGGTCGAAGGGCCGCTGTTGAACCGCCTCGCCCTGCCGGTGCCCGAGACCTGGGGGATCCTCGCGCTTCAACTGCTGGCGGTGGCGTCGTTCACCTCGCTGATGGCGGTTCTGATCGGCCGCTGGGCGATCCTGCCGACGTTCCTGTTCGTCGTCGTGCTCGGCAACGCGTCCTCGGGCGGCGCCGTCTCGCCGCCGCTGCTCCCGCCCGCGTTCGCGTTCTTCTCCCAGTGGCTTCCCTCCGGCTCGACCGTCACGGCACTGCGCGACGCGATCTACTTCACCCACCACCAGCACGCCCGGCCGATCGTCGTCCTCGCGACGTGGGCGACGCTGCTGTTCGCCGCGTGGCTCTGGGTCTCACGCCGGCGCGAAGCCACGGTGACGCAGACGGAAAGCGAGCCCCTTCCGCGAATGGTGGCTGCGTCCTAGAGCGCCCGGACACTCAACGGCCTCAGCCGCCCGTCGCCGATCGCGGCTCGCTGCCGAGCGTCACGTGCAGGTTGATCCGGCGTCCGGCGCGCACGACGGTCAAGGTCGTTCGCTCCCCGGGATGATCGGCGGCGGTCGCGGCCACGACGCCGCTGACGCCCGTGATCTGCCGCCCGCCGAGGGCGACGATCCGGTCGCCCGCGTGGACGCCGGCCGCCGCGGCCGGTCCGCCCGGGCTCACCGAGGCCACCAGCGCGCCGTTGGCACCGGATCCGTTGCCGGCATCCGCGGCGCTGACCCCCAGGAAGGCGTGCCCCGGGCTGACGCCGCGCTCGAGCCGGCCGAGCTCGGAGCGGGCGACGTCGATCGGCAGGGCGAAGCCGACCCCCGTCGAGCTGTCCGCGCCGCTGTTGCCGGTCGCGATCTGGTCGGCGATGCCGATGACCTGGCCGCGCGCGTCGAGGACCGGGCCGCCCGAGTTGCCGGGGTTCATGGCCGCGTCGGTCTGGATGGCGTGGGGGATGGTGTAGCCGTTGGGCGCCTGGATCGATCGGTCCAGTCCCGATGTGACGCCGGTGCTGAGGCTGCGCTGGACGTCGAAGGGGTCGCCGATGACGGCGAGGGGATCCCCGACGCGCAGCTGGTCGATGCTTCCCAGTCGCAGCGGGTGCAGCGTGAGGCCGCTCGGGTTCACCTGGAGCACGGCGACGTCCGCCGAGACGTCGGTCCCGAGCACCTTGGCGGATCGTGTGGCGCCGTCCTGGAGGCGGACGGTGACCGACGAGCCGCCGGCGACGACGTGGTCGGCGGTGAGGATGTGACCCTGCTGGTCGAGCACGAATCCCGTCCCGGTGTCGGTGGTCTGCGCGCGGCGCGGAAGGCCGAAGGGCCCGGACGGCGTGGTCGTGGTGGCCCGGGACGTGATGTCGACCACACCGGGGTTCGCCTCGGCGTAGATCGCGGCCGGGTCGAAGTGGGCGGGGATCGGCGAGGCGGCCGTCGGAGCCGCGACCGTCGTCGTGTTGTCGAACGCCCCCGTCGCGATCAGGACGATGGTGAGCGCGACCACCGCGACGAGCGCCGTGGAGGCGACGGCGAGCGCGGCGCGCCCGCCCCGCCGGTCCGGGCGCCTGCGTTCGGTGGCGGGCGCCTCGTGGTTCGTGGGCGGAGGCTGCGGAGAGGTGATCGACATGAGCGGTCCGTTCGCTGGGGTGGTCGGGTGTGGATCAGACGCCGGGAGCGGGGTGGTCGGACGCGGGCGGCGCGCCGAGCACCCTGACGCTCGAGTCGATGCGCCATGGGGTCGGCGGCGCGCTGGACCTCGCGAGCTCGCCGCGTGTGGCGCGCCGCAGGGTGAACCAGAGGCTCTGGATGCCGTGCGAGATCTCGACGCGCCGCTCCGCGCCGTCCGGGACGACGCGATAGCTGAGCTGGTCGAGGGACGCGTTGGTGTCGACGAGCAGGCCGCCGAGGTCGAGGTCGTCACCGGTGAAGAACCTCTGCGCCGACGGGGCGGTCACCGCGTCATGGAAGCTGTGGCGCGCGTGGGTGGTGAGGTAGCGGTTGGCGGTGACGCCGTCGCCGTCGACCTCGGCGGCGGTGAGGAAGTCGCGTACGGTCGCCTGCGGAGTCGCCTGGCTGTGGCTGCTGGAGACGATCGCGTCCGCCGCCGAGCCGATCGTGAAGGCGAACGCCACGCAGAGGGCGCCGAAGGCGAGCAGGAAGCTGCGGCGGGCGCCGGCGCGGTGGCCGAGGCGCTCGAGCCGGCGCTGCCGGCGCTGCTCGGCGTTCGTCGTGGATGAGACGCCCATGACGACGACGATGGGGGTTCCGGCGCGACGGTCCCATCCGCGGGTCGCAGGGTCCTGCGGTTGAGTCCGGCCCCACCGTTCGGATGAGGCGAGGTCGTCCGATCGATCCTGCGGAGGGACGATGCCGAGCCGCGGCGAGCGGCGTCACGGTACTGGTGTGGCCCAGACCGTCAGCACGCATGATGTCCCCGCACCGCCGGCAGCCGGGCGGACGAGCGACGACGGCGGCGCCGCGCGTCGCGACGCCCGCAATCGCGAGACGTTCGCCGTCCGGAGCCTGCTGCGGCGCATGAGCGCCGGCGAGCGCCGGCTTACCCGGGACGTCGACCTTCTCGGGACGGTTCAAGAGCAGGCCGAGCACGAGATCGAAGCGGCCTGGCGCCCCCCGGCGCCATGGGCGTGGAGCTCCGACGGGCGACGGCAGCCCACGGACCCGCGTCGCCGCCGGGCCCGCCGTCGGCCGCCGAGCTCTTGACCATCGAGACCGACCGTCCGGCGCCGGAGAACCCGCGCTCGGTCGAGCCCCGTGGTACAAGCGAGGTCGTGAGCCAGCGCGTCTCAGTGCTCGTGGCCGATGATCACCCGCTGTTTCGCGATGGCATCTCACGCGCCGTCCGCGAACGGCCCGATCTCGAGCTGATCGCCGAGGCGGCCGACGGGCGGCAGGCACTCGAGCTCATCCGCAGCCTGCGGCCCGACGTGGCGGTCGTCGACCTCTCTCTGCCCGGCCTCGACGGGATCGGCGTCATCAACGCCGTCCGGCGCGACGGCCTCCCGACACGGGTGCTCGTCCTCTCGGCGGCGATCGACGGGGCGATCGTCCACAAGGCCGTCTCGACCGGTGCGGCCGGATATCTCTCCAAGAGCGCGAGCCGGCCCGAGGTGTGCGACGCGGTCGCGGCCGTCGCCCGCGGCGAGCTCGTCCTGGAGCCCGCGCTCCAGGCCGGCCTGCTCGCCGAGGTCCAGGCGCGAGGCGTCCAGGACGAGCGGCCGGTGCTGACGGCGCGCGAGCGCGAGATCCTCGCCCTCATGGCCGAGGGCATGAGCGCGCCCGCAATGGGCGAGCGGCTCTATCTCTCGCCCGCCACGGTGAAGACGCACATGAGCCACATGTACGAGAAGCTGGGCGTCTCCGACCGCGCGGCATGCGTCGCCGAGGCGATGCGGCGAGGGCTCCTGGAGTGATCATCTCCCCGCCGGGCGGCGGGAGCGATCACGACGTAGGCTTGCCGGAGGTTCCCGTGATGGCGATTCCGGCACGTCGAACATGACCGGTCGCGGGTCCGCTTGGCGCCGAACGGCGACGGGCCTGCTCGTCGGCGCGGCCGCGATCGCGGCCGTGAGCCTCGTGATCGCCGTGCTGAAGCAGTTCGTCAATCCGCTCGGCCTCACGAGCCTGTACCTGTTCGCGATCCTCCCGGTCGCCATCGGCTGGGGGTTCCGGGTCGCTGGGGTCGTCGCCGTCGCGGCGTTGCTGGCGTTCGCGTTCTTCCTCAGGGCCCCGCTGCACAGCCTCGGGACCGCGGAGTCCGACACCGCTGCGTCGCTCGTGATCGGGCTCGTGACGGCGTACGTGGTCAGCGAACTCGCCCGGCGAGCGCACGAGCGCGCCCGTGAGGCGGGGCAGCGCGCCGAGGAGGCGGAGCAGGCCCGGCGCGCCCTCCAAGGGTTCGTCGACGAGCAGGCGGCGCTGCGGCGCGTCGCCACGCTGGTCGCGCGGTCGGGCGCCACGAGCGAGGTGTTCGAGGCCGTGACCCGTGAGGTCGGGCTTCGATGCGGCGCCGATCTGGCGCGCATGGAGCGTTTCGAAGCGGATCGCACGGTCGCCGCGCTCGCCGCGTGGAGCCGGACCGGCGACGCGGAGCTGGCCGTCGGCGCGCGCTTAACGCTGGAGGGACCCAGCATCGCCACACGAGTGCTCGAGACCGGCCGGCCGGCCCGTGTCGACAGCTTCACGGGCGCGTCGGGGCCGATCGCGCGCGAGGCCCAGGCGCTGGGCATCCGCTCCTCCGTCGGATGTCCGATCGTCGTCGGCGGACGGGTGTGGGGTGTGATCGCCGCCTCCTCGCGCGAAGCCCCGTTCGCCCCGGAGACGGAGTCGCGGATCGCGGAGTTCACCGAGCTCGCGGCGACGGCGATCGCGAATGCGCAAGCCGGCGAGGAGCTGCGCCGGATCGCCGACGAGCAGGCCGCCCTGCGACGCGTCGCGACGCTCGTCGCGCGTGCGGCCCTGCCGCCGGCGGTGTTCGCCGCGGTCGTCGAGGAGGTCGGCCGGCTGCTCGCCGCCGACGTGACCGGCCTGTCCCGCTACGACGCGGACGACGCGCAGACGGTGGTCGCTGCATGGAGCGCCGCCGCCGGGCCGGTGCCGTCCGGACGCCGGTGGTCCGTCGACGACGGCACGCTCGCCAAGCTCGTGCGGGACACGGGCGCTCCGGCCCGGATCGACGGATACCCGCGCAACCGCGACTCGAGCCAGCTCGCGGCCACGTTCGGAATCCGCTCCGCGGTCGCCGCGCCGATCACCGTCGAGGGCCGGCTGTGGGGAGCGGTCGTCGCCGCGTCGACCGGAGGCGAGCCGGCGCCGCCCGAGACGGAGGATCGGCTGGCCGGGTTCGCGGAGCTCGTCGCCACGACGATCGCGAACGCCGAGAGCCGGGCGGAGCTCAAGGCGTCGCGAGCCCGCGTCGTCGCCACCGCCGACGAGACGCGGCGCCGGATCGAACGCGATCTGCACGACGGCGCCCAGCAGCGGCTCGTCTCGCTGGCACTTCAGCTGCGGGGCGCCCGGGCAGCAGCGCCCGCCGGGCTCGAGGAGCTGCGAGCGGACCTGGACGAGATCGCCGCCGAGATCACGGGCGTGCTCGACGACCTGCGCGAGATGGCGCGGGGCATCCACCCGGCGATCCTGGCTCAGGGCGGGCTCGGTCCGGCGCTGAAGACGCTGGCCCGCCGCTCGCCCCTCGCCGTCGCGCAGGACGTCCGGATCGACGGACGGCTCCCGGAGCAAGTCGAGGTCGGGGCCTACTACGTCGTATCCGAGGCGCTGACGAACGCGGCCAAGCATGCGCTCGCCTCGTCCGTCGTCGTCGAGGCCGAAGTCGTCGACGGGTCGGTTCGTGTGTGCGTTCGCGACGACGGCGTCGGCGGCGCCGACTACACGAGCGGTTCGGGCCTCGTCGGCCTCAAGGACCGCGTGGAGGCGCTCGGGGGGCGGATCACGGTCGAGAGCGCGCCCGGCGCGGGCACGGAGCTTCGGGCCGAGCTTCCCCTCCGGCCGGAGTCGTAGCCGGGACGCGTGATCCGCGCCGCCACGGCCACGCGCGGCAGGTGGACGCGAGCGACGGCGCCGCGCTGCTCGGCGCTGTGCATCACCAGCTCCCCGCCCAGGGCCTGCACGCGCCCCTCGGCGGCGGCGAGGCCGATGTGGCCATCGCTCAGGGCGCGCGTGCGCCGCTCCGGATCGAAGCCGACGCCGTCGTCGCGTACCACGAGCGTGACCTCATCGTCGTCGGCGGTCACCACGATGGCGACGTGGGAGGCCGAGCTGTGCTTGGCGGCATTGGAGATGAACTCGCGGGCCAGCACGAGGAGCAGATCGTCGTGAACGCCGGCTGCGGCCTGGTCGACGTCGACGGTGATGGGGGTGGCCATCCGGATGGCCCAGCGGTCCGCGAGCGCGCGCAGCCCGGCCGCGAGGCCCACGTGATCGAGCACGTAGGGATGGAGCTCGAAGATCTCGCCCCGGAGCTGGGACGTGACTTCGGCGATCGCCGACCGGGCGCGATCGAACGCTGCGTCGTGGCCGGTGCGGCGGTAGTCGGCGAGCTCCTGGTGGGCCACGGCGAGCGTCTGCAGGGACTCGTCGTGCAGCAGCTCGGCGATGCGGCGCCGCTCGCGCTGATCGGCCTCGAGCGCCTGCGCCGCCAGCTCGCCGCGGTCGGCGGCGAGCGCGGCGATGGCCGAGTCGCGCCGGGCGAGCGCCTCGGAGGCGAGCGTGGCCGCGAGCCCCGCCCACGCGAGGTAGGCCAGCTGGCTGACCGTGCGTGCCGTCGCCTCCGGCTCACCGGCGGTGGGGTGCAGGATCGAGAGCAGCAGGTAGGCGCAGGTGGACGCCGCCGCCCACTGGGCGGTGACGGCGGGCCGCAGCCGCGCCGCGGCCAGCAGCGGGAGCACGAAGAACGTCGTCCTGGTCTCCGAGAACGGGCCGCCGGAGGTGTAGGTGAGCGCGGCGATGGCCGCGAGGTCGACGAACGGCTCGATCCGCCGGAGTCCGGGTTCGAACGGCATCGCACGCGTGCGCGCCGCCTCGTGCCACACGAGCACCAGCAGCGACCAGACGCCGAACGCCGTGAGCGCGACGTCGAACGCGACGGCTTGGTCGCGGGCGGGTCCGAGGAGACGCTCGCCGAACAGGACCACCGGCACCAGCGCGGCGCGGAGCGCCGCCATCTGCAGGGCTCCCACGCCGGTTGCCGAGCCCTGCGTCCCCCTCGACGATGCGCCTTCGGACGACATCTTGCCGAGGTGCCGGCTACGCGGCGACGAGCCCGCGGAGGCCGCCGCGCTCGATGCTGCGGCGCGGCTCGACCAGCCGGGTCTGGTACGCGAGCGCGACGAGCTGCGCGCGGTCGCGGGCGTGGAGCTTGATCATCGCTCGGCTGACATGCGTCTTGGCGGTCGCCGCGCTGACGACGAGCCGAGCCGCGATCTCCCGGTTGGAGAAGCCGAGCGCGACGAGGCCCATGACCTCGCGCTCGCGGGCGGTGAGCTCCTCCAGCCGCTCCGGGACGGGCGCATGCGGGTTGGGCTGGGACGCGAGCTCGTCGATCAGCCGGCGTGCGATGCTGGGGGAGAGCAGCGCCTGGCCGTCGGCCACGCTGCGGATCGCGCGGAGCAACTCGACCGGTTCCGCCTCATCCACCAGGTACCCGCTGGCGCCCGCGTGGAGGGCTCCGAAGAGCTCGTCGTCGTTCTCGTCGTCGCCGAGGATCAGGACGTTGACCGGCGCGCCGCCGGCCTCCGCCACGATCCGGCGCGTCGCCTGCAGCGCGTCGAGCCCGGGCAGGCGGGCATCCATCAGGACGACGTCGGGGTGAAGCTCGGCGGCCAGCGCGACCACGTCCTCGCCGCTCGACGCCGCCCCGACCACCGTGAGGTCGCCCTCGCGCTCGAGCAGCGCCCGCAGACCCGCGCGGACGAGGCCCTCGTGGTGCGCGAGCAATACCCGCGTCCGCCGGACGCGGCTCCTCGGGAACATCAACGTCGTGGGTTCCATCGTGTCTCACCTCGGGTCTTCGCGGTGGCGTGGGCTCTACCGCACACGGTGGCGTCCCGGCGTCCCGTCGTCATCGCGGCCAGTGACCATTCGCCCTTCCGGCCAGCGGCCGATCGACGTACCTGCTGCCTGGAAGGGCCGACTCGCGCGAGACGCGTCAGGCGACGACGAGGCGGTACCCGACGCCGCGAACCGTCTCGATCGTGCGCACGTCGAACCGCCGGTCGATCTTCCGGCGCAGACAGCCGATGCACACCTCGAGGACGTTCGAGCGGCGGTCCCGGCTGCTGTCCCACCCCGCATCGAGGAGCTCGTGGCGCGGGACCACCTTGCCAGGGCGCCGCATGAGGAGCTCGAGCAGCGCCCGCTCCTGCCGGGTCAGGCGGACCTGGTCCCGGCCGCGCCGGACCTCGCAGCTCGCGAGGTCGAGCTCGAGGTCGCCGACTCGTAGCACCGGCGGGCGCGTCCGCGGTGCGCGGCGTGCGAGCGCTCGGAGGCGCGCGAGCATCTCCGCAAGCTGGAACGGCCGGGTGAGGACGTCGTCCGCGCCGCTGTCGAGACCGGCGATGCGATCGTCGACCGTGCCGCGGACGCTCAGCATCGCGATCGGGGTGAGGACACCGTCGGCGCGCAACCGCCGGCAGGTCTCGAGGCCGTCGATCCCGGGCAGGGCCGTGTCGAGCAGGACCACCTCGTAGGCGACCGAGGGCGCCATCCACAAGGCGTCCTCTCCGGTCCGTGCGAGATCCGCGACGACGCCATGTGCGCGCAGCACCGTGCGGAGCCGGGAGGCAGCCCTCGCGTGCGCCTCGACGATGAGCACTCGCATGTCCTGAATCCTGGGGCTCCGACAGGCCGCTGTCGTCGGGCGGTCGGCGGCTTCGCGCACTACGTCGAAGGGCGGACCCGCCAGCGCCGGATCGCGGGATACTCAACCGATGGCGTCCGACCCGGAGACCCGTGGGACATCGCCCAGGGTCGTGCTGGCCGATGACGACGTCCTGCTGCGGGAAGGGATCGCGAGCCTGCTCGACCGGTCCGGCTTCGACGTGGTGGGTCAGTCCGGAACGCCCCGGGAGCTCATCGAGCTCGTCCGGGAACACGAGCCGGATCTCGCGATCATCGACATCCGCATGCCGCCGACGCAGTCGCTCGAGGGTCTCGAAGCGGCGCGGGTGATCCGCAGCGAGGTGCCCGACACGGCGATCCTCGTCCTCTCTGCCCATGTCGAGGTCGAGCACGCCATGGACCTGCTCGCGACCGGCAGTCGCAGCGGCTATCTGCTCAAGAGCCGGGTCAGCGACGTCGGGGAGTTCATCGCGACCCTGGAGCGCCTCATCAAGGGCGGCTCGGCGGTCGACCCCGCGCTGGTCCAGGAGCTGTTCGCAGCGCGCCGGGTCAAGGACCCGCTCGACGTCCTGAGCCCGCGGGAGCGCGAGGTGCTCGCCCTCATGGCGGAAGGGCGCTCGAACGCCGGCATCGCCCGCCAGCTGTGGGTGACGGAGGGCACGGTCGAGAAGCACGTACGCAGCATCCTCGCGAAGCTCGACTTCCCCGAGGCCGAGGCGGACCACCGCCGGGTCCTCGCGGTGATCACCTTCCTCGGCGCCCGCTAGGCCGCGAGCCGCAGGATCGCCTCCGCGGACAGCTCCGACTTGGAGATGAACCCGGCCGCGGCGGCGTCGGCGATCAGCTCCGCGAAGTCCGCCTCGGAGTGGGTCGAGATGAAGATGATCGTCGAGCCGTCGCCGTCGGCGATCAGCTCGCGCGCCACGTCGAAGCCGCTCTCGCCACCCAGGACGATGTCGAGGAGCACCACGTCGGGCCGGAGCGCCCTCGTCTCGCGCAACGCCGCCGTCGCGTTCTCCGCAACGCCGACGACCTCAAGGCCCTCGCGTGCGAGCAGCGCGCCGGCAGCCTTGGCGAAGGACACGTTGTCGTCAACGATCAGGCAGCGGAGTGGCACACGCCGAGCGTGGCAGCAGCGTCGTCGCCGCGCATTGCAGCTAGCCGCAAATCTGCACTCCCGGAGGCCCTCAGCCTGTCCGCCGGGCGGGCGCGAGCCGCTCACGAGCCGCCGGCGGGGGGCGTCGTCGACTGGTCTCGCGCGAGCAGGAGGAGGCCGATGATCAGGCCCGCGATACCGACGACCATGAGGATCACTCCCGCTGTGCGGAGGTCGAGACCCGACAGCTGCAGGGTGACCGCGTATCGGAGGATCGCGCCGACGGCGATCAGGAACAGGCTCGTGCCGATGGCCATCGCGGTGACGCTCCTTCTGTGGACCGGCTCCGATGATCGCGGCCGGACGGCGTCGCGTCGTCACCCTGGCGACCGCACTTTCGCCTACGACCCGGGGCGCTCGCGCAGAAGGCCCTCCGCCCTCCGGCGTACGCGGAAGAGCCGTCGCCGCGCCGACGACGGACGGCCCGATCGTGGCGACCATGTGGGTCCGAACCGGCGCCTCGCACAGGAGGACGACATGGATTCCGCGGTCATCGCGGCGCAGGACCGCGCCGGAAGCTGCGAGAGCGAGCTCGAGGTCCTCATGGGAGAGGGGCCGATGCGGCTCTCGGTCTCGCGCGTGAGCGTGCGGTCCGACCTCGCCACCGCGACGGTCTCCACAGCTCACTCCGCAGCCGTGCCGGTCGACCTCGTCAGAGACGGCCGGCGTTGGCTGCTGAGCTTCAGCCAGGGCCAGGATCCGCTCCCGGCGCTCACGTCCTGACCGCGGCCCGGCTCCTGAGTGCCTGTAGTGAGGCGCGGAGTGTGCGCGAGACGTGGGTTTGGGAGATGCCGACGCGTTCGGCGATCTCCTGCTGGAGGAGGTCGCCGTCGAAGCGCATCCGCACGATCCGGCGGGCGTAGTGGCTCAGGGTGGCGATCAGCGAGTCGATCTCGTCTCTGGCCTCCACGTGCGCGTAGCCGTCGTCGAGGCCGCCGATGAGCTCCTCGACGGCGAGGCCGTCGCCGGCGGCGTCAGAGCCGGGGCCGTGCAGCGCG
>DATBDM010000148.1:0-4052 GCA_036269915.1 Solirubrobacteraceae bacterium | reverse complement strand
GCGCGAGGGCGAGGTCGTCGCCGTCGCGGCCGAGAAGAGCGCGCGCGACGCCGCCGAGCGGGCCGGCCTGCGCTGCGGGGTGAGCGGACCGGCGCGCGGCTTCCCCGGCGTCGCGCAGGCCTACCGCGAGGCGACGCTCGCACTCGCCTCCGCCTCGGAGCAGCGCCCGGTCGTCGCGCTCGACGACTTGTCCGCGTTCCAGGTCGCGCTCGTCGGCGCGGACGCGACGACCCGCGCCGTGATCGCCGCCAAGGGCGCCGGGCTGCGCGACGAGGCCACCGTACGGGCGTACGCGGCGGCCGACATGAACGTCGCTCGGGCCGCCGAGCGCCTGCGGGTGCATCCGAACACGGTGCGCTACCGGCTCGAGCGGATCGCGGCCGCGACGGCCCACGACCCCCGGACGTTCGCCGGGCTGGTCGAGCTGCTTTGCGTGGTCGAGCTCGCCCGGGAGGCGGGCGGCTGACGGAGCGGGCCGGGTGCGGCCGTACCGCCACCGGCGGGAAGTCCATATGGCGATCCGCGACGGTCATCACCGCGTCGCGGTCGCCCACACGCGCGGCGCGGCGACGATCGCGGCCTGGATCGCCTGAGCGAGCCTGCCGGACGTCAGATCGTGCCCGGGGCGGGGAGCCAGCGGCTCTCGAAGGCCAGATCGGTCCGCTCCGCGAGCACGTCGTAATCGCGGTCGTATGCAGGACGCCGACGCCGTGCGGGCCCGCGAGCGCTGCGATCAGGACGTCGACGGGCGGGAGGCGGCGGTGTCCGATGCGAGCCAGATGACGCTGCGCCCCGACGGCCCGCTCCTCGACGGCCTCGTCGATCGCGAGGTGCGGGAGCGCCGAGAGCTCGCCAACGCGCCCAGCCGGAGCGGCGCACCTCGTCGGCCGCGTCGCGATCCGCGGGGATGTCGCGGCGTAACACCGGTGTCACACCGTCGACCCTCTACCGTCAGGCCGGCATGGCCGCACCCCCGACGATCTACGACTGGGCCGGCGGGCGGGAGGCGTTCACGCGCTGGTTCGGCGCCTTCTACGACGGGGTCGAGCGGGACGAGCTCCTCGGGCCGCTGTTCGGCGGCAGCGTCAGTCGCGAGCACCGCGAGCACGTCACCACCTGGTGGTGCGAGGTGATGGGCGGCCCCGCCGACTACACGGCACGCGAGGGCGGCTACGAGCACATGCTCGGCAAGCACCGCGGGCTCGCGATCACCGGCGAGCAGCGGCTGCGCTTCGTGACGCTGCTCAGTCGCGCCGCCGACGACGCCGGCCTGCCCGATGACCCCGAGTTCCGTGCCGCGATCATGGGCTACGCGGAGTGGGGGACGCGCCTGGCGCAGCACAACTCCCAGCCGGAAGCGGACGTCGTCGCGCACGCGCCCGTCCCACGCTGGGGCTGGGGCGTCGCGCCGCCCTATCTGGGCTGACGGCTACCGTCGCTGCGGTGCCAGGGGGCGAACCGGATCCCGATCTCGCGGAGGAGCTCGAGCTCCGCGACGAGCTGCTGCTCGCGTGCCGGCAGGAGCTGCTGGGGATCGGGACGCCCGGCGCGTCGGCGCTCGTCGCCCACATCGACGCGCTGCTCGACCTCGACGACGAGGCGTCGCCCGGCTCGTCGCGCTGAGGCTCGGTCGGAGCGGAAGGAGACGAGGATCTACGACGGGCTTGCGCGGCCATCCGCGAACAGCCCGCTCTGATAGGCGAGCACGACGGCCTGGACGCGGTCGCGGAGGCCGAGCTTCTGGAGGATGTGGGTGACGTGGGTCTTGACCGTCGTCTCGCCGATGAACAGCCGCTCGGAGATCTCGGCGTTCGACAGGCCCTCGGCGATCAGCCGGAAGATGTCGAGCTCGCGCGCCGTGAGCTACCCGACGGACTTCGGCGGGGTGGGCCGGCGCAGCTGCGCGAACTGCCGGATCACGCGCTTGGTGATCGCGGGCGAGAGCAGGGCATCGCCGCCGGCCACCGTGCGCAGCGCGCCGAGGAGCTGCTCGGGCGGGTCGTCCTTGAGCACGAAGCCGCTCGCGCCGGCCTGGAGGGCGTCGTAGACGTACTCGTCGAGGTCGAAGGTCGTGAGGATCAGGACGCGGGCCGATGGATCGGCGGCGAGGATGTGGCGCGTCGCCTGCAGCCCGTCGAGCTCGGGCATGCGGATGTCCATCAGCACCACGGTCGGGCTGTAGCGCGCGGCCTGCTGGACGGCCTCGATGCCGTTGCGGGCCTCGGCGACGACCTCGATGTCGGGCTCGCGCGCGAGCAGCAGCCGGAACCCCGCGCGGATCATCGACTGGTCGTCCGCGACGAGCACCCGGATGCTCACGACCCGCTCCCGGCCAGCGGCAGGGTGGTGGTGAGGCGGAACCCGCCGCCGTTCGCGCTCGCGGCGGTCATCTCGCCGCCGTAGAGCTTCACGCGCTCGCGCACGCCGACGAGCCCGTGGCCCCGGCCGTCCGAGCCCGCCGCGCCGCGGCCGTCGTCGGAGACCTCGATCCGCAGCTCGCCGTCGCCGTAGCGGAGGTGGACGTCGGCCCGGCCGGCCTGCGCGTGCTTGAGCGCGTTGGTCAGCCCCTCCTGCACGATGCGGTAGGCGGAGAGATCGATCGCGACGGGAAGCTCCACCGGCTCGCCGTCGATGTGCAGCTCGACCGGAAGCCCGGCCCGGCGGGTCTCGCGGAGCAGGACCTCGAGCCGGTCGAGCCTCGGCGCGGGCTCGAGCTCGGGGCCGTCCTCGCCGCGGCGCATCGCCCCCAGCAGGCGGCGCATCTCCGACAGCGCGGCACGTCCGGTCTCCTCGACGCCGCGCAGCGCCTCGGCGTCCTCCGCGTCGGCGCCGGCCATCCGGTGGCGCACCGCGCCGGTCTGCAGGACCATCACGCTGACCGCGTGCGCGACGATGTCGTGCAGCTCGCGCGCGATGCGCGCGCGCTCCTCGGCGACGGCGATGCGCGCCGTCACCTCGCGCTCGCGCTCCGCCCGGCGCGCGCGCTCCTCGGCCTCGCGCGCCTGCGCCGTGCTGCCACGGTGGGCGAAGCCGCCGAGCCAGGCGAGGGAGAACACGGCGGGGATGAGCAGCACCTCGGTCGCGCCGTGGGTCGGATCGTTGAGCGCGACGATCGCGGCGCTGCCGGCGACGATGCCGAGCCCGATGCGACACTGGCGCTCGTCCGGCAGGGAGCCGATCAGGAACGCGGCGACCAGCCCGGCCGCGTAGACGCCCGTCGAGGACGGGACGATGCGGCCGTTGACGAACGAAAGCGCCGCCGCGAGCAGCCACAACCACACGGGGGCGAGGAACGGCGAGCGCTCACGGGCGAGCAGCGGCAGCACGAGCAGCAGGACGGCGACCGCGGAGAGGCCCGCCGGCGTCGAGCCGGGGCTGCGCAGCAGCACCTCGACGACGCCCGCGACGGCCGCGGCCACGATCAGCAGGTCCAGTCCATGGCGTCGCGCGAACCGCGTCACGACGCGACCGTACTCCCGGACGGAGCCGCTCGCCTCCTCCCTGAGGAGGAAATCGGGGTCGCCGCCGCCGGGCTAGCGATCCTGCAGGGCGTCGAGCGCGATCGTGAGCGCAACCACGAGTCGCCGGTCGACGTCCTGCAGCCCCGGCTCGAGCTCGAGCAGGTAGCGGTCGCGCAGCTTGCCGAGGATGCGCTTGTAGCGCCCCAGCTCCTCGCCGTCGCGGACCAGCACGAAGTTGAACGGGAGGTAGCTGAGGATCGACAGCCAGTCGAAGCCGATGTCGGCGAAGCGCCGGACCAGCGCGATCAGCCAGCTCGACTCGTGCGCCTCGAAGAGCACCTCGCCCTGGGCGTCGCGGACGACCCAGTGGCTGCGCAGCAGCGAGCGGCCGAAGTCCTTGCCGAGCATCCCGATGACGTTGCCGGCATCGTCGAGGACCTCGTGGCGCCCGCGGAACTCGAACACCGTCTTGGACTTGATCATGAACAGGTGGGAGGGATCGTCCGGGTGCAGCCGGAACCGGATGTCCTCCTTGATCTTCAGCCGCTTCTGCTTGACGTAGAGCAGCGGCTCGCTCTCCTCCGCGGAGCC
>DATBDM010000147.1:0-2652 GCA_036269915.1 Solirubrobacteraceae bacterium | reverse complement strand
CACCTTCCAGGCCGAGGTGATCGAGGCCGCCGGCCCCGTCCTCGTCGACTTCACCGCGTCCTGGTGCCCGCCCTGCCGGGTGATGAAGCCGGTCCTGGCCGAGCTCGCCGCCGAGCGGCCCGAGCTGAAGATCGTCCAGGTCGACGTCGACGACAACCAGCGCGCGGCCGCCGCCCACGGCGTGCTGTCGATGCCCACGTTCATCCTCTTCCGCGGCGGGCAGCCGCTCGCGCAGCTCGTCGGCGCCCGTCCCAAGGGCCGGCTCGCGTCAGAGCTCGACCGGGCGCTCGAAGGCGTCGCGTAGCGCGGCGAGCAGGAGCTCCGCGGCGGGTGGGTGGCCGCCCGCCGCGGTCAGCGCGCCCACGCGGTGGCGCAGCGCCTCGCCCGCCAGCGGCGACGCGGCGACCGCCGGGCCGGGGGATTCGAACCAGGCCGCCGGCGCCACGCCGACGCCGAGCCCGGCGTGGACGAGATGGCGCACCGTCAGCGGGTCGGAGATCTCGAACAGCGGGATCGGGCTGAAGCCCGCGCGCTGGCAGGCCGCGACGATCGCCTCGCGCAGCCCGCTGCCCGGCTCGGCGAGGATGAACGGCCGCTCGGCGAGCGCGGCGAGCTCGACCGGCCGGCCCGCGCGCGCGTCGTCCGCGGGCAACATCGCGTACATCGGCTCGTCGGCGAGTGCCTCGGCCACCAGGCCGGCGGGCGGGTCGCCGTAGAGACCGGCAACGCCGACGTCGGCGCTGCCGGCGGCGACCAGCGCGACGACCTCGGCGGCCGGCGCGTGGCGCAGCGCCACCTGCAGGCCCGGATGCTCGCGGTGGAAGACGGCCAGCGCCTCCGGCAGCCGCGGCGCGTCGACGGTCGTGGCCGCGACGCGCACGCGCCCGCGGGTGACCCCGGCGTGGCGGTCGATCGCCTCGCGCGCGCGAGCGAGCTCGGCGAGCGCCGCCTCGGCGTGGACGAGCAGGTCCTCACCCGCTGGGGTCGGCTCCGCGCCGCGCGGCGTGCGCCGCAGCAGCGCGACGCCGAGCTCGGCCTCGAGCCGGCGGATCTGCTGCGAGAGCGCGGACTGCGTCACCCACAGCGCGTCGGCCGCGCGCGTGAACTGGCCATGCCGGGCGACCGCGACGAAGTACTCGAGCTGGCGGAGCTCCACGGCGCGGAACCCTACGCGCAACCTTGCCAAAGGTGTGTCAAGGTTGCGCTAGGCTTCGCCGGATCATGCGTGACTTCCTCGCCGCCACACGTGACCGCGTCGTCGTCTTCGACGGTGGCATGGGGGCGACGCTCGAGCAGTACGACCTGTCGCTCGAGCGCGACTACCAGCTGCCGGGCCGTTGCCACGAGGCGCTGGTGCTCAACCGCCCGGACGTCATCGAGTCGCTGCACGGGCAGATGCTGGAGGCCGGCGCGGAGGTCGTCGAGACCGACACCTTCCAGGGCTCGCGGCTCAAGCTCGACGAGTGGGGCCTCGGCGATCACACGCTCGAGATCAACCGCCGCGCCGCCGAGATCGCGCGCAAGGCGGCCGGCGAGCACCGCTTCGTCGCCGGCTCGATCGGCCCGACCGGCTTCCTCCCCGCCTCCGAGGACCCGACGCTCGGCCAGATCCGCTTCCGCGAGCTCGTCGCGGTGTTCGCCGAGCAGGCGCAGGGGCTGCTCGAGGGCGGCTCCGACCTGCTGATCATCGAGACCGCGCAGGACATCCTCGAGGTCAAGGCCGCGGTGTTCGGCGTGCGCGAGGCGTTCAAGCTCGCCGGCCGCTCGACGCCGATCCAGACCAGCGTCTCGCTGCTGCCCAACGGCGGCAAGATGCTGCTGGGCACCGACATCTCCTCCGCGCTGGCGACGCTCGAGGCGCTCGAGGTGGACGTCATCGGCCTCAACTGCTCGACCGGCCCGGAGGACATGCGCGACGCGATCCGCTTCCTCGGCGAGTTCTCGCCGCTGCCGGTCCACTGCATCCCCAACGCCGGCATCCCCGTCCAGGGGCCGAACGGCGAGACCGTCTTCCCGGAGCAGCCCGGCCCGCTTGCCGACGTGCTCGGCGACTTCGTCGAGCGCTACGGCGTCGGCATCGTCGGCGGCTGCTGCGGCACGACGCCCGAGCACATCCGCGCGATCCACGAGCGCTGCGCCGATCATCCGATCGCCGAGCGCCCCGCGCCCCGGCCGCCGCACCTGTCGAGCATGATCGCCGCGGCGCCGCTCGTGCAGGAGCCGCGCCCCACGCTCGTCGGCGAGCGCGTCAACTCGCAGGGCTCGCGCAAGGCCAAGGAGCTGCTGCTCGCCGACGACTACGACGGCCTGCAGCGCATCGCCGAGGACCAGGTCGAGGGTGGCGCCCACGTACTCGACCTCTGCGTCGCGCTGACCGAGCGCGCCGACGAGGACGAGCAGATGCGGCTCGTGGCCAAGAAGGTCTCGCTGACCCAGCCCGCGCCGATCCAGGTCGACTCGACCGAGCCCGAGGTGATCGCCGCCGCGCTCGACCAGATCCCCGGCCGCGCGATCGTCAACTCGGTCAACCTGGAGGCGGGCCGCGCCAAGCTCGACCGCGTCGTCCCGCTCGCGATGGCACACGGCGCCGCGCTGATCGCGCTGACCATCGACGAGGTCGGCATGGCCAAGACCGCCGAGCGCAAGCTCGAG
>DATBDM010000146.1:0-16075 GCA_036269915.1 Solirubrobacteraceae bacterium | reverse complement strand
AGCGGCGGGCCCTCGGTGTCGAGCGCGACCTTCACGCCGAGCCCGTCGAGGTCGGCGGTGCCGTACATCGCACGGTCGTAGTCGACCCAGCCGGGGAGGCCGGGCTGCGCCCAGGCGGGGCCGCCGTCGAGGAAGACGAGCTCCTGGCAGGTGACGCGCAGCGCGGCGAGCTCGCCGAACAGGCCGCCGAGCCAGCCGCCGCAGGCCCAGACGACGGCATCGCCGTCGAGCCGGGTGCCGTCGGGGAGCCGGACGCTGCCGTCCTCGCCGGGCGTGGCGCGGCCCCGCCGCAGCGTCGCGCCGTGCGCCTGCGCGGCACGCGCGAGCGCGCGGACGGAGCGCTGGGCGCGCAGTACGCCGGCCTCGGGCTCGTAGAGCACCCAGGCGAGGTCGCCGGTGCCGAGGCTGGGGTAGAGGCGCTCGGCCGCGGCGGGATCGAGCCGCTCGACCGGGATGCCCTGATCGGCCATCCGCCGCATCGAGTCGGCCTCCCAGCCCACCTCGCCATGGGCGAACCAGGCCATGCCGCACTCGACGAGCAGCGTCTCCCCCGTCTCGGCCTCGAGCTCGCGCCAGAGCGTGCGGGCGCGGCGCGCCATCGCGGTGTAGTCGGCGTCGTCGCCGTGCGCGCAGCGGATCAGCCGCGTCTCCCCGCCCGACGTCGCCCGCCGGTCGCCGGGCTCGAACTGGTCGACCAGGGTCACGGAGTCGCCGCGCCGCGCGAGGGTCCATGCGAGCGAGGCCCCGAACGTCCCCGCCCCGACGATCACCACGTCCATTGACCGCAGATTAAGGGGTCTGGCCCCTTCATCGAGGGGCCAGACCCCTTAACCTCGCGTTCGTGTCCCCGTCGCAGCGCGACAAGCCGACGATCGTGCTCGTCCGCCACGGCGCCACGGAGTGGAGCGCGTCCGGGCAGCACACGTCGCGCACCGACGTGCCGCTGACCGAGGAGGGGCGGGCGGGGGCGGCGAAGCTGCGCGAGCGGCTCGCCGGCTTCGACTTCGCGCTCGTGCTGACGAGCCCGCTGTCGCGCGCCCGCGAGACGGCGGCGCTGGCCGGGCTCGGCGATGTCGCCCAGATCGACGAGGACCTGCACGAGTTCGACTACGGCGACTACGAGGGCCGCACGACCGCCGAGATCCGCAAGGAGCGGCCCGGCTGGGACGTGTGGCGCGACGACTCGCCCGGCGGCGAGACGCCCGATCAGGTCGGCGTCCGCGCCGACCGCGCCATTGCGCGCGCGCTGGCGGCCGGCGGCGATGTCGCGCTGTTCGCGCACGGTCACGTGCTGCGCGTGCTCGGCGCGCGCTGGATGGAGGACCCGGCGGTCAAGGGCGGCAACCTCGGCCTCTCGACAGGGGCGGTGTGCGAGCTGGGCTTCGAGCGCGAGCGGAGGGCGATCTGGCTGTGGAACGACACGACACATCTGAAGTGATCCTCACCGAGCGCCTCGTGCTCGAGCCGCTCGGCCCCGAGCACGTCGAAGGCCTCGCCCGCATCCTCGCCGACCCGCGCGTCGGCGCGACGCTCGGCGGCGTCCAGGACGAGTCGTGGGTGCGCGAGCACGTCGAGTCGGTGCAGGAGGCGTGGGCGCGCGACGGCTTCAACTGGTGGGCGGCGCTCGACCGCGACACCGGCGTCCTCGTCGGCCGCGGCGGGCTCTCGCGCAAGCCGATCGACGGCGCCATCCAGGTCGAGGCGGGGTGGACGATCGCGCCCGAGCGCTGGGGCGAGGGGCTGGCGACGGAGGTCGGCGCCGCGTCGATCGAGGCCGCGCGGGGCCACGGGATCGAGGACCTGGTCTCGATCACGCTCCCGCACAACGTCGCCTCGCGGCGCGTGATGGAGAAGCTCGGCTTCGCCTACGACCGCCACATCGTCTACGCGGGCCGCCCCCACGTGCTGTATCGGCGCGCCGTCTAGCGGGACTCGGTCGGCGCTTCGAGACGCACGTCGAGCGCGTGCGCGCCGGCCGCCAGCGCGGCCTGCACCGCGTCGCCGAGCGCCGCGAGGACCGCCGCCCGCGGTCCGGCGATCAGCGTCTCGCCGGGCCCCCCGTGGCGCGCCAGCCCGGACGGCCCCGCCGCCTCGACCGCCGCGGCGCGCGCGGCATCCGGCCCGTCGATCGTGAAGTGCGCGGTCAGCTCGGCCGGCGGGACCGGCATCAGAGCCCCGCGAGGTCGTCGGGGCGGACCGGCACGCGCGTGAGCGCCTGCCCGGTCGCCGCGCGCAGCGCGGAGACGATCGCCGGCGTCGAGGAGATCGTCGGCGGCTCCCCGACCCCGCGCAGGCCGTACGGAGCGTCCGGGTCGCCGAGCTCGAGCACGTCGAGCCGCACCGGCGGCATGTCGAGCACGGTCGGGATCAGGTAGTCGGTGAACGACGCGTTGCGCACCTGCCCGTCGACGACCACGATCTCCTCCATCAGCGCCAGGCCCAGGCCCTGCGCGATGCCCCCCTCGATCTGCCCCTCGACCGCCTGCGGGTTGACCGCCTTGCCGACGTCCTGCGCGGTCGCGATCTCCACCACCTTGACGAGGCCGAGCTCGACGTCGACGTCGACGATCGCGCGGTGGGCGGCGAAGGCGAAGGTCACGTGCGCATCGCCCTGGCCGTTCGCGTCGAGCGGGAAGGTCTCCCGATGGTGGTACTCGCGCGTCGCCTCGACGGGCCCGTCGCGCAGCAGCTCCTCCAGCGGGGCGTCGCCGCGCTCGCGCAGCAGCTCCATCACGGCACGGCACGCGGTGTAGACCGCGCCCCCGGTCATCATCGTCTGGCGCGACGCCGACGAGGAGCCGGCCGAGCCGACCTGCGTGTCGGCCGGCAGCACGACGACGCGCTCGACGCCCAGCTCGCTGCGGGCGATCTGCGCCTGCACGGTGACCAGCCCCTGACCGACCTCCGCCGCCGCGCTGTGCACCTCGGCGAACGGCTCGCCGTCGGCGGCGAGGGAGACCCGCACACGCGCGGTCGAGTAGTCGTCGAAGCCCTCGGAGTAGCCGATGTTCTTGAAGCCGACCGCGTAGCCGACGCCGCGCACCACGCCCTCGCCGCGGGTCACGCCCGCGACGCCGCCCGGCAGGTCGCCGCCGTCCGCGCGCGGGCCCGGCAGAGGCATGTCGCGCACGCGCTCGAGCAACTCGGCGACCGGTGCCGGACAGCGCACGGGAGCGCCGGTCGGCAGGATCGAGCCGGTCGACAGCGCGTTGCGCCGCCGCAGCTCGACCGGATCCATCTCCAGCGCGACCGCGAGCTTGTCCATCTGCGCCTCGTGCGCGAAGCAGGTCTGCACCGCGCCGAAGCCGCGCATCGCGCCGCACGGCGGGTTGTCGGTGTAGACGACCGAGGCGTCGACGCGCACGTTCGGCACGTCGTAGGGGCCGACCGCGAAGGAGGCCGCGTTCGAGCAGACGGCGGTCGAGCTCGAGGCGTACGCGCCGCCGTCGAGCAGCACCCGCGCGCGCACCGCGACGAGGCGCCCGTCGCGCGTCGCGTGGTGCTCGTAGCGCATCCGCGCGGGGTGGCGGTGGATGTGGCCGAAGAAGGACTCCTCGCGCCCGTACATCATCTTCACCGGGCGCCCGGTGTGGAGCGCGAGCAGGCACGCGTGCACCTGCATCGAGAGGTCCTCGCGGCCGCCGAACGCCCCGCCCACGCCGCCGAGCACGAGCCGCACGCGCTCGGGCTCGAGGTCGAGCGAGGCGGCGAGCTGGTCGCGATCGACGTGCAGCCACTGGGTGGCGATGTAGAGGTCGACGCCGCCGTCCTCGGAGGGCACCGCGAGCCCCGACTCCGGTCCGAGGAAGGCCTGGTCCTGCATGCCGACCTCGTACTCGCCGGTCACGACGACCTCGCCCTCGGCCGCCGGGTCGCCGTGCTCGATGTGCACGTGACGCAGCAGGTTGCCCGAGGGATGCAGCGGCGCGACGGCCGGGTCGAGCGCGCGCTCCGGATCGGTCAGCGGCTCGAGCACCTCCCAGTCGACCTCGATCCTCCTGGCCGCCGCGCGCGCGGTCTCGGGATGGTCGGCGGCGACGATCGCGACCGCCTCGCCCTGGTAGCGCACGTCCTCCCAGGCCAGCACCGGCTGATCGGGGATCTCGAGGCCGTAGGTCTTGCGCCCCGGCACGTCCTCGTGGGTGAGCACCGCGTGCACGCCGGGAGTGGCGAGCGCCGCCGCGATCTCGATCGAGCGGATCTTCGCGCGCGGGTGGGGGGAGCGGAGCGTCGAGCCCCACAGCATCCGGTCGGCCCACAGGTCCGACGCGTAGGCGAACTCGCCCTTGACCTTCGGAATGCCGTCGGGCCGGCGGACGCTCTCGCCGACGCCGGAGCGGGTGCCGACGACGGTCGTCACGCGCGCGACGCCGCGAGGCGCACCGCGTCGAGGATCTTCTCGTAGCCCGTGCAGCGGCACAGGTTGCCGGCCAGCGCCTCGCGGATCTCGGGATCCGACGGTTCGGGGATGCGCCGCAGCAGGTCGTGGGTGGCGACGATCAGCCCCGGCGTGCAGAAGCCGCACTGGACCGCGCCGGCCTCGAGGAACGCCTCCTGGACCGGGTGCAGCTCGTCCTCGGAGGCCAGCCCCTCGACGGTGACGACCTCGCGGCCCTCGGCCTGCCCGGCGAGGATCAGGCACGAGCACGCCAGCTCGCCGTCGAGGTAGACCGAGCAGGATCCGCACTCGCCCTGCTCGCACGCGTTCTTGGAGCCGGGCAGCCCGAGCCGCTCGCGCAGCACGTAGAGCAGGCTCTCGCCCTCCCAGACGCCGTCGACCTCGCGCGGCTCGCCGTTGATGGTGCAGGTCAGGCGCACAGCTCACCCCAGGCCCAGCTCAGGGAGCGCCGGCCGAGCACCGCCAGCGCGTGGCGGCGGTAGGCGCTCGTCCCGCGCACGTCGTCGATCGGCCGCGCGGCGTCGGCGACGAGCGCGCCGAAGCGCTCGAGCGTCGCCGGCGCGACCGGGCCGCCGCCGTCCCAGTCGAGCTCGGCCTCGGCGAACGCCTCCGCCTCGCTCGCGCGCACCGGCGTCGGGGCGGCGGAGCCGAGGCAGGTGCCCACACCCCGGCGGTCCGCGTCGAGCGACAGCGCGAACGAGCAGACGGCGATCACCATCGCGTTGCGCGTGCCGACCTTGGCGAACACCTCCGGGCCGCGGGCGGCGGGCACGTGGACGGCGGCGATCAGCTCGTCGGGCTCGAGCCGGTTGCGCTTCGGCCCGGTGATGAACTCGGCCACCGGCATCCGGCGCGCGCCGCGCCCGGACGACGCCAGCTCGACCTCGGCGCCGGCCGCGTACAGCGGCGGCAGCGCGTCGCCCGCGGGGGAGGAGGAGCCGAGGTTGCCGCCGACCGTCCCGCGGTTGCGGATCTGCGGCGAGCCGACCGTGCGCGACGCCGCGGCGAGGCCCGGCAGCCGGTCGCCCAGCTCGGCGATCGTGCGCGTGTAGGTCACGCCGGCGCCGATCCGCAGCGCGCCGTCGGCCTCGCCCCAGTCGGTCAGCTCGGCCACGCGCGTGAGGTCGAGGATCGCCTCGGGCCGCGCCCGGCCGAAGTTCACGTCGACCATCACGTCGGTTCCGCCCCACAGCGGCAGCGCGCCCGGATTCGCGGCGCGCGCGGCGAGCGCCTCGGCCCAGGTCGTCGGTTGCAGCAGCTCCATCGGCGTCACCGTATCCCGTGCGGGACGACCGTGTAGGGTCGGGCCGCATGGCCCGTCCCCCCGCCAGCCCGCGCGCGGTCGCGGTCGCGCGTGGCGACGAGCCGGCCGACCTGCTGCTGACCGGCGGGAGCGTGTTCAGCCCGGCGACGAAGGAGTGGGTCGACACGTCGCTGGCGATCGCCGACGGCGTGATCGCGGGCTGGGGCGAGCGCGACGCGCACGAGGTGCTCGACGTCTCCGGCAGCGCCCTGACGCCCGCGTTCGTCGACGCGCACATGCACCTCGAGTCGACCAAGCTGTGGATCGACGCCTTCGCCGAGACCGTGCTCCCGCACGGCACGACCGCCTGCGCGGCTGACCCGCACGAGATCGCCAACGTCCTCGGCGTGCCGGGGATCGTGGCGCTCGCCGAGGCGGCGCGCGACGTCCCGTTCACCTTCGGCGTCTACGCGTCGAGCTGCGTGCCCGCGTCGCCCTTCGAGACGCCTGGCGCGACGCTCGACGCGAGCGACGTCCGCGCCCTGATCGACGAGCACGGAGCGCTCGGCGTCGCCGAGGTCATGAACTTCCCGGGCGTGATCGCGGGCGATCCCGAGATGCTCGCGCGGATCGCCGCCGCCGGCCATCGGCGCGTCGACGGGCACTCCCCGGGCGTGATGGGCCGCGCGCTCGACGCCTACCTCGCCGCCGGCGTCGAGTCCGACCACGAGTGCACGCGCCCGGAGGAGATGCGCGAGCGCCGCCGCCGCGGCATGTGGGTGTTCATCCGCCAGGGCTCGGCCAGCCAGAACCTCGAGGCGCTGATCGGCGAGGTCGTCGAGCACGGCCCGGAGCTCGCCGCCTTCTGCACCGACGACCGCGAGCCCGACACGCTGCTGCGCCGCGGCCACATCAACGACTGCGCGCGGCTCGCCGTCGCCCGCGGGGTCTCCGAGGAGGATGCGCTGCTGCTCGCGAGCACGCACCCCGCGCGCTACCACGGCTTCCACGCGCTGGGCGCGCTCGGCCCCGGCTTCCAGGCCGACGTGCTCTGCTTCGACGCGCTCGGCTCCTGGCGCCCGGCCCGCGTCTGGCAGGCCGGCGGGCTCGTCGCCCGCGACGGCGCGATCGTGCCCGGCGCCGTGCCCTCCGCGCCCGTGCCCACCCTGATGCGGGGGACCGTGAACGTCGGTCGCGAGCCCGACGGTGCGCGCCTCGCCCTCGGCCATCCGGACGGGACCCGGGTGCGGGCGGTCGGCGTGGAGAGCCACAGCCTCACCACGCTGCGCCGCGAGGTCACGCTGGGGCAGGACGACGTCGCGCACGCCGCGGTCGTCGAGCGCCACAACGCCACGGGCCGGATCGGCCGCGGGTACGTCACGGGCTTCGGGCTGCGGCGCGGCGCGCTCGCGTCCACGGTCGCCCACGACGCGCACAACGTCGTCGTGATCGGCGCGAGCCCTGACGACATGGCGGTCGCCGTCGCCCGCCTGGCCGAGCTCGGCGGGGGGCAGGTCGCCG
The DNA here is from genome assembly GCA_036269915.1 of Solirubrobacteraceae bacterium. Lineage (GTDB taxonomy): Bacteria > Actinomycetota > Thermoleophilia > Solirubrobacterales > Solirubrobacteraceae > DATBDM01. The sequence goes on along the minus strand of DATBDM010000146.1, from coordinate 8,912 downwards.
TGCTCGACGGCGCGGTCGTCGCCGAGGTCGCGCTGCCGCTCGCCGGGCTGATGAGCGACCGCCCGGCCGGCGAGGTCGCCGGTGCCCTGCACGCGCTCAACGCCGCAGCGGCCGAGCGCCTCGGCGTCACCGTCGACGAGCCGTTCATGCAGCTCTCGTTCCTCGCGCTGAGCGTGATCCCGCAGCTGCGGCTGACCGACACGGGCCTGATGGACGTCGATGCCTTCGCGCACGTCGACGTGCTGCTCTAGCGCTCCTCGCGCACGTACGGGATCCCGAGCGCGGCCGGCGCGCCGAGGCGGCGCTTGGTCCAGCCGGTCGAGACCGCGACGAGCACGACGATCGTGAGCGCGTAGGGCAGCGCGGCGAACAGCTCCGGCGGCAGGTGGACGCCGCGCGACTGCAGGTTGAAGCCCAGCGAGGACAGCGCGCCGAAGAAGTACGCGCCGACCAGCGTCAGCGCCGGCCGCCAGAACGCGAAGATGACCAGCGCGATCGCGATCCAGCCCGCGCCGGCGGTCATGCCGGCCAGCCAGCTCGGCGACAGCGCGAGCGAGAAGAACGCTCCTCCGATCCCGGCCAGCGCTCCGCCGAGCAGCGTGTGCACGTAGCGCGCCCGCGTGACGTTGATGCCGACCGCGTCGGCGGCGTCGGGCGACTCGCCGACCGCGCGCAGCTCGAGCCCCGGGCGGGTGCGGAACAGGTACCAGGAGACGATCGCGACGAGCACCCAGGAGGCGTAGACCAGCGCGTTCTGGTGGAAGAGGATCGGGCCGAGGATCGGGACGTCCGCGAGCCCGAAGACGTCCAGCGCGCGGAAGGCGTGGTGCGCGGGCTGGCCGCCGAGCTTGCCCTGGCTGCCGAGGTAGGTCGAGAGCCCGGTGGCGCCGGCGAAGATCGTCAGCGCCAGGCCCGAGACCGTCTGGTTGGCGCGCAAGGTGATGACCAGGAAGGCGTGGATCAGCGCCATCGCCGCCGCGGCGAGCGCGGCCACGAGCAATGCGACGAGCAGCACCGGTGTTCCCGGACCGGGCATCTTCTGCACCGTCCAGAACCCGGTGACCGCGCCGACGAGCATCATGCCCTCGACGCCGAGGTTGAGCACCCCCGAGCGCTCGGCGAGCAGCTCGCCGAGGGCGGCGTAGAGCAGCGGCGTGCCGTAGAAGAGCGCCGACGCGGCGGTGACGACGATGATCGAGTGGTTCATGCCTGTCCCAGGACGACATCGGCGGCCGACACCTCGGCCGTGGCCTCTGCCGCGGTCTCGTCGGTCGCGCCGCGGCCGGCGCGCAGGCGGTAGTGGCCGAGCACCTCGCCGGCGAGCGTGCACAGCAGCAGCGCGCCCTCGAGGATCCCGACCATCCCCGACGGGAAGTCGGCGCCCTGCAGCGCGTAGCCGGCGTTGATCAGGCCGCCGAGCACGAGCGCGACGACGGGCACCGCGATCGGGTTGAAGCGCGCGAGCGCGGCGACGACGATGCCGGTGTAGCCCAGCGCGACCTGCTGGAGCCCGCGGGCGTCGAGGACGTGGCTGAAGTCGCCGACCTGGCTCGCGCCGCCGAGCGCCGCGAGGCCGCCGGAGAGGCACATGACCGCGACGATCTTGCGCTTCGTGCGCATGCCGGCGTAGCGCGCCGCGGCGGGCGAGTCGCCGACCACGCGCACCTCGTAGCCGAAGCGCGTGTCGCGGTAGAGCACCCAGACGGCGAGGGCGGCGGCGAGGCCGATCCAGAAGCCGAACGGGAAGACCACCGACTGCGCCGGCGTGAGGTTCATCAGTACGACGGACAGCACGAAGACGACGAGCCCGAGGATCGCGGCGATCCGCGAGCGCCGCCGCCGGTCGGCGCCGGCGCCGCTGCGCCGCGCGATCCACGCGCGGCGGCCGAGGCTGATCGCCAGCGCCAGCGCGACCACCACGAGCACGATCGCGGGCGCGAGCAGCGTCGTGAACGTCGGCCAGTTCGTCGCGTCGGACAGCGTCTTGCCCGTGGGGAAGATGCGCCCGTTCGGCGACGTCGTGTCGCGCCAGTAGGAGCGCGAGTCGAAGATCAGGTAGGTCAGCAGCAGGCCGCCGATGTAGTTGAGCATCAGCGAGGTGATCAGCTCGCTCGTGCCCGTGTACGCGCGCAGCAGGCCGGGGATCCCCGCCCACAGCACTCCGGCCGCGATGCCGGCGACGGCCATCGCCGCGATCGCCACCGCCGTGCCCGAGTCGCCGAGCGCGAGTCCCGCCCAGGCCGCGGCGATCGCGCCGACGTAGAGCTGGCCCTCGGCGCCGATGTTGAAGATGCGCATGCGGAACGCCGCGGCGGCCGCGAGCCCGGTGAAGATCAGCGGCGTAGCGGTCACGAGCATGCTCGAGAGCGCGCCGTCGCCGACGTAGCCGCGGTCGAACAGCCGCCGGTAGGCCGGGAACGGGTCGACGCCGGTGACCGCGAGGATCGCGCCGGTGATCACGAGCGCTGCGACGATCGAGCCGACCGGGACGGCGAACGGCAGCCACGCCGGCGTGACCAGCCGCCGCTCGAGCCGCAGGCCGAAGGGCGCCCTCACGCGACGGCTCCCGCCATCAGCAGGCCGAGCTGGCCCTTGTCGGTCGCGTTGGCGTCGAGCTCGCCGACGATGCGGCCGGCGTACATGACCGCGATGCGGTCGGCGAGCATCAGCAGCTCGTCGAGGTCCTCGGAGATCAGCAGCACGCCGGCGCCCTCGCGCGCAACGGTCGCGAGCAGCGCGCGCACCGACTCGGTGGCGCCGACGTCGAGCCCGCGCGTCGGCGCCGCGACGACGAGCGCCGTCGGGCTCCCCGCGAGCTCGCGCGCCAGGATCACCTTCTGGGCGTTGCCGCCCGAGAGCAGGCGCGCCGGTGTGTTCGGGCCGGGCGCGCGGATGTCGGACTGCGCGATGACCTCCTCGGCGTGCTCGCGGATCCGCGAGCGGCGCAGGAACGACGCGCGCTCCATCGGCGGGCGGCGGTAGGAGCGCAGCGCGAGGTTCTCGGCGATCGACAGGCTCGGCGCGAGGCCGGTATGCATGCGGTCCTCGGGCACGTGGCCGAGCCCGGCGGTGATCGGCGCGCGCGAGTCGCCGGACGGCAGCTCGCGCCCGCCGACGGCGACGGTCCCGGCGGTGCGGGGCCGCGTGCCGGCGATCACCTCGGCCAGCTCGCGTTGCCCGTTGCCGGCCACGCCCGCCACGCCGACGATCTCGCCCGCGCGCACGGTGAGCGAGACGTCGTGCAGCGCGGGCACGCCGCGGTCGCCCTCGGCGCCCACGCCGTCGAGCGCCAGCACGATGTCGTCGCCGACGGGGCCCTCACGCTCGCGGCGCTCGAAGAGCACCTCGCGCCCGACCATCAGCTGCGCGAGCTCGGCCGGGCTCGTGTCCGCGGTGCGCACGGTGCCGAGGCTGCGGCCGGCGCGCAGGACGGTCGCGCGATCGGCGACCGCCATGACCTCGTTGAGCTTGTGCGTGACGAAGATGACCGTCTTCCCCTCGCCGGTCATCCGCCGCAGCGCCGCGAACAGCCCGTCGGACTCCTGCGGGGTCAGCACCGCGGTCGGCTCGTCGAGGATCAGCACGCGCGCGTCGCGGTAGAGCGCCTTGAGGATCTCGACCCGCTGCTGCTCGCCGACCGACAGCTGCCAGGCGCGGGCGCCGGGGTCGACGCCGAGCCCGTAGCGCTCGGCGACCTCCGCCACCTCGCGCTCGATCGCGCCGCGGTCGAGCCGCACGCGGCGCTCGCGGCCCGGCGCGAAGCCGAGCACGACGTTCTCGGCCGCGGTGAAGGCCGGCACGAGGCGGAAGTGCTGGTGGACCATGAAGATCCCCGCCTCGAGCGCGTCGCGCGGCGAGTGGAACTCCACCCGCCGCCCGTGCATGCGCATCTCGCCCGCGTCCGGCCGGTACAGGCCGGTGATCACGTTGGCGATCGTCGACTTGCCGGCGCCGTTCTCGCCCAGCAGGGCGTGGACCTCGCCCGGGTCGACCTCGAGGTCGACCCGGTCGTTGGCGAGCACCCCCGGGAAGCGCTTCACGATGCCGCGCAGCGCCAGCGCGGGGGTGCCCTCCGCGCTCATCCCTTCGGGCTGCCGACGACGCCCTTGACGAACCAGGTCATGCCGAGGATGTCGCCGAGCGACAGCTTGTCGCCCTTGGAGACCTTCAGCGCGCCCGACTGGTCGTAGAGCGGACCCTGGAACTCGTAGAACGAGCCGTCCTGGATCGCCTTCTTCTTGGCGTCGATCTTGCTCTGCGTGGCCTGCGAGACCGAGGTGCCGAACGGCGCGATGTCGGTGAAGCCGTCCTTGATCGAGCCGTAGTAGGACGCAGACTTCCAGCTCCCGTCCATCGCCGCCTGGATCTGCTTCGTGTAGTACGGGCCCCAGTTGTAGACCGCGCCGGTCAGCCAGTTCTTCGGGGCGAAGCGCTGCTGGTCGGAGTCGTAGCCGGTCCACTTCAGGCCCTGGGACTTCGCGACCTGGCCGGTCGACGGGCTGTCCTGGCTCTGGCCGAGCACGTCGGCGCCCGAGGACGCGAGGCCCTGCGCGGCCTTGCTCTCCTTGTCGGGATCGAACCAGGTGTTGGTCCACACGACCTTGACGGTCGCGCCGGGGTGCGTGGTCTGCGCGCCGATCGTGTAGGCGTTGATGTCGCGGATCACCTCGGGGATCGGGAACGGGGCGACGTAGCCCAGGTGCCCGGACTTGCTGGCCGCGCCGGCCGCCATGCCCGCCAGGTAGATCGAGTCCTCGCCGGCGCCGTAGTACTCGGAGAGGTTCGGGGCGAGCTTGGAGCCCGTCGCCTGCTCGAACTTGACGTCGGGGTACTTCTTGGCCGCCTTGACCATCGCGTCCTGGTAGCCGAACGAGGTGGCGAAGATGATCTTGTTGCCGTCGCGCACGAGGTCGTCGATCACCTGGCTGGTCTGCGGGCCCTCGGGGACGTTCTCCTTGAACGTCGTCTGCAGCTTGGAGCCCAGGTGCGAGGCGGCGTACTTGCGCCCGGCGTCGTGGGCCGCGGTCCAGCCGGCGTCATCGGTCGAGCCGACGTAGATCCACGCGGCCTTGATCGTCTTGCTGCCCCCACCGCTCCCGGAGCTGCTGGAGGACGTGCTGTCGGACGTGGTCCCGCACCCGGTCGCGACAGCCATCGCCGCGACGAGCACCGGGACCAGCGCGACGAAACGCTTGGTCATCGGACTCCTCGAACTCTTCGCTTGAACCCCTCCCGGCTAGCAAACCGCGCGACGTGGACGGACCCATCCTCCTTGCGTCGAAAATGCGGACGTTTTCGTTCGCCCCGGTGTCAGGCAGGTGTCCTGTAGCGTGCCGCGCCGATGCCGGAGCGCTTGATCATCGAGGGCTGTGCGATCGCCACCGTCGACGACGAGCGGCGCGAGCACGCCGACGGGTACCTCGTGCTCGAGGACGGCCGCATCGCCGCGGTCGGCCCCGGTGCGGCCGCGGAGGGCGACGGCCGCCGCCTCGACGGCCGCGGGCTGCTGGCGACCCCCGGCCTGGTCAACTGCCACCACCACCTCTACCAGTCGGCGACCCGCGGGTTCGCCCAGGAGGCGACGCTCTTCGAGTGGCTCGTCGCGCTCTACCCCGTGTGGGCGCACATCGACGACGCGACGGTCGACGCGGCCGCCCGCGCGGCGCTCGCCGCGCTGGCCCGGTCGGGCTGCACGACCACGACCGACCACCACTACATCTTCCCCGACGACGCCGGCGACCTGCTGGCGGTCGAGATCGACGCCGCGCGCTCGACCGGGCTGCGCTTCCACCCCTGCCGCGGCGCGATGGACCTCGGCGAGTCCGACGGCGGCCTGCCGCCCGACCGCATCGTCGAGGATCGCGACGCGATCCTGTCCGCGAGCGCGGCGGCGATCGACCGCCACCACGACCCGTCGCCGGGTGCGATGGTGCGAATCGCGCTGGCGCCCACCTCGCCGTTCTCGGTCACGCCCGAGCTGATGCGCGAGACCGTCGAGCTGGCCCGCGCCCGTGGCGTGCGGCTGCACACCCACCTGGCCGAGACCGCCGACGAGGAGGACTTCTGTCTCGAGCGCTTCGGCGTCCGGCCGCTGCAGTACCTCGACGACCTCGGGTGGCTCGGCGACGACGTCTGGCTCGCGCACTGCATCCATCTGGACGAGCACGAGGTGCGCCGGATGGGCGCGACGGGTACGGGCGTCGCCCACTGCCCGGTGTCCAACTGCCGCCTCGGCGCGGGCGTCGCGCCGGTGCGCGGGCTGCTCGACGCCGGCGCGCCGGTCGGCCTCGGCGTCGACGGCGCGGCCTCCAACGAGTCGGGCGAGCTGACCGACGACCTGCGCGCCGCCCTCTACGTCGCCCGCGCCAAGGGCGGCCCGCGCGCGCTGAGCGCCCGCGAGGCGCTCGAGCTGGCCACCCGGCACGGCGCGCGCTGCCTCGGGCGCGAGGACGAGCTCGGGCATCTCAGCGAGGGCGCCGTCGCCGACGTCGCCCTGTGGCGGATGGACGACCCGGGCTACGCGGGGATCGCCGACCCGGTCGCCGGGCTCGTGCTCGGCCCGAGCCGCCCGGTCGACACGCTGATCGTCGCCGGCGAGGTCGTCGTCGAGGGCGGCGAGCTGCGCACGGCGGATCCCGACACGCTTGCGCGCGACCTCGCCCGCGAGAGCTCGCGACTGCAGGAGCGCGCCACCCGATGACCGACCACGCGATGCCCGTCGCCGCCTCGCGCGGTCGCCGCGGCCCGTCCTGGACGCTGCTGACCCCGGCCAACCGCTACGCGAGCCGGCTGCCGAACGTCCGTGACGGGCTGGTCTACAAGCTCGTCACGCCGCGCCTGGCGCCGGCGCGCTTCGGCCAGTACGTGCTCGACATCGAGGCGGGCGGGGCGCTGACGGGCGTCGCGGCCGGGTTCGAGGACTTCCTCTACGGGCTCTCCGGCGACGCCGTGCTGCACGGGGCGCGCGACGTGGCGCTCGGCGCGGGCGGCTGGTGCTACCTGCCGCCGGGCGAGGGCTTCTCGCTCGACGCGGGCGACGGGCCGGCGCAGGTGCTGTGGCTCAAGCGCCGCTACGAGCCCTGGCCCGGGCTCGCCGAGCCGGCGGCGCTCGCGGGCCATCGCGAGGACGCGCCGTGGGAGGACACCGGCGTGCCGGGATTCCGCCGCCGCGAGCTGATCCCGCCGCGCGACCCGCGCCACGACTTCAACATGAGCCTGCTCGCCTTCGACCCCGGCGTCGGGCTCGACAAGGTCGAGGTCCACGACGAGGAGCACGGGCTCTACATGACCGCCGGCGGCGGCGTCTACCACCTCGACGGCGCGCAGCTCGAGGTGCGCCGCGACGACTTCATCTACATGGCGCCCTACTGCCCGCAGTCGTTCGTCGCGACGGGGACCGAGCCGGCGGAGTACCTGCTCTACAAGGACGTCTACCGCGACGGGTTCTGAGCCCGGTCGGCGAGCGTCTGGTTGGCGTAGCGCCGGTCGCCGGTGATCTCGCGGCCGAGCCACGGCGGCGGCGGGAACGCCCCGCTCGCCGCCTCGTCGGCGAACTCGACCTCGGCGGTGCGCAGGCCCTCCAGCGCGCCGTGGTACTCGTCGACCTCGACGGTCACGCCCTCCCAGGGCACGAGGTACCGGGTCTTGACGATCCGCCGGCCGTCGGCGAGCGCCCACAGAGCCTCGAAGCGCTCTGGCTCGATCGCGATCTCCTCCTCGACCCGGGTCCGCGCGGGAGCCGACTTGATCGTGAGGGTGCAGTCGCCGCCGCGGCGGCGGACGCGGACCTCGGCGTTCTCGTCGACCGCGACATAGCCCTGCTCGATCGCGTCGTGCGGGTGGTCGTCAAGACCGGGCGGACGGTCCTCGACGAGGAACTTGCGCTCGATCTCCTGGCCCATGGCCGCTTAGGCCGCCACCGTCGCGGGCGCCTCGCGCCGCGCTCGCGCGAGGTACGCGGTGACGCGCTTGGTGAAGCGCTTCGGCGACTCGGCGTAGATCCGCCGGCCGAGCCGGAACGCCTCTGCCTGGAGGTCGGCGCGGCGGTGCTCGACGAGCTCGCGCAGCTCCTCGAACGCCGGGTCGCCGCCCATCCGCTCGGTCAGCACGGCGAGATCGTGATCGTCGCCGAGCAGGTCCGCGAGAGCCTTGGCGGCCTTGGCCTGGGCGCCCAGGAGCTTGGGCCAGGCGTCTTGCAGGAGCTCCTGCTGGTGGCGAAGGTCCTTGGCGCGCTTGCGCCAATCGTGGAGGCGCTCGTCGGTCGGGCGTCGCTCGGCCTCGCGGGCAGCCTCCCGGCCACGCTCGTAGCTGCGGCGCAGCCCCTTCGCCACGATGGCCGCGGCGTCGCCGCGCAGGTCCCAGTCCTCGACGCGCCGGACGACCGCGGACAGGCGCGCGCGGCCGTCGTCGACCGCGTCGCCGGGGTCGCTCCCGGCGGCCGTCGGCTCCGCCTCGATCGCCACGCGCAGGGAGTCGAACGCCGCCGCGGGACGCTGACCCGCGAAGTGCTCGGCGAGGGCATCGACGGTGTCGAGGAGGACCCGCGCGTCGCGTAGCTCGGAGAGCTCTCGCGCGGCGTCGCGCAGCGCCGCGTTCTCGCGACGGTAGCCGCCCCGGCGGAGCCCGCTACGGTGCAGGCGCAACAACGCACGCGCCTTCTTGACGTCCTTGCGGGCGGTATGGACGGCGGCGTCGCGCTCGTCGGGGGCGGCATCGCCGAGTGCCCCGAGCGCGTGCTCGAGGCGCTCGTTCGCCGTGCGCCGCAGCGCGTCGGCAGGATGGTCGGCAAGGTCCAGGCGATAGGACATGGCGGTTCCTCCGTGGTCTCACGCGTCGGCCGGTCCTCCATCGTGGCTGCCCGCCGCCTCCCCGGAGGCAAACGAGGCGCTGAGGCGCCGCAGCACGCCGGTCAG
>DATBDM010000145.1:0-1969 GCA_036269915.1 Solirubrobacteraceae bacterium | reverse complement strand
TGCGCACCCGCCTGGCGGTCAGCGGCGAGCGCCAGTCGCTGTGCGTCTTCGAGCACATCTACTTCGCGCGCCCGGACTCGCGGCTCGGCGGCCAGGTGCTGCAGGTCGCGCGCGGGCGGATGGGCGAGCTCCTCGCCCGCGAGGCGCCGGCCGACGCCGACCTCGTGATCCCCGTGCCCGACTCGGGCAACCCCGCCGCCCGCGGCTTCGCCCGCGCCTCCGGGCTCCCGCAGGACGACGGCTTCGTCAAGAACCGCTACGTCGCGCGCACCTTCATCCAGCCCGGCCAGGAGCTGCGCAAGCACGGCCTGCGGATGAAGTTCAACCCGCTGCCGGAGATCGTCGCGGGCCAGCGGCTGGTCGTGGTCGACGACTCGATCGTCCGCGGCAACACGACGCGCCAGATCGTGCAGATGCTGCGCGACGCCGGCGCGAGCGAGATCCACATGCGCATCACCGCGCCGCCGATCCGCCACCCGTGCCACTACGGCATCGACATGTCGACGCGCGAGGAGATGGTCGCGCACGAGCGCACCGAGGCCGAGATCGCCGCCGAGCTCGGCGCCGACTCGCTGGCCTACCTGTCGCTCGACGGCGTCTACGAGGCGATCCGCGGCTCGCGCGAGAACCACTGCGACGCCTGCTTCACCGGCGAGTACCCGCTCGCCCGCACGACCGCCGGGCAGCGCAAGGACGCGTTCGAGAACGCGCTCCCGTTGGCGCGCGCGTAGCTGAGTAACGTCGCCCGGCAGGCGAGAGCCTCATCCGACCCCGGCGGTATGGTCGCCTGCCCGTGTCGACCGCTATGGACATGCTCACGCTCCCCGGGCTCGGGCCGCCGCCGCCGGAGCCGGTCGCGCGGGCGCGGGATGCCGACGGAGCGCTGCGCGAGCTGTTCGGGTTCGCGTCGTTCCGGCCGGGCCAGCGCGAGGCGGTCGAGGCCGCGCGGGCCGCGCGCGACGTGCTGGTGGTCATGCCGACGGGCTCGGGCAAGTCGCTCTGCTATCAGCTCCCGGCGCTCATGCGGGCCGACCTCACGCTCGTCGTCTCGCCGCTCGTCTCGCTCATGCAGGACCAGGTCGAGGCGGTCGAGCGCGTGGCGCCCGGCCACGTCGGGCTCATCAACGGCCAGCGGGCCGCCGCGAGCAATCGCAAGGTGCTCGCGCGCGCGGCCGCGGGTCAGCTGCGGCTGCTCTACGTCGCGCCGGAGCGCTTCGCCTCGCCCGGCTTCCTCGAGCGGATCAGCGAGGCGCGCATCGGGCTCTTCGTGGTCGACGAGGCGCACTGCGTCTCCCAGTGGGGCCACGACTTCCGGCCCGACTACTTCCGGCTGGCGGACGTCGCGCGCCGGCTCGGCGCCGAGGCGATCGTCGCCTCGACCGCGACGGCGACGCCGCAGGTCGCGGCCGACATCGTCGCGCGGCTCGGGCTGCGCGACCCCGTGCGCGTCGCGACCGGCTTCGACCGGCCGAACCTGTCGTTCGCGGTCGTCCCGGTCGCCGCGAAGGACGCCGCGCACCGCGCGATCTCGGCGGCGCTCGGCAAGCCCGGCGCGCTGCCGGCGATCGTCTACGCGGGCACGCGGTCGGACTGCGAGCGGCTCGCCGGCCGGCTCGGGCGCGAGCTCGGCGTCGAGGCGATCCCGTACCACGCGGGTCTGCCGCGCGAGGCCCGCGCGGAGGCGCAGCGGCGCTTCATGTCCGGCGCCGCGCCGGTCGTCGTGGCTACGAACGCGTTCGGCATGGGCGTCGACAAGCCCGACGTGCGGACGGTCTGCCACGAGAGCGTGCCGGGGTCGATCGAGGCCTACTACCAGGAGGCCGGCCGAGCCGGCCGCGACGGGGAGCCGGCCCGCTGCCTGCTCTTCGCCGCGGGCCGCGACAAGGGCCTGCATGTGCACTTCATCGAGCGCTCGACCGTGACCGAGGATGCGCTGAAGGGCGTCGCCCGGCGGATCGTGGCGGCTGCG
>DATBDM010000144.1:0-4244 GCA_036269915.1 Solirubrobacteraceae bacterium | reverse complement strand
TTCGGGCGGGTGATGGCGCTCGTCGCGCTGACGGTCGGCTTCGCCACCTTCGGCGTGTGGATGGCGCGCGGGTGGGGCGGCGCGGCGTGGTTCATCGCCTGGCTGCTGTCGCTCGGCTGCCTGATCGGCCTGCAGGTCGCCAACGCGCGCGGGAACACGAGCCTCGCGCTGGGCCTGCTCTGCGCCTTCGGCCTGCTCATCGGCGCGAGCGTCTCGACGACCGTCAACTACTACGCGGCCACCGATCCGGTCGCCGTCCGGCAGGCGTTCGGGGCGACCGCGCTGTTCGTGGCGGCGCTCGGCTCCGCCGGGTACGCGATCCGCCGCGACCTCTCCTTCCTCTACCGGCTGGCCTTCTGGCTGCTGCTCGCGCTGCTCGCGGCCGGGATCGTGCTGATCTTCGTGAACATCGAGAGCCTCTACATCGGGTGGTCGGTCGCGGGGCTGGCGGTCTTCGGGCTCTATACGGTCATCGACTTCAACCGGCTGCGGCGCGCCGGAACCGACCAGGCGATCCCGCTCGCCGCCGGGATCTTCCTCGACGTGCTGAACATCTTCCTGTTCTTCCTGCGTATCTTCGGGCGGTCGAACTGAGATGGCACGGTTCGTGATGCGCGAGAAGCTGATCGCGATCGGCGACGACTACTGGATCGAGGACGACGAGGGCCGGCGCGCGTTCAAGGTCGACGGCAAGGCCTTCCGCCTGCGCGAGACCTTCGTCCTGGAGGACGCCGCCGGCGATGAGGTCGCGCGGATCCAGGAGCGCAAGCTCTCGATCCGCGACAAGGTCGCGATCGAGCGCGGCGGCGACACCGCGGCCACGGTCCACAAGGCGATGATCGGCTTCCGCGACCGCTTCGCGATCGATGTCTCGGACGGCGCGGACATGAAGGCGCACGGACACATCCTCGACCACGAGTACGAGATCGAGCGCGACGGCGACACGGTCGCGAGGATCTCGAAGAAGTGGTTCCGCGTGCGCGAGTCCTACGGCGTGGACATCGAGCCGGGCGAGGACGTCCCGCTGATCCTCGCGATCACGGTCGCGATCGACTCGCTCACCGATCGCCGCTGAGACTCAGTGCGCGTGCGTGTGGACGCCGTCGAAGGACTCGGCCGGCATCTGCGCGACGACCGCGGCGGTGAGCGCCGTCGTCACCGGCACCGAGATCAACAGTGCCATCGCCCCGATCAGCGTGCCGAGGATCGGCTCGGCGAGGTCCTGGGTGTCGAGCGCGTCGGTCACGCCGACTCCCGCCGCGCTCATGACCAGCAGCAGCGGCAGCGTCGCGCCGACGTAGACGAGCACCAGCGTGTGGGTCGTCGCGACCAGGTGATCGCGGCCGACGCGAAAGCCGCGTCGGTAGAGCTCGATCGCGGGCGAGCGCGGGTCGGCATGGCGGAGCGCCATGACCGCCGAGGCCTGCGTGACGCCCATGTCCGCCAGCACGCCGAGCGTCGCGAGCACCATGCCGGCCAGCACGACCCCGCTCAGCGACAGGTGCGTGTCGAGCCCGGTGAGGAACGTCGAGAGCTCGCTCGAGCGCCCGTCGAGGTGCGCGGCGTGGGCGAACGCCGCGGCGCCGACCGCCGCGATCAGCAGCGTGACCCCGATGCCGAGGCACGCGGCCAGGCTCGGCCCGGTGATCCCGTAGGTCAGCAGGACGGTGACGAACATGACGGTCAGCGCCCCCACGAGGGCGACGAGGAGCCCGGACTCGCCGGCCAGCACCGCCGGCACGATGAACTTCGTGACGACCAGCAGCGACAGCCCGAGGCCGACGAGGGCGAGCACGCCTCGCGCGCGCGTGATCGCGACGACGAGCACCGCGAAGATCGCCGCCGCCCACAGCAGCGCGCCGCGGCGGTCGTAGCCCACGAGCGAGTAGGGCTCGGCGTTGCGCGCGCCCGGAGGCGCGGCGACGTGCTGGACGCGGATCTTCGCCCCGGCGTCCATCGCGCTCGTCGAGGCGACCGGGCCGGTCGTGATCCCGGTCCGCGTGCCGCCGTCGACGCGCACCGTCAGCCGGCGGCACGCCTGCCGCGTCGGCCCGGCGCAGGGGACGGTCGCGTCAGCGAGCACGGTGGCGCCCAGGGTGCGCCCGCCCATCGCCTGGCTCGGTCCCGTGCGCGCGACGGTGCCCGGCCACAGCAGCACGAGCCCGGCGACCGTCAGCGCGGCGAGCATGGCGACCGCGGCGACGAGCGCGCGGCCCCAACGGCCGGCGAACGGCGTGGCCGGGGCGCCGGCGTGTCCCTCCCGCGCCTCCCTCCGCGCGGCGACGCGGGCGAGGCGGGCCGCGGCGTCCGGGTCGCGCGTGGCGCTCATTCCCGCTGGGTTACACGGCCGGGCGCCGCCTCCTGCCTGAGCAGACGAGAGGTCTACGCTTGCCGCGACTCAGACGCCCGACACGGGGCGCCGCCGCGCCTCCTCGCGCTGCGCCTGCTCCGCGAGGGCGGCCTGCCGGACCTCGTCGCCGGACGGCTTGCGCATGACCCAGTAGCCGATCGCGCCGACGAACGGGAGCAGGACGACGATCAGCAGCCACGCGGCCGTGTGCTTCCCGTCGAGGTGGCTGCGGAGGATGTCGACGATCGTGACGACCCAGACGATCAGCAGCAGGAACCCGAGGATGGCCCACACGAATGTCATGTTGTGCATCGTCTGCTCCCCGGGCGCGCGGGGCAATGGCGCGTGCCGGTGTCCGCAAGGGATGTGGGCACCCCGCCGCTCAGGTCCGGCCGCGGTTGTGCCGATCGCACGCGTAGAGATGTCCACCGCCGTCCGCCACCGCGCGCGCCTGTCGCTCCCCTTCGCGGCGATCGCCGGGCTCGGCGTCGCGCTCGTGCCGCTGCCCGGCGCCCCGCTCGAGCCCTACGACTGGATCATCGGCGGGCTGCTGGTCGTCGCGGTCTGGATGGCGATCGTGCTGGTGCCGTGGGAGCGGGTCGGGCCGCTCTGGCAGCTCGTGCCGCTGATCGGCTCGCTGGTGGCCGTCGCGCTGCTGCGCGACGCGACGGGTGGCGCGGCCGGCGGGTTGGGCGTGCTCGTGCTGCTGCCGGTGGTCTGGGTCGCGCTCTACGGGGATCGGCTGCAGCTGGTCGTCGTCGGCCTCGGGACCGCGCTCGTCTGGTCCTACCCGCTGCTGGTCGTGGGCGCCCCGAAGTACCCCGCGGCCGGGTGGCGCTCGGCCGCCCTGTACGTCGCGCTGAGCTGGATGACCGGGGCGAGCGTCCAGCGGCTCGTCACGCGCCGGCGCGCGGATGCCGCCGCGCTGCTCGAGCGCGACCGCGAGCGCGAGCGGCTGCTCTCGCGACTGGCCGCGCTCGCGGCGACCGATGACCTGACCGGCCTCGCCAACCGGCGCGCGTGGGACGAGGCGCTGGACCACCTCGCCGATGGAGGGGCGCCGTTCGCGCTCGCGCTCTTCGACCTCGACGGCTTCAAGCGGCTCAACGACGAGCGCGGGCACCGGGTGGGCGACCAGGCGCTGAAGGCGACCGCTGCCGCGTGGGAGGTGCTGCTCGAGCCCGGCGACGTGCTCGCGCGGCTCGGCGGCGACGAGTTCGCGCTGCTCGCACCGCGCCGCTCGCCGGACCAGGCGCTCGCGCTCGTCGAGGCACTGCTCGAGGCGAGCGCGGGCATCGCCGGCTGCTCGGCGGGCGTCGCCGTCTGGCGCGGCGAGGCGCCCGCCGACCTGCAGGCGCGGGCCGACGGGCTGCTCTACGCGGCCAAGCGCGCCGGCGGCGGGAGGGCGCGCGCCGACGCGCCCGCCGAGCCGGCCGAGCGCCGCTGAGACGCGCCATCTGACGTAAGGTGCCGCGCCGATGCCCGACGCTGACGTCATCGTCGTCGGGGCCGGGCTCGCCGGCCTCGTCGCCACCGCCGAGCTCGCCGACGCGGGCCGCCGCGTGCTGCTGGTCGACCAGGAGCCGGAGGCGTCGTTCGGCGGCCAGGCGTTCTGGTCCTTCGGCGGCCTGTTCCTCGTCGACAGCCCCGAGCAGCGGCGCATGCGCATCCGCGACTCGCGCGAGCTGGCCTGGCAGGACTGGCTCGGCACGGCGGGCTTCGACCGCCCTGAGGACGAGTGGCCGCGCCGCTGGGCGGAGGCCTACGTCGACTTCGCCGCCGGCGAGAAGCGCGGCTGGCTGCATGCGCAGGGCGTGCGCCTGCTGCCCAACGTCGGCTGGGCCGAGCGCGGCGGCTACGGCGCGATCGGCCACGGGAATTCGGTGCCGCGCTT
>DATBDM010000143.1:0-1634 GCA_036269915.1 Solirubrobacteraceae bacterium | reverse complement strand
CCGGCGGTGATGATCGCCGTCAGCGGCGTGCGCAGATCGTGCGAGACCGAGCGCAGCAGCGCGGTCTTGAGCTCGTCGCTGCGGCGCAGCGCACGGGTCTCCACCACCTCGGTCTGCAGCCGGTCGCGCTCGAGTGCCGCGACGAGCAGCGCGTCGAGCGCGGGCTCGACGCGCTCCTGGATCCGCCGGGTCGTCGCCGCGTCGAGGCCGGCCGGGACGAGGAGGCCGTCCTCCCGGGAGATCCGCGCCTCCGGCAGGTCCAGGGCGCGCGCCAGGCGCGCCGTGGCCTCGGCGAGGGTCGCGTCCGAGCTCGGCCCGCTGAGCAGGATCCGCGCCAGGTCGGCGGAGAGGTCGGCCTCGTCGCGGCGCTGCTGGGCCTCGCTCGCCCGCGAGCGCGCGAGGTCGGCGACCCATGCGGCGACAGCCGCGGCGACGCAGAAGATCGCCAGCGCGACCGCGTTGTGTTCGTCGGCGACCCTGAAGCGCCCGGTCGGGGGGAGGTGGAAGAAGTTGAACGCCGCGGCGCTCAGCAACGTCGTGAGCAGCCCCAACCGCAGGCCCCAGATCGTCGAGACGAGCAGGACCGCGAGCATGTAGGCGACGCCGTTGGACGCCGGCGGCGAGATCTGTCGCAGCGGGAAGATGATCGCTGTGATCGCGCCGACCGCCAGGACCGCCACGAGCACGCCTACTGCCGCCGGAGGCCGCTCCGGCCCGAGGAACACCCGCGACGCGCGAGCCCGCATGGACGCGAGCTTAGATCGCTTGCGATCCGGGCAGAGCGTGCCGCGGTGCCCCAGTATCCCTTCGAGCGTCGCCTCGGCGCGCTTCCCCTGCCCGGCGATCGGGCCGAGTTCCGCGTCTGGGCGCCCGCGCCCGGCGAGATCCGGCTGTGCGTCGGCGACCGCGAGCACTCGCTCGAGGACGCCGGCTTCGGCATCCGCGAGGCGACCGTCGAGGCGCGGGCGGGGGAGGACTACGTCTACCTCCTCGACGGCGCGCCGCTGCCCGACCCGGCCAGCCGCTGGCAGCCCGAAGGGCTGCGCGGGCCGTCGCGGCTGCTCGATACGGGCGCGTTTGCGTGGACCGACGAGGGCTTCCGGCCGGCGCCGCTGCGCGAGGCGGTGCTCTACGAGCTGCACGTCGGCACGTTCACGCCCGCGGGGACCTTCGACGCCGCCATCCCGAAGCTCGCCGAGCTGGCGCGGCTCGGCGTCACGCACCTCGAGCTGATGCCCGTCGCCGAGTTCCCCGGCCGCCACGGCTGGGGCTACGACGGCGTCTACCTCGACGCGGCGCAGTCCTCCTATGGCGGGCCGCTCGGCCTGCAGCGGCTCGTGGACGCCGCGCACGCCGCCGGCCTCGGCGTGCTGCTCGACGTCGTCTACAACCACGTCGGCGCCTCGGGCGCTGCCGCGCTGGAGGCCTTCGGGCCGTACTTCACCGGCAAGCACGAGACGTTCTGGGGCCGCGCGATGAACTACGACGACGCCGACTCGGACCCGGTGCGCGAGTGGGTGTTGCAGAGCGCCGAGGGCTGGATCCGCGACTTCCACCTCGACGGCCTGCGCCTCGACGCGATCCACGCGATCGCCGACGACTCGCCGGAGCATCTCGTCGCCGCGGTCGCCCGG
>DATBDM010000142.1:0-3298 GCA_036269915.1 Solirubrobacteraceae bacterium | reverse complement strand
GTCTTGGGCGCCGCGGGCGCCGGTTCGTCGCCCTCGCCGCGCAGCCGCCCGACGAGCTCGGTGCCGGTGGCGACCGCGCTGCGGCCGACGCCGACGACGGAGTCGATGATGTCCTTGGGTTTGATCGCCATGCGGGTCGTCTGCCCGCCGGGCGCCCGCCTCACACGGGGAGCGCGTGCGGCGGCCACAGAACGGCGTCGCCGCAGCAGAGCGCAACCGCCACGGCGGCCGGCACCCGCTCGATCACGGTGCCGTCGCCGCGGCGGAGGGCTCCCCATGCCCGCGCCAGTCGGGGGTCGGACTCGAAGTGGAGCTCGAGGTCGTCCAGGGCGGCTTCCTGAGCCCGCTCCCACGCCTCACCGATCTCCTCGAGGACTTCAGGCGGAGGTCCAAGGACAATCGGGAGCAGTGCGTGAGAGCGGGGCATCAGGGCCGGTTCTTCAGGAGGCACGCTGCACGATTGATCATCGTCGCTCCGCGGCGAGGATTCGATGGGGTGGGCACCCCAACGCGGATCCGGGTCGGTCACAGACCGGGCGGGTGACGGACCGCGAAGCCGGCGGTCGGACGTACGTCGTTCTGCCAGCGCGAGCCGGTCACGCGCTGTCCGGAGGTGTCGAAGCGGATGCCCGCGACCTCCATGAAGACGTGGGTCGCGTTGGCGTAGATCGTGACCCACCTGCCGGGGCCCGGCTGGCCCCAGTTGGCCAGGTGGCCGGAGTCGAGCGGCCCCTGGAGGTAGCCCGCGGCGGCGAGCACGAAGGAGACCGAGCCCGAGCAGTCGTAGCCCTTGTCGATCCACTTGCCGTGGCCGCCGCCCCAGATGTAGGGCGTGCGGGCGATCGAGTTGCCGGCCTCGATCATGCGCCGGATCGAGTCGGGCGCCACGAGCGGCGGGACGGCGATGCCGTTCGACAGCGCGGTCGCCTGGTTCACCGAGCCGGTGCCGCCGGAGGTGTCGGCCTGGCGCGGCGTCCCCGAGGTGGCGGGGCCGGTCGGCGCCGGGCCAGCGTCGGTCAGACCGGGATCGCTGCCCGTCGGCGCCTGCTCGGTCGTGACGGCGCCGGTCGAGCCCGCCTTCGGCTGGACGACGTGCGGGCGCATCGTCGAGGGCAGCGGCGGCAGCCCCGGATCGCCCGTGTCGGCGGCGACGGCCGCCTTCGCGACAGGCTGAGGAGCCGTGCTCGCCGCGGCGGTCTTCGGCGCGCCGCCGCCGGAGGAGCCGAACGCCAGCCATCCCCCGCCGAGGAGGGCGCCGACGACGACGAGCGACAGCAGGAAGCCGCGGAGCACCGGGCCAGTATGGCGCGCCACGGTCGTGCTCATCGCCAGAAGGAGGTGCGGGCGGCCGCGCCCGCGTAGGTCATCCCGAGGTGGACGTGGTCGCGGTGCGCGGTGGTGTCGTCGACCGAGCGGTTGGGCTTGCCCTTGCTGGTGAAGCACGGCGAGTACGGCTTGAAGTCGCTCATCCCGGCGCCCCAGTAGCCGCAGTTCCAGATGATCTCCTCGACGCCCATGCGGCGCGCGAGCGCCTGCGGGTTACCGTCGCGGTCGGGTGCCAGCAGCAGCGCGATCAGGCTTGCCGCGGCGCGGCGGTCGGCGGCGGAGTGGACGCTCAGGTGCCAGTCGATCGCGCGGTTCTCGGCGTGCAGCGACGCGGAGTGCTTGCCCCACTTCTCGCAGCGGTAGGAGCCCCAGAAGACGCCGCGGGCGTTGTGCTCGAGCCAGCGCTGGAGGTCGACCATCCCCGGCCGGGTGCGCGCGGCGCAGCGCGTCGCCCCGTCGTAGACGGGATCCTCGATGGGCGTGCCGAGCAGCCGCTTGGCGTTGGCGGGGTTGTTCGCGACGGCCGCGCCGCTGACGTGCGGGTAGGCCTGCGCGACGCCGGCGGACAGCGCGATCGCGGCCAGCGCGATGAACAGCGGACGGAGGATGGTTCTCGACAGGAGGCGTGACATGCCTCCTTGACCATCGGAACCCCGGCGCGAGGCTTGAGCGCCGGGGTCAGGAGTCCGTCAGCCGCCGATCGCCTGCACCAGGTCGTCGACGAGGTCCTCCGGCGCCTCGATGCCGCAGGAGAGCCGGACGAGGTCCGGCGCCACCGCCGCCGCGGAGTCCTCGACCGACTGGTGCGTCATGGCCTGCGGTACCTCGACCAGCGACTCGACGCCGCCCAGCGACTCGGCCAGCGAGAAGACCTTCGTCGCCGCGGCGATGCGCGTCGCCTCCGGATGGCGGAACGACACCATCCCCGAGTAGCCGGGCCAGCGCACGTCGTAGACGCCTGGCGCCGTCTGCAGCCATTCGGTGACCATGCGCGCGCTCTCGCTGTGCGCGGCCATCCGCAGGTGCAGCGTGCGCAGCCCGCGGTGCACGAGGAAGCAGTCGAGCGGTCCTGGGACGGCGCCGACCGAGTTCTGCACGAAGCGCACGGCGCCGTGCATGCTCTCCTCGCGCACGATCACCGCGCCGCCGACGGCGTCCGAATGCCCGCCGAGGTACTTCGTCGTCGAGTGCACGACGGCGTCGGCGCCGAGCTCGAGCGGCTGCTGGTAGACGGGCGTGGCGAACGTGTTGTCCACGGCCACGAGCGCGTTCTGCTTGACGCCGACGACGGCGGCGACGTCGACCGTCTTGAGGTTCGGGTTGGTCGGCGTCTCGACCCAGATGAGCTTCGTGTCGGGCCGCACGGCGTCGGCGACCGCCTGCACGTCGGTCTGGTCGACCATCGTGTACTCGATCCCCCAGCGCGTGAGCACCTTGTCGACCAGGCGATAGGTGCCGCCGTAGAGGTCGCCGGGGATGACGATGTGGCTGCCGGCGTTGGCGACCGCGGTGATCAGCGCATGCTCGGCGGCCATGCCGCTGGAGAACGCCGAGCCGAGCCCGCCCTCGAGCTCGCCGAGCGCACGCTCGAGCGCCGAGCGGGTCGGGTTGGCCGAGCGCGAGTAGTCGAAGTCCTCGACGAAGTCCCCGGGAGCGCGCTGCACGTACGTGCTCGCCTGGTGGATGGCGGGCACGACGCCGCCGAAGGCAGGGTCGGGCTCCAGGCCGGCATGGACGACCCGGGTGGCGAAACGGCGGTCGCTCACGAGATCAGCGACTCCAGCAGGTCCGCGCGGGTCACGATCCCGACCGGCCGTCCGTCCTGCGTGACGGTCAGCGCCTGGCCCTCGCCGGCGAGCAGCTCGACCGCCTCGCGGACCGGGTCGTCGGTCGACACGGCTGGGAACGGCGCCTCCATGACGCCGACGATCTCCGCCGCCATCAGCTGCGGGTCGTCCATCGCGTGCTTGAG
>DATBDM010000141.1:0-20408 GCA_036269915.1 Solirubrobacteraceae bacterium | reverse complement strand
GCGCGAGGTCTCGACGCTGCGTGGGATCCTCGAGGACCCGAAGCGGCCGCTGGTCGCGGTCGTCGGCGGCGCGAAGGTGACCGACAAGATCGGCGTGCTCGACACCTTCCTCGAGAAGGCCGACCACGTGCTCATCGGCGGCGCGATGTGCTTCCCGTTCTTCAAGGCGCAAGGCCACGAGGTCGGCGCGTCGCTGTGCGAGGCGGAGGGCGTCGAGCCGGCGCGGCGGGCGCTCGACGGCGGCGGCGACGTGCTGCGGCTGCCGTACGACCTCGTCGCCGGGCGCGAGTTCAGCGCCGACACCGAGGTGCGCCCGCTGACCGGCGTCGACGTGCCCGACGGCTGGATGGGGCTCGACGTCGGCGTCCGCACGGCCGAGGCCTACGCCACGGTCATCCAACGGGCCGGCACCGTCTTCTGGAACGGCCCGATGGGCGCGTTCGAGCTCGAGCCGTTCGAGGCCGGGACGCGCGCGGTCGCGGAGGCGATCGCCGCGACGGATGCGACCACGGTCGTGGGCGGCGGCGACTCCGCCGCGGCGATCGCCCAGTTCGGGCTCGCCGACGGCGTCGACCACCTCTCCACCGGCGGCGGCGCCTCGCTCGAGCTCGTCGAGGGCAAGCCCCTGCCCGGCGTCGAGGCGCTCTCGTGAACCCCGCCCGCACGCCGGTGATCGCCGGCAACTGGAAGATGAACAAGACCGTCGCCGAGGCGGAGGCGTTCATCGGCGCGCTCCTGGCGCAGGTCGGCGCGGTCGAGAACGTCGAGGTCGTCATCTGCCCGGCGTTCACCGCGCTGCAGGCGATGGTCGACTCGACCCGCGGCTCGGCGGTCGGCGTCTACGCGCAGAACATGCACGAGGGCGACTCGGGCGCGTTCACCGGCGAGGTGTCCGCCCCGATGCTCACCGAGCTCGACGTGCACGGCGTGATCCTCGGCCATTCCGAGCGGCGCCAGTACTTCGGCGAGACCGACCGCGCGCTACAGCAGAAGGTCCCGAAGGCGCTGTCCTGCGACCTCGTGCCGATCCTCTGCGTCGGCGAGACCGAGGAGGAGCGCGAGCGCGGCGACATGGAGCGCAAGCTGCGCCACCAGGTCCAGGAGGCGCTCGACAAGGTGCCGCTCGAGGACCTGCCGCGCGTGGTCATCGCCTACGAGCCGATCTGGGCGATCGGGACCGGGTTGGTCGCGACGGCCGAGCAGGCGCAGGAGGCCGTCGGCTTCGTGCGCGCGCTCGTCGAGGGCTTCGACAAGGTCGCGGGCCAGGCGGTCCGCGTGCTCTACGGCGGCTCGCTGAAGCCCGACAACGCCGAGGAGCTGCTGGCGCTGCCCGACGTCGACGGCGCGCTCGTCGGCGGCGCGAGCCTCGAGGCGGGGCCCTTCGCGCAGATCGTCGAGGCCGCGCGGCGCCTGCGGTCGGGCTGATGGCGGTCCCCAGCGTCTGCCTTGTCGTGCTCGACGGCTGGGGGCTCGCCCCGGCCGGTGAGGGCAACGCGGTCTCGCTCGCCGACACGCCGGTCTTCGACGAGCTCTGGGAGCGCCACCCGCACACGACGCTGACCGCCAAGGGCGAGTCCGTCGGCCTGCCCGCCGGCCAGATGGGCAACT
The DNA here is from genome assembly GCA_036269915.1 of Solirubrobacteraceae bacterium. Classification (GTDB taxonomy): domain Bacteria; phylum Actinomycetota; class Thermoleophilia; order Solirubrobacterales; family Solirubrobacteraceae; genus DATBDM01. The sequence goes on along the minus strand of DATBDM010000141.1, from coordinate 18,800 downwards.
CCGAGGTCGGCCACCTCAACCTCGGCGCGGGCGCGATCGTCCCGCAGGACCTCGCCCGCATCGACAAGGCGGTCGACGACGGCTCGCTGGCCGAGAACGAGGTGCTGGCCGCGGCGATGGCCGACACGGAGCGGCTGCATCTGATCGGACTGGTCTCCGACGGCGGCGTGCACTCCTCCGAGCGCCACCTCCAGGCGCTGATCGAGCTGGCCGCCGAGCGCGGCGTCCCCGACGTCGTGATCCACGCCTTCACCGACGGCCGGGACACCTCGCCGCACGGCGGCGAGCGCTACCTCGAGGCCGTCGAGGGCTGGTGCCGCGACGCCGGCAACGCGCGCGTGGGGTCGGTGATCGGGCGCTACTTCGCGATGGACCGCGACAAGCGCTGGGACCGCGTGCAGAAGGCCTACGACCTGCTCGTCCACGGCGACGGCGAGCACCACGCGGACACGGCGGCCGACGCCGCGCGCGCCGCGTACGAGCGCGACGAGACCGACGAGTTCATCGCCGCCACCACCGTCGGCGACGACGCCCGCATCCGCGGCGGCGACTCGGTCATCGGCTTCAACTTCCGCCCCGACCGCATGCGCGAGATCACGCTCGCGCTCGCCCACCCCGAGTTCGGCGAGATCGACCGCGGCGACGGCGCGATCGTTGAGCGCTACACGACGATGACGGCCTACGAGGAGGACTGGGAGCACCCGGTCGCCTTCCCTCCGCACCGGCCCGCGACGACCATCGCCAAGGTGATCGCCGACCGCGGGCTCGCTCAGCTGCACGTCGCCGAGACCGAGAAGTACCCGCACGTGACGTACTTCTTCAACGGCGGGGTCGAGGTGCCGTACCCGGGCGAGGTGCGCGAGCTCGTGCCCTCCCCCCGCGACGTGCCGACCTACGACCACAAGCCCGAGATGAGCGCGCGCGAGGCGACCGACGCGTTCGTGAAGCACTGGGACGAGCAGGAGTTCGCCTTCGCGATCATCAACTTCGCCAACCCGGACATGGTCGGCCACACCGGCGTCATCGAGGCGGCGGTGAAGGCGGTCGAGACGGTCGACGGCTGCCTCGGGCGGATCGTCGAGGCGGTCCACGGCACCGGGGGCGCGTGCCTGGTCACCGCCGACCACGGCAACTGCGACGAGATGCTCGAGGACGACGGCTCGCCCGACACGGCGCACTCGCTCAACCCGGTGCCGTTCATCGTCACCAGCCCGGGGGACGAGGGCGTGACGCTCGACGGCGACGGCACGCTCGCCGACGTCGCGCCGACGGCGCTCGCCCTGCTGGGCATCGAACAGCCCGCCGAGATGACCGGCCGCTCACTCCTGAGCGAACAGCCCTAGCGCGCGGCGGCCCATCGCGGCAGACTGGGCTCGTGCTGCTCGCGACGGCCCTCGGGCCCGTGCATCAGGAGTACCTGCTGCAGGCCCGGCAGATGCAGGCGCTCTCCTTCGCCGTGCACATCCCGCTCGTCTGCTTCGGGATCGCGTTCCCCGCGATGGTGCTGTTCGCGGAGTGGCTCCACCACCGCACGGGCGACCCGGTCTACCGCACGCTCGCGCGCCGCTGGACGCGGGTGATGGTGGCGCTGTTCGCCGTCGGGGTCATCACCGGCACCGTCCTGTCCTTCGAGATGGGGCTGCTGTGGCCCAACTTCACCGCGACGTTCGGGAGCGTCTTCGGACTCGGCTTCGCGATCGAGGGCTTCTCCTTCTTCCTCGAGGCGATCTTCATCGGGATCTACGTGTACGGCTGGGAGCGGCTGTCGCCACGCGCGCACATGCTCTCCGGCATCCCGATCGTGATCGCCGGCGTCACCGGCTCGTTCATGGTCATCGCGGTCAACGGCTGGATGAACCATCCGACGGGCTTCACGCTGCGCAACGGCGAGGTGACGAACGTCCATCCCGTCGATGCGCTGTTCGGCAACCCCTACTTCTGGCACGAGCTCGTGCACATGTACCTCGCGGGCTACATGGTCACGGGCTTCCTCGTCGCGGCGGCCTACGCGGTCGGGAAGCTCAGGGGACGGTGGGGCCGCTACGAGCGCACCGCGCTCGTGATCCCGCTGACGATCGCCGCGTTCGTCTCGCCGGTGCAGGTGCTGGTGGGCGACTGGGCCGGGCGCGAGGTCGCGAACAACCAGCCCACGAAGCTCGCGGCGCTCGAGGGGCTGCCGCACACGATGCGCGGCGCGCCGGTGCACATCCTCGGCGTCTACACCGACGACCAGGTCAAGTATGGGATCGAGATCCCCAAGCTGCTCTCGCTGCTCGCCACGCACGACCCGAACGGCCGCGTCCAGGGCCTCGACACCGTGCCGCGGCAGGACCTCCCGCCGATCAACGTCGTGCGCTTCGCGTTCCAGACCATGGTCGGCATCGGCACGTTGCTCGCGCTCCTCGGGCTCGTGGTGATCGTCGAGCGCGTGCGCCGGCGACGCCTGCCCGACTCGCGCTGGTTCTACGCCGCCGTCGCGCTCGCCGGGCCGGCGGCGACCGTGGCGCTGCTGGCCGGCTGGACCACGACGGAGGTGGGCCGCCAGCCCTGGGTGGTCTATCACGTGATGCGCACCTCGGAGGCGGTGACCGCGGCGGACGGCATCCCGATCGGCTACGGCGCGCTCGCCCTCATCTACCTGGTGGTCGCGTGCGGCGTGGTCTGGATCCTGCGCCGCCTGGCGCGCGCGCCGATGGAGCCGGTCGGGTGACGCTCGCCGACGTGCTGATGGTGATCATCCTCGTCGGGCTCGTGCTCTACGTGGTGCTGGGCGGCGCCGACTTCGGCGCGCCGGTGTGGCAGGTGCTGGCCGGCCGCGGGCCGCACGCGGAGGAGATCCGCGAGCACGCCCACGAGGCGATGGCGCCCGTCTGGGAGGCGAACCACGTGTGGCTGATCTTCGTGATCACGGTGATGTGGACGGCGTTCCCGGTCGCGCTCGGCTCGATCGCCTCGACGCTGTGCGTGCCGCTGTTCCTCGCCGGGGTCGGGATCATCGCGCGCGGCGCCGCCTACGCCCTGCGTGCGGGCACCACGTCCTCGGCGCAGGTCAAGGCGATCGACATGGTCTCCGGGATCTCCTCGGTGCTGACGCCGTTCGCGCTCGGCGCCGCGCTCGGCGGGATCGCCTCGGGGCGCGTGCCGGTCGGCAACGCGCGCGGCGACCTGATGACGAGCTGGCTCAACCCGACGTCGATCACGATCGGCGTGATCGCCGTGATCAGCTGCGCCTACCTCGCGGCCGTCTTCCTCGCGGCCGACGCGGTGCGGCGCGACGAGCCCGCGCTCGCGGCGGAGTTCCGCCGGCGCGCGCTGATCGCCGGAGCGGTCGCCGGGCTCGTCGCCGCGGCGGGCCTCGTCGTCCTGCGCAGCGACGCGCGCGGCCTCTTCGACGAGCTCGTCGGCGGCGACGGGCTGGTGGGGCTGATCGTCTCGGCGCTGGCCGGCATCGTGACGGTGATCGCGCTGCTGCGCGGCCGCAGCGAGCTCGCGCGCTACGGCTCGGCGGTGGCGGTGGCGGGCGTGGTCGGCGGCTGGGCGCTCGCCCAGGCGCCGGTGATCCTCCCCGGCCTGACGGTCGACCAGGCCGCGGCGCCGCACGACACGCTCGTCGCCACGCTCGTGGCGATCATCGCCGGCGCGGCGATCCTCTTCCCGTCGCTCGGCCTGCTCTTCCGGCTCGTGCTCGGCGGTCGGCTCGGCGACGGCGCCGACGAGCCGGCCGCGCCCGGCGCGTGGCAGCTGCTCGAGGCCTCGGCCGCCGGACTGCGCGGCCGCGCGGCGGTCGCCTGCGCGGTCGTCGGCTTCGGCTTCCTCACCGTCGCCGACGCGGGCTGGGCGCATGTGATCGGCGTCGTGGCGCTGCTCTCGGCGATCTGCCTCGGCTTCCTGGCGGCCGTCCCGGCGCTGCTCCCCGAGTAGGCTGCACCGCCATGGGCGAGCGCGACTCCTACCCCGCCGGCACCTTCTGCTGGGCCGATCTCGGGACGACCGAAGGCCACGAGGCGCGGGACTTCTACACCGGGCTCTTCGGCTGGGACGCCGAGGATCTCCCCGCGGGCGAGGACGGCGTCTACACGATGTTCCGCAAGGAGGGCCGGGACGTCGCCGCGCTCTACGAGATGGGCGCCGACGAACGCGGGCAGCTGCCCGCGCACTGGTCCTCCTACATCAACGTCGAGGACCTCGACGCGATCGCCAAGCGGGCGGTCGAGCTGGGCGCGACGGTGGTCGCCGAGCCGTTCGACGTCATGGACTCCGGCCGGATGGCCGTGCTGCGCGATCCCGGCGGCGCGCACGTGCACCTGTGGCAGCCCGGGCGCCACGTCGGCGCCGGGCGCGTCAACGAGGCCGGCTGCATGGTCTGGAACGAGCTGGCCACGCCGGACGTCGCGGCGGCCGTCGAGTTCTACCGGGAGCTGCTCGGCTGGGAGGGGGAGATCGACGCGACGGGCTACGCGACCATCCGCACCTCGTCGGGCGTCAACGGGGGGATCCGCCCCCTCCAGGACGGCGAGGCGACCGCCTGGCTCGTGTATTTCGCCACCGGCTCGGCCGACGGCGCGGCCACGCAGGTGCGTGACGCCGGCGGGGCGATCATCGCCGGTCCGATGGACGTCACCGTGGGGCGCATCGCGATCGTCCGCGACCCACAGGGCGCCGTGCTCGCGCTGTATGAGGGCGACGTCGACCCGTGATGTTGATCGTGCAACCATCGAGCCGCTAGGCTATTCCCGATGGCGTCCCTGGACCCCCCTGTCGAGCGCCCGCTCGCACCCGGCGACCAGTCCGCCGCAGCGCTGGGCGATGATCTCGCCCCGGCCGAGCTCGCCGCCTGGCGCGGCCTGCTCCGGGTGCATGCCGCGCTCGCAAAGGCCCTCGACGCAGAGCTCACGCAGGCGCACGACCTGCCGCTGAGCTCCTACGAGGTGCTGATCACCCTGCAGTGGGCTCCCGGCAAGAAGTGCCGGATGGCCGAGCTCGCGGACCGCGTGCTGCTCAGCCGCTCGGGCATGACCCGGCTCGTCGACCGGCTGGAGCGCGACGGGCTGCTCGAACGCGACACGTGCACCTCCGACGGGCGCGGCTGCTTCGCGGTGCTCACGCCGGCGGGCGAGGACCTGCTGGCACGGGCGCGGCCGACGCACCTCAGCGGCGTCCGCGAGCGCTTCCTGCGGCACTTCGCGCAGGACGAGCTCGCCGAGATGGCCGGCTGGTGGGAGCGCATCGTCCCCGGCGCATCGTCGGGCGCCGAGCCGGGCACCGACTGAGCGCCGCGGCCGCCGGCCGTTCCGTGTCCTGCCTGAGCCTCCGCACCCGCGACCCCGCCTCCTTCGCCCGCACCGGGACGCTCGCCCTCGCCCACGGCGAGGTCCGTACGCCGGCCTTCGTCCCGCTCGCGACCAAGGGCGTGATCAAGACGCTCGAGGTCCGCGAGGCCGCCCAGCTCGGCTTCGACATGGTGCTCGGCAACACGTTCCACCTGTTCCTCACGCCCGGGCACGAGCTGGTGCGCCGCTTCGGCGGGCTGCACCGCTTCATGGGCTGGGACGGGCCGGTGATCACCGACTCGGGCGGCTTCCAGGTGTTCTCGATGGGCCACGGCGCCGTCGCCGACGAGATCAAGGGCCGGGCAGCCCAAGGAGCGGATCGCTCGGGAGCGATCGTCGAGATCGCCGAGCGCGGCGTGACGTTCCGCTCCTACCTCGACGGCTCCCCGAAGTTCCTCGCGCCCGAGACCTCGATGGAGGTGCAGGCGGCGCTCGGCTCTGACATCGCGCTGGTCTTCGACGAGTGCACGCCGTTCCACGGCGGCCGCGACTACACGGCCCGTTCGACCGAGCGCACGCACCGCTGGCTCGACCGCTGCCTGGCCTGGCACGAGCAGCACGGCCCTGAGGGACAGGTCGTCTACGGGATCGTCCAGGGCGGCGTCGAGGAGGACCTGCGGCGCGGGTCGGCGCGCGAGGTCGCCGCGCGCGCGACCGACGGCATCGCCATCGGCGGCACGCTCGGCGAGGACAAGGACCAGATGTTCGAGGTCGTCCGCTGGACGATCGAGGAGCTCGAGGCGGCCGCGCCCGAGCGTCCGCGGCACCTGCTGGGCATCGGCGACGTCGACGACCTCGTGCGCGGCGTCGCGCTCGGCATCGACACCTTCGACTGCGCGATGCCGACGCGGATCGGCCGCCACGGCATGGCCGTCGTCCCCGACCCCGCCAACCGCTGGCGCGTCGACCTCGCCAAGGGCCGTTTCCGCGAGGCCGACGAGCCGATCCTCGACGGCTGTCCCTGCCCGGCCTGCGCGCACGGCTACACCCGCGCCTACCTGCACTACCTGCTGCGCGCCCGCGAGCAGACGGCGATGCGGTTGCTGACGATCCACAACCTCTCCTACCTGCAGCGGCTGATGGCCTCGCTGCGCGACGCGATCGACGCCGGGCGCCTCGCCGAGGCCTCGCAGGCCGTGTGGGACGGTGCCACGCCGTGGGAGATGGACGTCAGCGCGCCGCGCTGAGCGCCTCCGCGTGCTCGCGGACGGCCGCCGCGGTCGCCTCGTCGGCCGGGAAGAACGTCTCGATCGCCAGCTCGGAGAGCGTCACCTCGGTCGCGGTCCCGAACGCGGTCACCGTGCTCAGGAAGGTCAGCTCGCCGGCGTCGGTGCGCAGGCGCAGCGGCACGGCCAGATCCTGCTCGGGCGCCCCGCCCGGCGGCGGGCCCGGGTAGGCGGCGAGCTCGGCGTGCAGCGCGGCCAGCGCCGGATCGCCCGAGACGACCGCCTGGCGGCCGAGCCGGTCGAGCAGGTGCGCGCGCCACCGCCCGAGGTTGGCGATCCGCGGCGCGATCCCGTCCGGCGCCAGCGCGAGCCGCAGGACGTTGACCGGCGGCTCGAGCAGATGGGGCGCGACGCCCTCGGTCAGCAGCGACACCCCGACGTTGCCGGCCAGCAGCTCCCAGTGGCGGTCGACGACCGCCGCCGGGTTGGGCGCGTGTCCCGCGAGGATCGTCTCGAGCACCTCGCGCACCGGCCGCATCTCCGGCGCCCCGAGGTCCTGCTGCGCGTAGACGGGCGCGTGCCCGGCCAGCAGCAGCAGCTCGTTGCGCGCGCGCAGCGGCACGTCGAGGTGCTCGGCGAGCCGCAGCACCATCTCCGCGCTCGGCCGCGCCCGGCCGGTCTCGACGAAGGACAGGTGGCGGGCGGAGACGCCGGCCTCCAGCGCCAGGTCGAGCTGGCTCAGCCGCCGCCTGCGGCGCCAGTCGCGCAGCACCGGACCCACGCGCAGCTCGCTCATCGCGGCGACGCTACTACGGCCGGGAGCGCACGGGCGAGCGCCGCGACGGCGAGCAGCAGCGCCGCGAGGGCGGCCAGGCTGAGCGCGAACGCGTGCGCCGCGCCACCGCCCAGCGCGCCGAAGTACAGCGCGCCGACGAGCCCGACGCCGACCGCGTTGCCGACGTTCTGGACCGTGCTCAGTGCACCGGAGGCCGAGCCCGCGAGCTCGGCGGGGACGCCGGCCATCACGGTGGTTGCCACCGGCGCGATCAGCAGCCCCATCCCGCCGCCGACGAGCACCATGCCCGGGACGAGCGTGACCAGCGCGCCGCCGCCGAGCACGGCGTCGAGCAGGATCGCGTGGCCGCCGGCCAGCGTGAGCGCGCCCGCGGTGATCACCCGCCGGCCGTGGTGGGCGAGCCCCTGCGCCTTGACCGAGGCGACGACGTAGGCGACCGCCAGGACCGTGAAGACGAGGCCGGACTGCATCGCGTCGAGTCCGCGGCCGAGCTGCAGGTAGAGCGCGAAGACGAGGAAGAACGACGCCTGGCCGCACCACAGCAGCGCCTGGACGGCGAGGCCCGCGCCGAACGTCCGGCGGCGCAGCAGCTGCGGGTCGAACAGCGGCGCGCCGCCGTGTCGGGCCAGCCGGCGCTGGTGGACGGCGAAGGCGCCGAGCACGAACGGGGCGAGCACGAGCGAGGCGACGGTCCACGCCGGCCACGCGAGCGCGCGGCCCTCGACGAGCGGCAGCACGACGAGCGTGAGGCCGGCGGTGACCAGGAGGGTGCCGACCGGGTCGAGGCTCAGCGCGCCCGCCCGGCGCGACTCGGGCACGGTGCGGCGCGCGGCCGCCAGCGCCGCGACGCCGACCGGCAGGTTGACGAGGAAGCACGCCCTCCAGCCGAGGCCGGCGACGTCGGCCTGCACCAGCGCGCCACCGATCAGCTGGCCCGAGGCGGCCGCGACGCCCATCACGGTGCCGTAGGCGCTGAGCGCGCGGGCGCGGTCAGGGCCGGCGTAGATCGCGCCGATCAGCGACAGCGCGTTCGGGGTCATCAGCGCCGCGGCGATGCCCTGCCCGAACCGCGCGGCGACGAGCGCGCCGGTGCTCGGAGCGAGCCCGCAGGCGGCGGAGCTGAGCGTGAACAGCGCGACGCCGCCGCTGAACACGCGGCGGCGGCCGATCCGGTCACCGAGGCGGCTGGCCGGGATCAGCAGGACGGCGGAGGCGAGCCCGTAGCCGGCGACGATCCACTCGAGCGCGGCGGTGCCGGCCCCGAGCTCGCGCTGGATCGAGGGCATGGCGACGTTGACGATGAAGGCGTCGAGGACGACGAGGAACGTCGCGGCGAGCAGGACGGGCAGCGGAGCCCAGCGGCTTGGAGGTCTCATGCCGCCGAGGTTCGCTCGCGGAGGTCGTGGCGTCGATTACCTCCGAGGTCATGCCCGCGGTGGCGCGGCAGACGTCAACCCCCGGGGTAGGGCGTCGAGGGCCGCTTGGGGGCGGCCCGACCCGCCGATCGAAGCCGCTCCTACCCCGCCGCCGTTCGTTCGCGCGCCGCCGCGAAGGTGGCCCAGGCTGGGACGTCCACAGGGAGTCGCAGCGCCGCCATCACTGCGTGTTGTCGTCGATCAGGCCGCGCAGGTTGTCGATGGCGTCGTTCGCCTTGCCCTGGACCTGCTGGCGCAGCTGGACGGCCTGCTTGTTCCCGCTGGCCGCCTGGTAGGCGGCGGCGCCGGCCACGATCAGCGCGAGCACCACGAGCAGCGCGACCCACTTGCCCGGGCCGCCGCCGCGCGTGACCTCGCGCGGGGGCGGGGCCGAGCGCGAGCGGGCGGCGCCGCGCGGCGGAACGGGCGCCGGGGCGCGCACCGGCGGCGGCTCGTCGATCGGCTCGAGCTGGCGCCGCCGCGGCGGCAGCGCGGACGTCGCGCTCGTGCGCGAGAGCGCGTGCGTCGACTCGGTCGGATCGTCGGGGCCGAGCCACGCGGTCTCGGTGACGCTGGTCGGCCCGCGGCCGTCCAGCCCCTGCTGGAGCGCCCGCTCCATCTCGCCCGCGTCCGAGTAGCGCTCCTCGAGATCGCTCGCCAGCGCACGCTGCACGGCGGCGGCGAGCGATGCGGGGACGCCGGGCACGAGGTCGTCGAGCCGCGGCGGGGGCGTCGACTGCTGGCGCGCGAGATCCGTCAGCGAGGCGGCCTGGTACGGAAGCCGCCCGGCCATCAGCTGGTAGGCGACGACGCCGAGCGCGTAGAGGTCCGACGCCGGGCCGGCCGGCTCGCCGCGCGCCTGCTCGGGGGAGAGGTAGGCGGCGGTGCCGAGCACCGAGCCGACCTTGGTGATGTCGGACTGCTCGGCCGCCTTGGCGATGCCGAAGTCCGCGAGCTTGATCATCCCGTCGTCCGACAGCAGCAGGTTGCCGGGCTTGACGTCGCGGTGGACGACGCCGTTGCGATGCGCGTAGTCCAGGCCGCGGCAGGACTGGGCGAGGATGTCGACGGATTCCTCGGGATCGAGGTGCCCGCGCTCGCGCAGGATCTCCGCGCACGACTGCCCGTCGACGTACTCCATGACGATGAACTGGCGCGAGGACTCCTGGTCGGAGCCGAAGTCGAAGACCTGCACGATGTTCGGGTGCACGAGACGGGCGGCCGCCAGCGCCTCGCGGCGGAAGCGCGAGACGAAGCTCGGGTCCTGGGCGAGGTGCTCGGCGAGCAGCTTCACCGCGACGTTGCGCTCGAGCCGCGTGTCGAAGGCGAGCCGGACGGTCGACATGCCGCCGACGCCGAGGCGGCCCTCGAGGCGGTAGCGGCCGGCGAAGAGCTGGTCGGTCGTCATGGCGTCCCCGGCTCCGGCGGGATGATCGTGCCCGGGCCCTGGCTGCCGCCCGATCCGCCGTTGCCGCTGGGGGCCTGCGTCCCGCCGCCCGTGTTCGGCGTCGCGGTGGCGGTGGCGGACGGCGTCGCCGTCGCCGTGGCCGTGGCCGTCGGGGTGGCGGTCTCGGTCGGCGTGGGGGTCGCCGTCTCGGTGGGCGACGGCGTCGCGGTCTGGGACGGCGTCTCCGTGGCGCTCGGCGTCGCCGTCGGCGAGCTCGCCCCGCAGTCGCGCCCCGCGCGCTGGTCGATCTGGTCGAGCCAGTCGTTCATGTTCTGCTTGAGGCGCTTGTCGACCTTGCGCGGCAGCCCGTCGATCAGGTCGCGCGTACCCTGGGTGCGCTGGCGCACCTGCCCGTCGTTGCCGGAGTCGCACGCCTGCTGGATCTGGTCGACCGCCGCGTTGAGCTTGTCGGCGTCGGTCTGGGCGAGCAGCTTCGGGTTCGACGAGCCGCAGCCTGCCACGAGCAGGGCGAGCACGAGTGTCAGGAGTCCGGTCCGGCGGCGCAACATCGACCTCCGCAGGCTAGCGGCCCGATGGGCCGTCACTGGCCGTATTGCAGCCGTTCCGCCAGCGAATCGGGCAGTCTGGCGGCCCGGATCGCGGCCTGGGCGCCCGCGATGTCGTAGTCGGCCCGCTGCCAGCTCGCGGTGCCACGGTCGGTGTCGAGCAGCAGCCAGGCGGCGCGCGGATCGCCGTCGCGCGGCTGGCCGGATGAGCCCGGATTGATGAGCCACTCGCCGGTGTGCAACTCGACCTCCTCCTCCGCTTTGCGGGTCGTGCCCTGGGCGGGCTCGCCCTCGGGCCGGGTGAACGACAGCGCGACATGGGAGTGCCCGATGAAGTTGATCCGGAAGTCGGAGGCGTCGAGGCACAGCTCGGCGGCGAGGTCGGAGAGCACGTACTCCCAGATCGGGTCGCGCGGGGAGGCATGGAAGAGCCCGAGGGCGCCGTTGACCGATGCCTGCGGCTGCAGGGAGAGGAGGAACTCGCGCGTCTCGGGGCGGATCACCTCGCGCGTCCAGCGCGCCGCGAGCTCGGCGCCGCGCGAGAACTCGTCCAGCGAGAGCACCTCGACGACGGCGAGGTCGTGGTTGCCGGCGAGGCAGATCGCGCAATGGCGTGCGGCGAGCTCGACGCAGGCGTCGGGCTCGGCCCCGTAGCCGACGAGATCGCCGAGGCACCACAGCTGATCCGCCCCGCCGACCTCGGCGGCGGCGATCACGGCCTCGAAGCCGTGACGATTGCCGTGGATGTCGGAGCAGATGGCGACGCGCATGCGGGCGTATCGTCTATTCGGTGCCGTCTCGGCTGCGCCTCCCGTTCGTCCTGCTCGGTCTCGTCGGCGTGAGCGAGGCGGCGGTCCTGCGCCTGCGTCCGCGCGAGCGGCCCGAAGCGGTGGACGTGGCCGAAGGAGCGTACTTCTCCGAGGGGGAGCTCCACCATGCGCGGCGCTTCCGCGCCGGCCAGCGGCGGCTCGGCTGGGTGCGCGGCGCGGTCCAGCTCGGCGCGCTCGGCGCGCTGGCGCGACGCCCGCCGGCCCGGCTGCTCGCCGACCGCGCGCCCGTGCGGACCGGCGCGGGCGCCGCCGTCGGCCTCGCCGCCGGCCTCTCGCTGCTCGACCTGCCGTTCCGCGCCGTCGGGCGCGAGCGGGCGCGCCGCGTCGGGCTGATCACGCAGAGCTGGGGCGGCTGGGCGGGCGACGTCGGCAAGGGCCTCGCGATCGAATCGGTCCTCGCCGCCGCGGCCGGGGCGCTCAGCGTCGCGGGACTGCGGCGCTTCGGGCGCGCCTGGTGGCTGCCGGGCGCCGGCGCGGCGGTCGCCTTCGGCGCGCTCACGACGACGCTCGCCCCGCTCGTGCTCGACCCGATCTTCAACCGCTTCGAGCCGCTGCCCGAGGGCGCCGCCCGCCGCGACGTGCTCGCGCTGGCCGAACGGGCCGGCGTGCGCGTGGGGGAGGTCTACGAGGTCGACGCGTCGCGCCGCACGACCGCGGTCAACGCCTACGTCACCGGGCTCGGGCCGACCAAGCGAGTGGTGCTGTTCGACACCCTGCTGCGCGACTTCCCGGCCGCCGAGGTCAACCTCGTCGTCGCGCACGAGCTCGGGCACGTGCGCTTCCGCGACGTCGCGCGCGGCATGGGGCTGCTCGCGGTCGTCGCGCCCTCGGCGCTGCTGGCGATCGCACGGCTCGGGGAGCGGATCGCGCCCTCCGGACACGCCCACGGGCCGGCCGCGCTGCCCGGCCTCGCGCTGGCCGGCGCCCTGCTGGGTCCCGTCGTCTCGGCGATCGGCTCGCAGCTCTCGCGCGCGATCGAGGTGCGCGCCGACGCGTTCGCGCTCCAGCTCACCGGCGATCCGGCGACGCTGATCGCGTTCGAGCGCCGCGTGACGCTCAAGAACGTGATGGACCCGCACCCGCCGGCGTGGGAGCGGGTGCTCGCCAGCCATCCCTCGACGATGCAGCGGATCGGGCTCGCCCTGGCGGCGGAGCGCGACGCGTGAAGTGGACGGTGCTGGCGGTCGGGCGCGCCCGACCGCCGTACGCGGACGACCTCGCCCACTACGAGCGGCTGCTGGTCAAGCAGGCGCGCGTCGAGGTCGTCGAGGTGCGCGAGGACGAGCAGCTCGAGCGCCGCATCCCCGAGCGGGCGTGGGTGTGCCTGCTCGACGCCGGCGGCCGCGAGCGCTCCTCCGAGGACTTCGCGGCATGGGTCGAGGGCCGCCGGCAGGCGGGCCGTGACGTCTGCTTCGTGATCGGCGGGCCGTTCGGGACGCCGATCTCCCGCCGCGACGAGGCGATCTCGCTCGGGCCGATGACGCTCCCGCACCTGCTCGCGCGGGTTGTGCTGCTCGAGCAGCTCTTCCGCGCCCACAAGATCCTCGCCGGCGAGCCCTACCATCACTGACGTGAGCACGACCCCTCTCGACGACCTGAGGGCCGCCGTCGAGGCGGCCGCCGGCGACCTGCGCGACGGGACCCCCGGGGCCGGCGCAAAGCCGACGCTCGAGCGCCCCAAGCGCGCCGGCTTCGGCGACTACTCCACCAACGCGGCGATGCTGCTCGCCCCGACGCTGAAGGCGCCGCCGCGCGAGATCGCCGAGCGCCTCGGCTCCGCGCTGAGCGACCGGCTCGGCGACCACGTCGATCGCGTCGAGGTCGCCGGCCCCGGCTTCCTCAACGTCTTCCTCTCCGACGCCTGGTACGCGGCGGCCGCCGCGCACGTGCTCGAGGCCGGTGAGGACTACGGCAAGGGCGGGGCCGATCCGACCGAGCGCGTGCTCGTCGAGTTCGTCTCGGCCAACCCGACCGGGCCGATGCACGTCGGCCACGCGCGCAACGCGGCCTACGGCGACGCGCTCGCGCGCATGCTCGCCTTCCGCGGCCATGCGGTCGAGCGGGAGTTCTACGTCAACGACTACGGCACCCAGGTGGTCCGCTTCGGCGAGTCGATCCAGGCGCGCGCCCGCGGCGAGGCCGTCCCCGAGGGCGGCTACAAGGGCGACTACATCCAGGAGATCGCCGACGCGATCCCCGACGCCGCGACCGCCGACGCGGAGACCGTCGCCCGCGCCGGCATCGAGCTGATGCTCGAGCGCACGCGCGCGTCGCTGGCCTCGTTCCGCGTCGAGATGGACACCTGGTTCTCCGAGCGCACGCTGCACGAGCCGCGCGGGAACGAGCCGTCGCTGGTGACGCACGGCTTCGACCGCCTCGACGAGCAGGGCAACTCCTATCGCTCCGAGGGGGCGCTGTGGGCGCGGACGACGCGCTTCGGCGACGACAAGGACCGCGTGATCGAGCGCTCCTCGGGCCAGCACACCTACTTCGCCTCCGACATCGCCTACCACCAGGAGAAGCGCGAGCGCGGCTTCGACCGGATGATCGACGTCTGGGGCGCCGACCACCACGGCTACGTGCAGCGCATGAAGGCGGCGTTCGCGGCGCTGGGCGGCGACCCGGAGAAGCTCGAGCTGCTGATCATGCAGTTCGTGCACCTCGTCGAGCGCGGCGAGCGGTCCTCGATGTCCAAGCGCGCCGGCGAGTTCGTCACGCTCGACGACCTCGTCTCCGAGATCGGCGTCGACGTCGCGCGCTGGTACCTGCTCGCGCGCTCGCACGACACGACGATCGACCTCGACCTCGACGCCGCCCGCGACGAGTCGCGCGAGAACCCCGTCAACTACGTCCGTTACGCCCACGCGCGGATCTGCTCGATCCTGCGCGAGGCCGCCGACCGGCCGCGCACGCCGGAGGCGAGCGCCGCGCTGCATCCGTCCGAGCGCGAGCTGATCAAGCGGCTGCTGGCCTTCCCGGCCGAGGTCGCCGAGGCGGCCGACCGGCGCGCGCCGCACCGGATCGCCGCCTACCTGCTCGAGCTGGCGCAGGACTTCGCGGCCTTCTACCGCGACTGCCGCGTGCTCGGCGTCCCCGAGGAGCCGTTCCGGCTCGCGGTGATCGACGCCACCCGGGGCGTCCTCGCCCGCGGGCTCGATCTGCTCGGGATCGAGGCGCCCAGCTCGATGTAGTCGGCCGGAGTCAGCCGCTCTCGCGGACGAACTCGCGCACCGCGGCGTTGAACTCGTCGGGAGCCTCGGCGTTGCAGACATGACCCGCGCCGGGCAGCACGACGAGCCTGGACCCGGGGATCGATGCCTGCAGCGACTCGGCGACCGCGCGGGGCGCTCGCACGTCCCGGTCGCCGTACAGCAGCAGGGTGGGGACGTCGATGCGCGGGAGCGCGTCGCGGACGTCCTCCGCGCACGCCCGCGCCAGAGCCCGGAGTCCCCGCGGGTGAAACCCCCGCATGCCGGCGCCGAAGTCCTCGACGGTCTGGGCCGGCGCCGCGCTGGAGAACATCGACGGCAGCAGCGCGGCCACCAGCGCATCGGGCGAGCCATCGGCCAGGGCGAGTGCCTGCCGAAGCCGCAGCTCGGCGACGTCGGGCGGCAGTGAGCCGCCCCAGCCGGCGTACGCGGACGCCAGGACGAGTCGGCCCGCGATGCCCGGGTGTCGCCGCTGGAGCGCCAGCGCGAGGACGCCGCCGAACGACAGTCCGATCACGCACGGACGCTCGAGGCCGAGCTGTTCCACGAATCCGCCGAGGCTGTGGGCGTAGCCGTCCAGGCCGAACCGCTCGGGCGGATCCGTCGAGCGGCCCATCCCGGGGGCGTCCCACGCGACGACGGTGAACTCGTCGGAGAGCCCGTCGAGCTGGCGCCGCCAGGTCGACGGGCCGTCTCCGACGTAGCCGTGCAGCAGCACGAGCGCCGGGCCGCTGCCCGCGCGCTCATAGGCGATCTGGAGCCCGTCGACCTCGACCGTCTCCATGGGCAGATCTCCCCTGACGCCTTTCGACCGACGGAGCATCGCACAGGCGCCGGGCCCTGTCGCCGTCGACGAGACCGCTACAGTCGTAGGACGGGTCGAGCACCGCTCGGCCGAAGCAGTGCCAGCGTTTTTGCAGTTGTTGCCTAGCACCTCCGCATCTCGCCCGCACATACCCCGGAGGGCAGCACCAATGGCAACCGGAACCGTGAAGTGGTTCAACGACGACAAGGGCTTCGGGTTCATCACCCCGGACGACCAGAGCAAGGACCTCTTCGTCCACCACAGCGCGATCCAGGGCAGCGGCTTCAAGTCGCTGGCCGAGGGCGCGAAGGTGAGCTACGACGCTGAGCAGGGCCCGAAGGGCCCGAACGCCGCGAACGTCCAGACCCTGTAGGACCGAGGAGGCCACGGCGGGACGCCATCTCGGGTCCCGCCGTCGCACGCACACTGCGAGGGGCGCCGCCGGCGCTCCTCATCGGCCACGAAGAGGGGACGTGAAGCAATGGCATCGAACGGCAAGAAGAAGACGACGTTCGCGAAGCTCAACCGTGAGCAGAAGGTGCGCGACAAGCGCATCGAGAAGCAGGCCCGCAAGGACGCGAGGAAGCTCGCGGCAGCGACCGAGCAGCCGGTCAACGGCGCGCCCGTGACCGAAGAGAAGCCCGCCTAGCTCCAAGTTAGGACGGCGTCGCGGCGCCCTGCGCCGCGAGCAGCTCGCTCAGCTTGAGCGTGGTGTTGAGGTTGCGGATCGTCAGCTCCTTGTAGGCCGCCCCGCCGATGAGCTTGCGAACGACGCTCCGGTTGATCGAGTCCCGGCGCGTGGCCCACAGGATCGCGCCGTCGAGGGCGATCACCTCCTCGATCGCGGCGTTCGGATTCAGCTCGCGCACGACCTCGCTCGCGTCCGTGCCGGGGCGGACGAACGCGGCGTTCGCGCTCACCTCGGCGTTGCCGATCCAGGACTTCGGGATCGCGTCGATGATCCGTGCGTACGCCATCTGGTCGAGCACGACGACCTTCACCGGCAGCTCGAACCGCTGCTCGATG
Source organism: Solirubrobacteraceae bacterium (assembly GCA_036269915.1). Lineage (GTDB taxonomy): Bacteria > Actinomycetota > Thermoleophilia > Solirubrobacterales > Solirubrobacteraceae > DATBDM01. Next base: position 2,270 of record DATBDM010000141.1, on the reverse strand, counting down.
GCCGCCTCGATCGTCGCGGCGAGTCCGGCGGCGCCGTCCTCGGTCTCGAAGAGGACGTTGCCGCTCGCGATGTAGGTCGAGACCCGGTCGAACCCGAGCTGCTCGAAGCACGTCTTGAGCTCGGCCATCCTGACGAGCGCCTTGCCGCCGACGTTGATGCCTCGAAGCAGCGCGACGTAGCGCACGGGCGTGACCTTACCCGGCCGTGCGAGATACTCCTCGCTCGGGCATGGGCTCGCCGCAAGCAACACCAGTCCTACTCTCGGTCAACGTCGGGATGCCGAAGGACGTCGCCTGGCAGGGGAAGACCGTGTTCACCGGCGTCTTCAAGGAGCCGGTGAGCGGCCCTTGCCGCGCCCGCAGGCTCAACCTCGACGGCGACGGGCAAGGCGACATCGCCGGGCACGGGGGCGAGCAACGCGCCGTGTTCGTCTACCAGATCGACTCCTACCACTACTGGGAGCACGAGCTCGGGCGAAACGACTTCGTGTACGGGCAGTTCGGCGAGAACTTAACCGTCGAGGGGCTCGCCGATGCAGAGGTCTGCATCGGCGACCGCTACCGGATCGGCACCGCCGTCTTCGAGGTCACGCAGCCCCGGGTCACGTGCTACCGCGTCGGGCTGCGCATGAACGACCCGCGCATCCCCGCCCTGCTCGTCTCACACCACCGGCCGGGCTTCTACTTCCGCGTGCTCGAAGAGGGCGACGTCCAAGCGGGCGACGAGATCGTCAAGCTGGCCGCCGGTCCCGAGGAGATGACCGTCGCCGACGCCGACGCGCTGCTCTACCTCCCAGGGCACTCGCGCCAGCGACTGCGTCAGGCGCTCAGGATCCCCGCGCTCAGCCCCGGCTGGCAGGCCTCGTTCCAGACGCTCCTCGAGGCAGACGCCGGCAGCGGCAACGCCGGACTCACGGTCGCGAGCCCACCTCCCGCGTGGCCCGGCTTCCGCCGGTTGACCGTCGCCGCGATCACGCGCGAGAGCGAGTCGGTGATCTCCATCCGCTTCGAGGACCCCGAGGGCGCACCGCTCCCCGCCCCCCGGCCGGGGCAATACCTCACGCTGCGAATCCGGCCGGACGAGCGCGAGCGATCGCTGCTGCGCAACTACTCCCTCTCGGGACCGCCGGACGCCGGCTCCTACCGGATCGCCGTCAAGCGCGAGCGCGACGGCGCCGCCAGCGGCTATCTGCACACGCGGCTGGCCGTCGGCGACCAGCTCGAGGTCGCGGCGCCACGCGGCACCTTCATCCTCGACGCGAGCCGTGCTCCCGTCCTGCTGATCAGCGCGGGGATCGGCGCCACCCCGGTGCTCGCCATGCTCCAGGCCCTGGCGGAGAAGCATTCGGATCGGGCGATCTGGTGGCTGCACGGCGCGCGCAGCGCCCGCGACCACGCCTTCGCCGCCGAGGCCAGGGCCCTCGTCGCCTCACTCCCGAACGGCCGCAGCCGCGTCTACTTCAGCCGCCCGGGCCCGGACGACCGCGAAGGCCGCGACTTCGACAGCCCCGGCCGTCTCACCGCGTCCGTCCTCGCTGCGCTCGAGCCGCCCCGGGATGCCGCGGCATACCTCTGCGGGCCGACGCCGTTCATGGATGAGATCAGCGCCGGTCTCGCCGCGATGGGCATCGAGGCCGCACGCATACACACCGAGCCGTTCGGGCCCGCGCCGGGCCTGACGCCGGGCATCGCGGCGACGCCGGCGCGGACGCCGCACCCGCCCGCCGGGGAGCCGGGCGACGGCCCGAAGATCGCGTTCGCGCGCAGCAACCTCGTGATCCCGTGGCGCAGCGACTGCGCCAGCCTGCTCGAGCTCGCCGAGGCCTGCGACGTCCCCGTTCGCTGGTCGTGCCGGACCGGCGTCTGCCACACCTGCGAGACCACCCTCATCGCCGGCCGGGTCGACTACAGCCCCGACCCCGTCGAGCCTCCGGCCGAGGGGAGCGCCCTGATCTGCTGCGGACAGCCGGGCGACGACGTGGTGCTCGACCTGTGACCCCTCGTCCCGGGTCGCTCTCGCTGCGCCGCGACACGCGGCGGTTGGAGGCGTTCAGCGACGGCGCGATCAGCTCCCCGTGAAGTTGCGCACGACCGCGCGGTCGTCGCCCGCGCGAGTGACGAGCTGGACTTCGGACCGGGCGGTGCTCGTGAGCGGGACGGGGACGACGCTGGCCGGGCGGATGTCCGCCGCGCTCGCCGGGGCGATGGTGACGCCGACGCCCACGCTGACGAGGTGGAAGACCGTGACCCAGCTCGTCGCCTCCTGGACG
>DATBDM010000140.1:0-32819 GCA_036269915.1 Solirubrobacteraceae bacterium | reverse complement strand
GCGCCGTGGGACATCGTCACCTGCGCGTCGCGGAACTTCCCGCGCTTGGCGCGCGCGGTCTCGATGATCCCGAGGATCCGGGCCTCGCGCTCGGAGACGCTCATACCAGCGTGCGCTCCCGGGCGAAGCGCCCGTAGTTGTAGTACGCGGCGCAGGCCCCCTCCGGCGAGACCATGCAGGTGCCGATCGGGCGCTCGGGCGTGCACGCGGTGCCGAACACCTTGCACTCGAACGGCTTGATCACGCCCTTGAGCACCTCGCCGCACTGGCACGCCTTGGGGTCGGCGACGCGCACGCCGGGCACGCTGTAGCGCAGCTCGGCATCGAAGTCGGCGAACGCGTCCGAGAGGCGCAGCGCGCTCTGGGAGATGAAGCCGAGCCCGCGCCACTCGAAGTGCGGGCGCAGCGCGAACACCTCGGCCATCACCTGCAGCGCGCGCGTGTTGCCCTCGTACGGGACGACGCGCGTGTACTGGTTCTCGACCTCGCAGCGGCCCTCGGCGAGCTGGCGCAGGATCATCTGCACCGCCTGCAGCACGTCCAGCGGCTCGAAGCCCGCGACGACGATCGGCTTGCCGTAGCCGGCGGGGATGAACTCGAACGGGCGGGCGCCGACCACGGTCGAGACGTGGCCGGGGCCGATGAAGCCGTCGAGGCGCAGGTCGGGCGAGTCGAGCAGCGCCCGCAGCGGCGGCACGATCGTCACGTGGTTGCACATGCAGAAGAAGTTCCGCACGCCCTCGGCGCGGGCGCGCAGCAGCGTCAGCGCGGTCGACGGGGCGGTCGTCTCGAAGCCGATCGCGAAGAAGACGACGTCGCGGTCGGGGTTCTGCTTGGCGATCCGCAGCGCGTCGAGCGGCGAGTAGACCATCCGCACGTCGGCGCCGGCGGCCTTGGCCTCGAGCAGCGAGCCCTCCGAGCCGGGGATGCGCAGCATGTCGCCGAAGCAGGTGAAGATCACGCCGGGCTGATGCGCGATCGCGATGCCGTCGTCGACGCGGCCCATCGGGATCACGCACACCGGGCAGCCCGGGCCGTGCACGAGCTCGACGTTGTCGGGCAGCAGGTCGTCGATCCCGAACTTGTAGATCGAGTGCGTGTGCCCGCCGCAGACCTCCATCAGCTTGTAGTGACGGTCGGGCTCGACGAGGCCGAGGACCTCGGCCGCGAGGGCGCGGCCGAGCTGCGGGTCGCGGAACTCGTCGACGTACTTCACGCCACCGCCTCCTCCGGCGCGTGGGCGATCGCGGTGCCGGCGTGCACGAGCAGCGCCTCGCCGCAGCGCACGGGCGCGACGAGCGCGATCTCGACGGTGGTGTGGCGGCCCCCGGCGTCCGAGCAGAGCGCGAGCCCGCGTTCGTCGTCGACCGCGAGCACCGCCAGCGCGACGGCCTCGTCGCCGCAGGTGATGCAGCCGTCGATCGGGTGGCAGTGCTCGGAGCTCACTCGATCACGCTCCCCTTGAGGTCCTCGAGCTCCTGCTCGTAGGAGGCGCCGAGCGCCTCGAGCATGCGGCGCGTCTCGAGCGCCTCCTCCTCGTCGACGCGCGACATCGCGAAGCCGACGTGGATCAGGACCCAGTCGCCGGGGCCGACGCCGGGGCCGTCGCCGTCGAGCAGACCGATGTTGACCTTGCGCCGGACTCCGGCGACATCGACCGAGGCGATCCGATTCGCCGGATCGACGACTTCGATCACACGACCTGGAATCGCCAGGCACATGCCGACGCTCGCTCCTTCGTCGGCGTGCTCGGGTCGGAGTCTCCGTGGCCCCGACCGGCGGGCGCGCACGGAGCATGCTTCCACCGAGGTCAGGTCATCGCAAGGACCATTGACCGGTGAATCACCACTCGTGGCCGACGAACACCGGCTCCGGCACCAGTTCCACGCCGAAGCGGCGCTCGACGCCGCCCGCGATCTGGCGCGCAAGCGCTACGAGGTCGGCCGTGCGCGCCCCGCCGCGGTTGACCAGCGCGAGCGTATGCTTGCTGGAGATGCCGACGGGTCCGACGCCGAAGCCCCGTCCGAATCCGGCACGCTCGATCAGCCAGGCGGCCGAGGTCTTGACGCGCCCGTCGGGCTCGGGGAACGCGGGCGGCGGCGCGGCGGCACGGGCGGCGAGCGCCTCGAAATCGGCGTGCGTGAGGATGGGATTGGTGAAGAAGGAGCCGGCGCTGACCGAGTCGGGGTCGTCGGGATCGATCACCATCCCCTTGCCGCGGCGAAGGGCGAGCACGGCCTCGCGCACGTCGCGCAGCGGCGCGGCCGCGCCTACTGGAAGGCCGAGCGTCCTGGCGAGCTCGGCGTAGCGCAGCGACCCGGACTCGTCGCGCTCGCGCAGGGCGAAGGCGACCTCCAGGACGATCCGGCGCGGATCGTGCTTGAAGATGCTGCGCCGGTACGCGAATCCGCAGGCGGCCGCGGGGAGGGTCTCGACCGAGCCGGTCGCGCGGTCGAGGACGCGCACGGAGGTGACGGTCTCGGCGACCTCCTGGCCGTAGGCGCCGACGTTCTGCACCGGCGTCGCCCCGGTCGAGCCGGGGATGCCCGACAGGCACTCGAAGCCCTGCAGCCCGGCGTCGACGGTGCGCGCGACGAGCGCGTCCCACGGCTCGCCGGCCTGGACGCGCAAAGCGCCGTCCTCGCGCCGGACCCCGCGCGTGCGGACGTGCACGACGGTGCCGGCGAACCCGGCGTCCGCGATCACCACGTTCGAGCCGCCGCTGAGCACGAGCAGCGGCTCGTCGGCGGTGTCCGCGGCGCGCACGGCCGCGACGAGCTCCTCCTCGGTGTCGACCGCGACGAGCCGCCGCGCGGGACCGCCGAGGCGCAGGGTCGTGAGCGGCGCGAGCTCGGCGCTCACGCGCCGTCGTTCCAGACGACCGGGCCCGCCGTGAGCAGGTACGAGCCGAGCGGGCGGCCGAGCACCGACTGCGCCTCGCGCGCGGCGGCGAGCAGCGCGTCGAGGTCGACGCCGGTCTCGTGGCCCATCTCGTGCAGCATCGAGACCAGGTCCTCCGTGGCGATGTTGCCGGTCGCACCGGCCGGGACCGGGCAGCCGCCGAGCTCCCCGAAGCTCGACTCGAACGAGGTGACGCCCGCGTCGAGAGCGGCGAGCACGTTGGCCAGGCCCTGCCCGCGCGTGTTGTGGAAGTGCGCGGTGAGCTGCACGTCGTCGCCGAGCGCCGCACCGGCGGCCGGGAAGAACTCCCGCACCTGCGCCGGATTGGCCATGCCGGTCGTGTCGCCGAAGCCGATCTCGCGCGCGCCGGCGTCACGCAGCCGGCGCGCGATGGCGAAGACGCGCTCGGGCGGGACGTGGCCCTCGTAGGGGCAGCCGAAGGCGACCGAGATGACCGCCTCGGCGCGGAGGTCCTCCTCGGAGGCGCGGGCCAGCACGCGCTCGAGCCCGGTCAGCGACTCCTCGACGGAGCGGTTGACGTTGTGTCGGTTGTGCGACTCCGAGGCGGACATGAAGACGTTCACCTCGTGGAAGCGGTCGCGCTGCGCGAGCGCGTTGTCGAGGCCGCGCTCGTTCGGGATCAGCACAGAGAGCGAGACGCCGTCGGGGACGTCGATGCGGGCGAGCACCTCAGGGCCGTCGGCGAGCTGCGGGATCACGTCGGGACGGACGAAGCTCGTCACCTCCAGCCGCCGCAGCCCGGTGCGCGCGAGCGCGTCGATCAGCCGCACCTTGGCGTCGGTCGGCACGACCTCGGGCTCGTTCTGGAACCCGTCGCGCGGGCCGACCTCGCGGATGAGGATCTGCACCCCGGCGATGCTAGCCGGACCTAAAGGGGGTCTGACCCCGTTTACCTAAAGGGGGTCTGACCCCGTTTAGCTAACGGGGGTCAGGCGGGCGGGGTCCCTTAGTAGGCTGCGCCGCTCGCATGGCTGACGGCCTCACGATCATCGGCGGATCCGGGGCGCTCGGCCAGGGGATGGCGCTGCGCCTCGCGCACGCGGGCGTGCCCGTGACGATCGGCTCGCGTGACGCCGACCGGGCCGAGCAGGCCGCGGCCCGGATCCGCGCGGCGCTCCCGGACGCGGCCGTCGACGCCGCGGCCAACGGCCCCGCCGCCGAGGCCAACGAGGTCGTGCTGCTGTGCGTCCCGTTCCGCTCGCAGTCCGAGACGCTGACCAACCTCAAGGCGCACCTGCGCGAGGGCCAGCTGCTCATCGACACGACCGTCCCGCTCGCCGCCGCGGTCTCCGGGCGGGCGACGCGCATGCTCGGCGTCTGGCAGGGCTCGGCCGCCCAGCAGGCGGCCGAGATGGCGCCGGACGGCGTCCGCGTCGTCTCCGCGCTGCACACGGTCTCGGCGACCCCGCTCGCCGACCTCGACCACGCGCTCGACGAGGACGTCCTCGTCTGCGGGGACCGCAAGGCCGACAAGGCGCGCGCGGCCGCGCTGATCGAGTGCGTGCCGGGGCTGCGCTGCGTCGACGCCGGGCGGCTCGAGCAGTCGCGCATCACGGAGTCGCTGACGGCGCTGCTGATCGGCGTCAACTCCCGCTACAAGGCGCACGCGGGCGTGCGCATCACGGGCCTGCCCGACCAGCTGTGGCCGGGCCGGTAGTCCTCCTCGCCGGCGGGACCGGCGGCGCGAAGCTCGCCCGCGGCCTGCAGGACGTCGCCGGCGCCGATCTCGTGGTGGTCGCCAACACCGGCGACGACCTCGAGATCCACGGCGGCCACGTCTCGCCCGACCCGGACCTCGTCACCTTCGCGCTGGCCGACCGCATCGACGAGCGCGGCTGGGGCCTGCGCGGCGACACCTTCCACGTGATGGACGGGCTGCGCGAGCTCGGCGACGACATCTGGTTCAACCTCGGCGACCGTGACCTCGCGCTGTGCCTGCGCCGGGCGCGCCGGCTCGCCGAGGGCGCACGGCTCTCGGAGGCGATCGCCGAGGCACGCGGCGCCTTCGGCCTCGCGGCGACCGTCCTGCCCGCCAGCGACGAGCCGATCCGCACGCACGTGAAGACCGGCGGCGCGTGGCACGACTTCCAGAGCTTCATGATCCGCGAGCGCGGTGCGGGGCCGATCGAGGACGTCGAGTTCCGCGGCGCCGTCGACGCGCGGCCCGCGCCCGGGGTGCTCGACGCGATCGCGCGCGCCCGCGCCGTGATCGTCGGACCGTCGAACCCGATCCTCTCGATCGCGCCGATGCTGGCGATCCCCGGCCTGCGCGACGCCGTGCTCGGCACGCCCGCGCCGGTCGTCGCCGTCTCGCCGCTCGTGCGCGGGGAGGTCCGCAAGGGCCCCACGGCCGAGTGCATGCGCTGGGCCGGTCATCCGCTCGACTCGGACGGGATCGCTGCCGTCTACTCGGGGTTGCTCGACGGCCTCGTCGCCGACCAGCGCGCGAGCCACGTCCCGACGCTCGAGACCGACGTCGTGCTCGACACGCCCGAGCAGCGGCGCGACGTCGCCGAGCGGACAGTGGCGTTCGCCGAAGCGCTGCGAGACTGAGGGACCGCATGCGCGTCGCCGCCGTCCTTCCCGTCAAGCGCTTCGGCCGCGCCAAGCAGCGCCTCGGCGGCGCGCTCGGAGACGGCGAGCGGCGGGAGCTGGCCGCGGCGATGGTCGCCGACGTGCTCGCCGCGCTCGGGGCGGTCGGCGCCATCGACGCCGTGATCGTCGTGACCGCCGAGCCGGCGGCCGCCGAGGCGGCCGAGCGCGCCCGCGCGACGGTCGTCCACGATCCCTCCGAGCACGGCCAGTCCGCGGCGGCCGCGCGCGGCATCGCCGCCCTGGGGCCGGGGGTCGACCGCGTGCTGCTCGTCCCCGGCGACTGCCCCGCGCTGGCTCCCGAGGAGCTCGCCGGGCTGCTGGCACGCCCGGCCACGGACCCCGGCGTGGTGATCGTGCCCGACCGCCACGGCTCCGGGACCAACGCGCTGCTGCTCAGCCCGCCCGGGGCGATCGAGCCCTCCTTCGGCGCCGGCTCGTTCGCCCGCCATGCCGCGACGGCGCGCGCGGCCGGCGTGCACGTGACCGTCGCCGAGCTGGACTCCCTCGGGCTCGACGTCGACACGCCCGACGACCTCGAGGCGCTGCGCGTGGCGCTCGCGCGCCTGCCCGGCCGGGCGCCCCGCACGCGCGCCGTGCTCGAGCGCCTGCGCCCCGCCGGCCTGTCCGCGACGGCGTGATCGAGCTCTCGGCCCTGCCGGGGCTGCCCGAGGTCCGCCCGGGTGACGACCTCGGAGCGCTGCTCGCGGCCGCCGCGCAGCGACTCGAGGGCGGCCTCGCCGACGGCGACGTGCTCGCCATCGCCCATAAGGTCGTCTCCAAGGCGGAGGGCCGCGTGATCGAACTCGCGGACGTGCGGCCGGGCGAGCGTGCGCTCGCGCTGGCCGCCGAGCACGACAAGGATCCCCGCCAGGTGCAGGTCGTGCTCGACGAGTCGGTCGAGCTCGTGCGCGCCGACCGTGGCCGGTTCATCTGCCGCACGCGGCACGGCTTCGTCTGCGCGAACGCGGGCGTCGACGCCTCCAACGCCGGCGGCGCGGACCGGCTCGTGCTGCTGCCGCTCGACCCCGATGCGTCGGCGCGTGCGCTGCGGGCCGCGCTGCGCGAACGGCTCGGCGTCGCGCCCGCGATCGTGATCAGCGACTCCTTCGGGCGCGCGTGGCGCCACGCGCAGTGCGAGGTCGCGGTCGGCTGCGCCGGCCTCGACCCGATCGCGGACTACCGCGGGAGACCCGACGCCGACGGACGCGAGCTGCGCGCGACCGCGATCGCCATCGCCGACGAAGCGGCGGCCGCCGCCGATCTCGTCCGGGGCAAGGACTCGCGCGAGCCGGCCGTGCGCGTGCGCGGCCTCGGCCGGCTGGTGACGGCCGGTGACGGTCCAGGTGCCGCCGCGCTCGTCCGTGCGCGCGACGAGGACCTGTTCACCTAGCGGCTACGCGGCGCGCTTGTTCCTGGCCGCACGCTCGTCGAAGCGCTCGCGCGCCTCGTCGACGCGCTTGCCGTGCGCGACCGACCACGAGCCGAGCGCCTTCAGCGGCGGCGCGAGCGTCGCCCCGAGCGGCGTCAGCGCGTACTCGACGCGCGGTGGCACCTCGGCGTGGACGCGGCGGGCCACCAGCCCGTCGCGCTCCATCGCGCGCAGCGTCTGGGTCAGCACCTTCTCCGAGATCGGCTCGAGGTCCTCGAGCAGTTCGTGGTAGCGCCGCGTGCCGTCGCCGAGAGCGAGCAGCAGGTCGACGGACCACTTCGAGCTGAGCAGGCAGACCGCGTCGCGGATCAGTCGCGCCGAGCGGCTCCGCTCGGAGAGCCGGCGTTCGCGAGTGGGCGGGGGTGAGGGTTGCATCGTGTGGACGGCCATGGGCCTCCTCTTTCGCTTGAGCTCATGCCTCGGCGGCCCCCATGTGCGCCGTGAGCGCCCGCAACGCGCGTGACACGCGCAGCCGGGCGGCGTTCTGGCTGCACCCGAGGCGGCCGGCGACCTCCTCGTAGGGCAGCCCGTGTACGACGCGCAACTGGAGCGCGCGCCGCTGTTCCGACGGCAGCGAGCGGACTCCGCTGCGCAGCCGTGGCCCGAGCACGGTCGCCTCGTCGCGCTCGTCGACCCGCTCGTAGTCCTCGCACTCGGCGAAGGCGATCGGAATCCCGAGGCGCTGGCGCGCGGCCGTCTCGATCCGGTTGTGCTTGTGGTACTGGCGCAACAGGTTGCGCGCGATGCCGAACAGCCATGGCGCCGCGGACCCGCCGGCCTCGTCCCGGAAGCGCCGCGAGGCGTTCCAGGCCTGCGCGAACGTCTCGGCGGTCAGGTCGAGCGCCGCGTTGTCCGAGCTCGTGTGCCGGAGGAACCAGGCACGCATCCATGCCGCGTAGCGCTCATAGAGCTCGCGGAACGCCTCTGGATCGTTTCTGGCCGCCTCGAGCAGCTCGGCGTCGGTTCTGTTCACGCGGTGCGTCGCCTCTCCGGACGGTTCGCTCACCCCATGATGCACCCGTGAGGTGTCGTGTGTCTTAAGCCTTCGAGAAGTCGCGTCTAAAGCGCGCGCTCGAAGACCCGCTCGAGGCGGGGATCGGACTCGTCGGGCACCGCCTTGTCGAGCGTGAAGGCGGCGTGGCGCCCGTCGACGTCGATCCGGGCGACCTGGTTGTCGAACCAGGGCTCGGGATGGACGAGCCGCCAGTCGATCGGCGGGTCGTCGACCCCGGCGGCGCGGGCCAGGGCACGGCCGACCCGGCCCGCCGTGGTCGTCCAGGTGGTGAGGATGCCGCGGCGCTCGCGGCTGTCGAGCGGGTTGCGGAACGGCGAGCAGACCGCCTGCCAGACGCGCGAGCGCGCGTCCGTGCCCGCCTTGAAGCCGACCTCGGCCAGGTAGGCGTGGTGCACGTCGCCCGAGACGATCGTGATGGTCTCCGGCGGCGCGCCCCGGCGCCCGGTCGCGACGTCGGCGAGCAGGCCGCAGAACGCCTCGAAGGAGCGGTGGAAGGCCGGCCAGTGCTCGAGGTCGACGCCGCGGCGGATCTTCTCGCCCAGCTTCGCGGCGGCGGAGCCCCAGGCGCCGTCGCAGACCGCCTCGTTCCAGGCCTCGATGTGGTGCAGCCCAGGGCCGAGCAGCAGCGGGAGCGAGGTGCCGAGGATCAGGTGGGTCACGCCGCCGCGTGCGTGCTCGGTGATCCAGCGCCACTCGTCGGCGTCGATCATCGAGCGGTGCCCGGGTGTGAGCACGCGCCCCGCGCGCGAGTCGATCATCACCACGCGGGCGGAGCCGACGTCGCGGCAGTAGCTCCAGCGCACGCCGTCGATCTCGCGGTCGGCGCGGCGGGCGAACTCGCGCAGCACCTCCGTCCCGTCCTCCTCCTCGGAGACCGCCGTGTAGAACGGGTCCTCCTCGAGCTCGTCCGGCGGCAGGTTGCCCCAGTGCTGGTAGACGCAGTAGGACATGAACGCGCCGGTGATCCGGTCGTTCCACCACGGCTCGTCGCGGATCTCCTCGACCCAGCTCAGCGACGTGTTCCAGTCGTCGTGGACATCGTGGTCGTCGAAGATCATCGCCGACGGGACCGTCGAGAGCAGCCAGCGCATCACGGGCTCGCCCCAGGACTCCTGGTAGAGCATCGTGTACTCCTCGAAGTCGGCGATCTCCTCGCCGGGCGGCTGCGAGACGTCGCGGCGCCGCTTGATCTTGTCGCAGGTCGCGGGCGACACCTCGTCGGCGTAGACCTGGTCGCCGAGGAGCAGGATCAGGTGCGGCCAGTCCTCGACGGGCTGATGGCGCATGCGCAGCGCGTAGGTGCGCAGGGCGTCGACCTCGCGGCCGCGGTCGTCCTCGTCCTTGGTGAACGAATACGGCTGCTCGTGGGGGACGCAGACGCGGCAGGAGCCCCACACGATCCGCGCCGGCCGCTCCGGGTCGTGCGTGCGCAGCACGCTGGGCGGGAACGGCGAGTCGGCCCGCGGCCACACCTGCGCGCCGTCCAGATGGACCTCGTACGGCGTCGCCGTGTCGGGCGCGAGGCCGCGCACGCGCACGATCGCGTAGTGGTGCCCGGCGACCGTCCAGGTCGACGCGCGCGCCGGCTCGAGGCCCTCCGCGCGGACCTCGACCTCGCCCGGCCCGTCGGTCTCCACCCAGACGGTGGCCTCGTCGCGACCCGCGTAGCGGACGAGAGGGCCGAGGAGCAGGTCGCGGCTCATGCGGTCGGCACCATACCCGCGCGCCGGTCGTTCACGCCCGGGCGGATGGGGTAGGCATGCTCCATGCCCACCGAGCCAGAACCCGTCACGCTGGCGCAGGTCGTCCACCGCGCCGCCGAGGTCGTCGATCCCGAGGGCGCCGACCCCGACGTCGTCGACCTGCTCGTGCGCTTCGAGGACGCGGACGAGCCCGTCTCCTCCGTCGAGGACGTCGAGCAGCGCCTCGCCGAGGGCGCCGGCGCGATCGATCCGCAGGAGGAGTCCGGCCCCGTCCAGGTCGCCCGCGCCGTGGCCACCTACCTGGCGTTCCGGCGCGACGAGGTGAGCGACAAGGACACCGACGAGATCGTCCGCCTCGCCGTGCGCGCCGAGTACGACGGGCACCCGCCCGAGCCGGTCGCCGAGTGGCTCGCGCTCAACGACGTCGAGGTCTGAGCTCGTGCGCTAGTCCGGCGCCGTGCCGCCGAGCAGGCGCTCCACGAGCGCCGGGCCCTCGCGCGCCATCCGCGAGCGCGGGACGACCAGGTCGAACGCGGCCGCGATCGCGCGGTCGCGGGTCTCGGCGTCGACGTGCGAGTAGACGCCGAGCGTCCGGGTCTCGCCCAGCTCGCCCTCCTCGCGCAGGCGTTCGACCAGCTCGATGCCGTCGAAGGACCCGGCGGTCAGGTCGACGATCATCACCGCGCAGCCGTCCGGCCGGACGGACGTGCCGCCCACCAGCTCGGCCTCGTGGCCGGCCGCGCGCAGCATGCCGAGCATGTTCGAGCCCAGCAGCAGGTCGTCGAAGACGGCGACGACGCGGGCGGCCATCAGAGCGAGCGCAGGCGACGGAACTCGCGCCGGTACGACTCGGGGCGGCCCCAGTCGGGGATCACCTCGGCGCGGCCCTCGCGGACCTGGCGCAGAGCGATCTCGCCGGCGATCCCGGCGTCGTCGAGCAGCTTGAGCGTGCCCCAGACGGTCTCCGGGGCGGCGGCGTGGCCGAAGTGGTGGGCGACGATCAGGCGCCAGTGCCAGTCGTGGCGCGAGTAGGGCTGCGCGTTGCAGGTCACGACCAGCGACGCGGCGTCGACGTAGCGATCCTCCTCGACGCGCAGGTCGAGCTCGAGGTCCGTCCAATCCGACGGCAGCGAGTCGAGGATCTCCTGGAAGGTGTCGGCGAGCGGCATGATGCGGGCATGCTAGACCGCCTGCTCGCGCAGCTGGAGGCGCTCGACGGCGTCGAGGAGGCCGAGGTGGTGCGCGCGGCGCTGGCCGCCGGCGTCCCGGAGGACCTCGTCCTGGACGAGCTCCAGCGCGAGGTCGAGCGGCGCCTGGCCCGCGTGCACGACCCCGCCGAGGACCACTGGTAGGGGTCCTATCCTCCGATCATGACCGTCGTCACCGATTCCCTCGCCGACGAGCACCGCGCGCTGACGGAGGCGTGCGGTCTGGTCGACCGCTCCGAGCGCGGCAAGCTGGCGCTCACCGGCCCCGAGGCCAAGGCCTTCCTGCAGGGGCAGGTCACCAACGACGTCGAGTCGCTGGTCGCCGGCGCGGGCGCCTATGCGGCGTTCCTGAGCCACAAGGGCAAGATGCAGGGCGACGTGCGGATCCTCGACACCGGCGACGAGCTGTTGCTCGACACCGAGCGCGCGGCTCTGCAGGGCCTGTTCAACATGATCCACCGCTACAAGCTCGGGATGGACGTCGAGCTGCACAAGCGCACGCTCGAGACCGGGCTGCTGTCGCTGATCGGGCCCGACGCGCGCCGGCTCGCGGGCACCGAGTCGCTGCCGGACACCGAGCACGCCAACGCGAGCGCCGAGCTGGGCGGGCGATCCGTGCTGCTCGCGGTCACCGACGCGGGCGTCGACGTGTTCGCCGCCGCCGGCGACCTCCCCGCGGTCCGCGAGGCGCTGCTCGCGGCGGGTGCGGTCGAAGCCGGTGAGGACGCCTCCGAGGTCGTGCGCGTCGAGCGCGGGCGCCCGCGCTGGGGGCACGAGCTCGACGAGACCGTGATCCCGCAGGAGGCCGGGCTCAACGAGCGCGCGGTCTCCTTCACCAAGGGCTGCTACGTCGGCCAGGAGACCGTCGCGCGGCTGCACTACCGCGGCAGGCCGAACCGCCACCTCCGCGGGCTGCGGCTCGCGGAGCCGGTCGCGCCCGGGACGCCGCTCGCGTTCGGCGAGCGCGCGGTCGGGACCGTCGCCAGCGCGGTCGTCTCCCCCACGTTCGGTCCGATCGCCCTGGCGATCGTGCGCCGCGAGGCGGAGCCCGGCGCCACGCTCGACGCCGGCGGCGTCGCCGCCGAGGTCGTCGACCTGCCGTTCTAGCCGGGCACGCAGAGCTCGATCCGGTTGCCCCAGGGATCCTCGGTGTAGAAGCGCCGGACGCCCTCGAGCCGGTCGTCCCAGCGGACGGGCGAGCCCGAGCTCATCAGCCGCTCGGCGAGCCGCTCGAGGCTTGCCACGTCGGCGACCGCGAGCCCGGGGTGCGCCTTGCGCGACGCGAGGAACGGGTCCTGGACGCCGATGTGCAGCTGCTGCGCCCCGCAGGCGAACCACGCGCCCCCCGTGTCGGCGACACCGGCCGGCTTGGGCACCTCGGCCAACCCGAGCACCGCGCCGTAGAAGCGCCGCGCATCGTCCTCGGCGTTCGGCGGGGCGGCGACCTGGACGTGGTCGAGTCCGGTGATCACGCGCCCGGAGGCTAGACCCCCGCGACGAACCGTGCCAGCGCGCCGGGATCCGGTACCGGTTCGAGCTCGAGCGCCGGCGCCTCGTGGCCGGCCAGCCAGGCGCCGACGATGCGGCTCTCGACGAGCTCGTCGGCGGGCAGCCAGCCGCCCTGGCTGCGCGGCGCCCGGCGGCGCAGCGCGACCATCGTGCGGGCGAGGACCTCCGCCGGGTCCTCCGGCAGCGGCCCCCAGTCGGCGACCCGGCCGCCGACGATCCAGAACGCGTCGTAGGCGCCGTCGCGCGCCGGGTGCGGCGCGAGCACGAGCCGTGAGCCCGCGTGCGCGGCGCGCAGGACGCCGCCGAGGCGGCGCAGCAGCGAATCCAGGCGCCGCAGCCGCCGGGCGAGCCATGCGGCCCGCTCGTAGCGCTGGGCGCGCGACGCGTCGCGCATCTGGTTCTCGACGTGGGCGAGCAGCGCCGCGCCGCCGTCCTCGGTGCTGCCGAACAGCCCGAGCGCCGCGTCGAGCCGTTCGCGATAGAGGTTCGGGTCGAGGTCGCCGAGGCAGGGCGACAGGCAGCGGCCCATCTGGCCGTAGGCGGACGGGTGCGGGCGCCGCGGGAGCCCGCGGCCGCAGTGGCGCAGCCCGAACAGCGAGTTGAGCTGCTCGACCAGCTCCTGCGCGGCCATGCGTCCGCGCAGCGGCCCGACGCAGACCGCGTTCCCGGGCGCCGGCTCGTGGGAGACCTCGAGGATCGGATAGGCGATGTCGAGCCGGCAGCGCAGGTAGACGAAGCCGTCCGGCTCGCGCTTGAGCTGCACGTTGCCGGGCGGCTTGAGCGCCTTGATCAGCCGGTTCTCGAGCACGAGCGCGCCCAGCTCGGAGCGGGTCGACTGGTAGTCGACGTGCTCGGCGTCCCCCGTCCAGGTCGACGGCTTGGTGAAGTGCGCCCGGGCGCGGGTGCGCAGGCAGACCGACTTGCCGACGTACAGCGGGCGGCCGTCGGCGTCGCGGAAGATGTAGACCCCCGGGTCCTTCGGCAGCCCCTTCAGATCCGGGCGCTTGCCCGCGAGGCGCTTGGCCGGGCGTGCTCGCGCCGGCGCGCGCCGCGGGCCGAGCAGCGCGACCGCCTCGCCGACCGTCTGGGCGTGCGCGCACAGGCGCCCGAACAGCGCGCACATGATGCGAGCGCAGGTCTCGGCGTCCGGCAGCGCGCGATGGACGGCGCCGACCTCGATCCCGAGACCGTCGGCGAGCGCCGCCAGCCCGCGCCGCTGCTGCAGCGGCGCCAGGCGCCGGGCGAGCGCGACCGTGCACAGCACGGGCGGGTTGGGCCAGTGCAGCCCGGCGCGCTCGAAGGCCTGGCGCAGGACGCGCTCGTCGAAGCGCGCGTTGTGGGCGACGAGGACGCGGCCGCGCAGGCGCTGCGCGAACTCGGGCAGCACCGCCTCCGGCGCCGGCGCGTCGTCGAGCATCCCCTGGGTGATGCCGGTGAAGCGCTGGATCCCGGCGCCGAGCGGCTGCGCGACCCCGACCAGCGACCCCCAGCGATCGTGCAGGTCGCCGCCGCCGACGAGCACCGCACCGACCTCGGTGAGCTCGCAGCGCTCGCGCGCGAGGCCGTTGGTCTCCGTGTCCACGGCGAGGAACTCGGCCGGGGCGAGCGGGGCGTCGAGCAGGCTCGAGCGGGTCGGGGCGAGGAGCGCGGACACGGGCGAACGGTTGTACGCCCGGGTGCGGACGGCGTGCACGCGCGCGTGCAGGCGCGCAAGCGGCGTGCTCGGAGCCCCGGACGGGGTACAGTCGCGCCCGTGCGCCACCGCCGGCTCATGTTGCTCCTCGCCGCCGCCTCCGCGACCGTGGCCGGCTGCGGGTCCACGCACACCTACGCCAACAAGGACCGGCCGCCGTCGCCGGTGACGATCTCGGGCTCGATCAACTCGAGCCAGGTCCGGATCACGCCCGGCTCGATCGGCGCCGGCCCGCTCGTGATCCTGATGGCCAACCTCACCGATCGCGCGCAGCGGCTGCGCTTCGAGACCGACGGCTCGGGGCCGGGGATCCGCTCGACGACGGTGATCCCGGCGCAGGGCACCGGCCAGCTGCAGGTCGACCCGCCCAAGGGCTCCTACGTGGTGTCGGTGCGCGACAGCGCGGTGAAGGCCGCGTCGCTGCGGGTCGGCGCCGGGCGGCCCTCCGCGCAGAACACCCTGCTCGAGCCGTAGGCGCGCAGCCTAGGATCGGGCGGATGCTCGTCCTCACCAACCTCGAGACCGACAAGATCGCGCACGAGCGCGAGCTCGACCGGTTCTTCTGGCTCGACCTCGAGAGCCCCTCCGACGCGGAGCTCGAGGAGACCGGGAGGCTGCTCGGCCTGCATCCCGTCGCGCTCGAGGACACGCGCGAGTGGGAGCAGCGCCCGAAGGTCGACACCTACGACAACCACCTGCTGCTGGTCTTCTACTCGGCGCGGCTCTCGGCCCAGGGCGCGGCGCGGCCGCTCGAGGTCCACGTCTACGTCTCCGGCTCGTTCGTGCTCACCGTGCGCCGGGCGACCTGCGCGGTGCTCGAGACGCTCCACGAGGACCTCGAGAAGGAGCCGATCCACGACGAGGGCTACCTCGTCTACCGGATCCTCGACACGCTCACCGACGCCTGGTTCCCGGTGATCGAGGGCGTCGAGCGGAGCGTCGACACGCTCGAGGACGAGGTCCTGCTGCGCGCCCGCCGCGAGCATCTGCCGACGATCTACCGGCTGCGCCAGGACGTCCGCGAGCTGTGGCGGCTGGGCCAGGCCCAGCGCGAGGTCTTCCGCCAGGCCTCCGAGGCGATCGAGTCGCTCGCCGGGCTCAGCCAGGGCACCCACGCGTGGTTCCGCGACGTCGTCGACCACCTCACCCAGGTCGCCGGCGAGCTGTCACGCCAGAACGACGACCTGGTGGCGCTCACCAGCACCTACTTCAACGCGAACGCCGACCGCCTCAACGCGGTCGCCACGCGGCTGACCGTCATCGGCACGATCTTCGTGGTGGCGACCATCGTCACCGGCTTCTTCGGCCAGAACTTCGGCTGGCTGGTGCGACACATCAACTCCGGTACGGACTTCCTGATCTTCGGGGTCGGTGGGCTGGTCGTCCCGATCGCGATCGCCGGCACGATCCTCTGGGTCAAGCGCCGCGACCTCTTCTAGGTCTGGATCCGCCGATTCTCGCGGCGCGTCGCCGCCGTGGCCGTTCGTCAGAGCCGGCCCACGGCACCGAGTCGGACACGATGATCGACGGACCCAGACCTTCTGACTCGGTTGCAAAACGAGACAGGTAGGATCGGCGCCCCGATCCGACCAGAGGAGTTGCAACACCCCGTGGCCGTCGATACCAGCCAGATCTCCCAGCTCGACGTCGAGCCGGGCGAGCTCCCGAAGACCATGGCCGCCTGGGTGATCCGCGAGGAGCGCCAGGGCGAGCCGATCGAGGCCTTCCAGCTGGAGGAGATGGAGGTACCCGAGCCGGGCGCCTTCGAGGTCACCGTCCGCGTGATGGCGGCCGGGGTGAACTTCAACAACGTGTGGGCGGCGCTCGGGCAGCCGGTCTCGGTCTTCCGCTACCACGCCGAGGACCACCACATCGGCGGCTCGGACGCGTCGGGCGTCGTCTGGAAGGTCGGCGAGGGCGTGACCCGCTGGACGCCCGGCGACGAGGTCGTGATCCACTGCAACCAGGCCTCCTACGAGGACGTCGAGGTGCACGGCCTCGACCCGCTCGCCGCGCCGTCGCAGCAGATCTGGGGCTACGAGACCACCTGGGGCTCGTTCGCGCAGTTCTGCCGGGTCCAGGCCCAGCAGCTGCTCCCCAAGCCGGCGAACCTGACCTGGGAGGAGGCGGCCTCCTACGGGCTGACCTACTTCACCGCCTACCGGATGCTGATCGACCAGGCCAAGCTGCAGGCGGGACACCGCGTGCTGATCTGGGGCGCGGCCGGCGGTCTCGGCGTGTTCGCCACGCAGCTGTGCGCGATCACCGGGGCCGAGAGCGTCGGCGTCGTCTCGAGCGCCGCGAAGGGCGACCTCGTGCGCCAGCTCGGCGCGCGCGACGTCATCGACCGCAGCGCGTTCACGGGCATGATGCGCCGCGGCGGCGAGGACGCCGTCGCCGAGAAGGCGCGCTTCAAGGAGTCGCGGCGCTTCTGCAACGAGGTCACCGAGAGGCTCGGCGGCGCGCCGGACATCGTCTTCGAGCACGTCGGCCGGGCGACGTTCCCGACCTCGGTGCTCGTGGTCAAGCCGTTCGGCACCGTGGTGATCTGCGGAGCGACCTCCGGCTACCAGCTCGACTTCGACGTGCGCTATCTGTGGATGCGCCAGAAGCGCATCGTCGGGTCGCACTTCGCCAACGCGTGGGAGTGCCATCGCGCCAACGAGCTGATCGAGCAGGGGAAGATCCGGCCGGTCCTGTGGCGGACGCTCGGCTTCGACGGCGTGGCAGAGGCACACCAGCTCATGTACAAGAACGAGCACCTCGGCAAGATCGCGATCCTCGTGGGCGCGGATTCCGAGGGACTTGGGAAGACGTCGGACGGCCCGGGCGCGATCCGGGCGGAGGTTGGAGCCTGATGGCAGGAACGGTGCACATCCCCTGGTACGCGACGCTGTTGAGGGGCGACAAGTTCGAGCTGGCGCTGGCGGAGATCGCCCCGATCGCCATGCGCTACGGAGCGACCCGCTACCAGGTCCATCGCAGTCGCGACGATCGCTACAAGTTCCTGCAGATGGTCACCTTCGAGGACCACGCGGACTGGGAGCGCTACTGGTACGGGCCGGAGTTCGTCGACTGGCGCGCCGACTACTCGGGCTGGTACCAGGTGCCGGTGCTCTACGCGTGGAACGACGTCATCGCCGAGGGCGCCGTCGAGCCCGTCGCGGACTCAGCAGTGACCACGACCCCATGAGCGGCAGGCGGTGACGATGTCGGTCTCCGTGCGCAGGGAGACCGACCCGCCGCCGTCCGGGAGGACGTACTCACCGCGGCCGAGCTGGCGCGTGAGGCCGACGTTGAGCAGGCGCGAGCCGCCGGGCAGGACGGTCATCGCCTCGCCCGGCGCCAGCAGCGTGCCGGGCCCGAACGGGTAGCCGAAGACGAACGAGTCGCGCGTGCCGGGCATCGCGAACTTGAGCACGTGCTCGCCGAGGTCGATCGTGCCGCCGCCGACGTTGGTCATCGTGATCGACTCGGGCGTGTTCGGATGCACGTCGATCCTGACCGTGCCGGCCAGCGGGTCCGAGCAGGCGACGAGGCACGGATAGATCTGCGAGGTGCGCAGGTCGCCCTGGGGGTCGAACAGGTAGGCGCCGTCGCCCATCTGCAGCTTGTCGGAGGTGACGTTCTCGAAGGCGCTGGACTTCTGGCACCAGTAGAGGTCGCCGGCCGTGTTCGTGCCGCAGCCGATGTGGACGCGGAGCGATCCGAAGGCGGGCACGACGGCGTTCGCGGGGAAGCCGTAGCCCGGCTTGTGGCTCTTGTCGTAGTTCAGCCACGAGTCGCGCAGCCACCAGCCGTTCAGCGGGAGCGGGCGGGCGCCGCCGTTGCGGATCTCGACCCATTCGCCGTCGAGGTTCTTCGAGTCCGGGCCGTCGGAGTCCCAGTTGACCGAGACCGAGACCGGCAGGTCGTCGTCGGGACCCGCGCCGCACGAGGTCGGGTCGTAGAGGCCGCGCTTGGCCAGCGCGGCCTGCTCGGCGAGCGTGTGGTACTCGCGGTTGTGCGCCCACTCGATCTCGTTGGGGAGCCACAGGGCGAGGCCCTGCTCCATCTCGAGCCTGGCGAGGTCGCGCCACTGGCCGCCGACCTTGACCCAGACGGAGCGGCGGAGGCGGTGGCGGCCGCCCGACTGGCTGGAGGCCTTCTGGGCGGCGAGGCGCACGCGCCAGTGCGACTGGCGGACGTAGTGCTCGACCAGCGCGGTCGCCGCGAGGCCGTGGCACTCGCCGCGGCGGCGCGACGCGTACTTCGAGTAACGGTGCAGCTCCATCGCGTTGATGCCGGTGAAGCGGACGAGCTGGACCGCGCGGGACGGGTCGTCGTCGAGCTTGACCTTGATCGTGTCGCCGTCGGCGATGAAGGTCGCCTTCGCATCCCAGAAGATGCAGGTCGGGGAGCCGGCTCCCTCGACGCACGGGGCCTTGAACTTGCCCTGGGCGGACGCCGCGGCGGGGAGCGCGAGCGCGAGCAGGGTCGTGAGCAGGGCAGCGGGGAGCAGGCGGCGCATGCTTCGAACATCGGCGTCGCGCGGGCGCCCTTGAGGGCCACTGGCCGCATTTCTGACCTTTGGTCAGCCCTGCTCAAGTGGGGCCATCGTCAGCCCCGCGTCGCGCAGCGTCTCCCAGTAGAGCTCGGCCGGCTCCTTCATGCCGGTCCAGACGATCGCGCGGCCGCTGTTGTGGATGCGGTCGGCGATCGCGTAGCCCTGGTCGATCGTCACGCCCGGGATCGTGCGGGCGAGCGTGCGGGCGACGTGGTCGAACGTGTTGTGATCGTCGTTGAGGACGATCACGCGCCAGTTTCCGCCCAGGGCGTCGTCGGGGCCCGCGGTGCGGGGGAGCTCGATCGTCTCGCCGGCGGCCACCGATCGAGAGTAGCTACGCCGCCTGCTTGGAGTGCCAGCGGTCCAGCCCGAGGAAGAGGTGGTCCAGCGGGGCGGCCTGCTCGTAGGTCTCGATCAGCTCGGGGGCGTCTGCGGCGATGCGCTCGTGGAGGGTGGCCATGAAGCCGTCGAGGTCCTGCTCGCCGGCCAGCTCGGCCTCCTCGCGCAGCGCGCGGCGGCAGGCTTCGAGCTGCTCGGCGGGGTCCTCCACCTCGCCCCAGTGGGTCAGCGCGAGCCGCTCGGGCGACCAGCCCGCGACGAGATCCAGCGAGCGCTCCCACGCGGCGACGTCGATGTCCGGCGGGGGCGTCGGGGCCACGACCAGCTCCGACGGCGGGATCCGGACGCCGGCGACGTCGCCGACGAACGCCCAGCCGGAGTCCTCGTGCAGGAAGGAGACGTGGTGGGAGGCGTGACCGGGCGTGTACTCGACGCGGAACGCGCCCTCCACCCCGCGCTCGCCGCCGGTGAGCACTCGCAGGTTCTCCTCGGGCACCGGGCTGACCTCGCCCCACAGCCGCTTCATGTTCTCCTCGCCGTAGAGCCGCGTCGCGCTGGCCACGAGCCGCTCGGGATCGGCGAGGTGGCGCGCGCCACGCTCGTGCACGTGGACGGGCAGCCCGGGCCAGCGGCGCACGAGCGCGCCGGTGGCGCCGGCGTGGTCGAAGTGGATGTGCGTGAGCAGGATCGCGCTCGGCCGCTCGTCGCCGAGCGCCGCGAGCAGTGTGTCCACGCACGACTCGGGTCCGGGGTCGATCAGCACGCCGCCGGCCATCCAGCAGCAGATCACCTTCTCGCGGCCCAGGTGCAGCAGATCGATCGCGCGCATGGCGGTCGAGGCTAGTCGATGGCCCTGCGCTCGAAGCCCAGCAGGCCGGCCGCCCCGAACAGCACGAGCGAGCCGGCGAGGCCGAGGGCGATCCAGCCCGTGCCGAGGTGCGGGACGCTGGTCAGCGCGCCGCGCATCCCCTCCGAGACGTAGGTCAGCGGGTTGAACAGCGTCACGACCTGGAACCACTTCAGCGAGTCGAGCGCCGCCCACGGGTAGAACGTCGCCCCGGTGAAGATCAGCGGCGTCAGCACGACCGCGAAGGCGATGTTGATGCGGTTGGGCGGGACCGCGGTGCCGAGCACGAGCCCGACCGCCGCGCCGGCGATCGAGCCCGCGAGCAGCACCGCCACGAACGCGGGCCAGTCGGCGCCGCCGAGGTCGATCCCGCCGGGCAGGATCAGCGCGCCGAGCGGCAGGATCAGCACCGCCGCGACGAGCCCGCGCAGCGCCGCGATCACGAGCTTCTGGATGCCGACCATCCAGACGGGCAGCGGGGCGAGCAGGCGGTCCTCGATCTCCTTGGTGAACGAGAACTCGATCACCAGCGGCAGCGCGGTGTTCTGCAGTGAGGTGAGCACGAGCGTCAGCGCCAGCACGCCGGGCAGCAGCTGCGTCCCGTAGGCGCCCTGCGCCGCCCCGATGTCGGGCAGCACGCGGCCGAACACGAAGAGGAAGAAGACCGGCTGCAGCAGCGCCTGGGCGAGGAAGGCGATCGGGTCGTGGCGGACCGTGACCCACAGGTCGCGCCCGCACAGGGCCAGGAAGGTGCGTCCGACGGTCGCGCTCATCCGCGCAGCTCCCGGCCCGTGAGGTGGACGAAGACGTCCTCGAGCGTGCCCTCGATCCGCCGCAGCTCGACGACCTCGCGGCCGGCCGCGACGCCCGCCTCGAGGACGCCGCCGCCCAGCCCGTCGGGCACGCCGTAGAGCCGCAGGCTCCAGCGGTCGTTGACCCGCTGGGACTCGACGCGCTCGACCCAGGCGAGCCCGTCGAAGGCCGCCCCGGGGTCCGCCTCGCCGTCGACGACGAGCTCGAGCCCCTGCGCGGCGGGCAGCCGGCGGCGCAGCCCGCGCGGAGTGTCCAGCGCGATGATCTTCCCGTGGTCGACGATCGCGATGCGGTCGCACAGGCGATCGGCCTCGACCATGTCGTGCGTGGTCAGCATCAGGGTCACGCCGCGCTCGCGCAGGTCGCTCATCGCGTCCCACAGGAACAGGCGCGACTGCGGGTCGAGGCCCGTCGTCGGCTCGTCGAGGATCAGCAGGCGCGGCTCGTGCATGAGCGCGCGGCAGATCATCAGCCGCTGGGCCATCCCGCCCGAGTAGCCGTCGACCTTCTCGTTCTCGCGGCCGCCCAGGCCGAGGCGCTCCATGATCTGCACCGCCCGGTCGCGCCGCTCGCGCCGCGGGGCGCCGAAGTAGGCGGCGTGAAAGGTGAGGTTCTCGATCGCCGTGAGCGCACGATCGAGGTTCGGGCGCTGGGGGACGACGGCGAGGCGCCGCTTGACCTGGACGGGCTCGCGCGCGACGTCGTGCCCGTCGACGGTCACGCGGCCGCCGGTCGGCTTCACCCGCGTCGTGATCGCGCCGATCGTCGTCGTCTTGCCGGCCCCGTTGGGGCCGAGCAGCCCGAAGATCTCGCCCTCGCGGACCTCGAAGGAGATCCCCGCGACCGCTTCGGGCACACCGGGCCGGTAGGCCTTGCGCAACCCGTCGACGACAACGATGTCAGGCATCGACGCCGCAGCTTATCCACGCGCCATGAGACCGGTTTCGCCTGCCAGGCGACGTGACGTGCGCACCGTTGCGATACGCAACCGTAAGATTCGTTGTCATGGACCACCGCCTGCCCGAGCCCGACCGTCCTTGGATGATGCGGACCTACGCGGGGCATTCGACCGCCCGCCGGTCCAACGAGCTCTACCGCGGCAACCTGGCCAAGGGCCAGACCGGTCTGTCGGTCGCCTTCGACCTGCCGACGCAGACCGGCTACGACGCCGACCACGAGCTCGCGCGCGGCGAGGTCGGCAAGGTCGGCGTGCCGATCGCCCACAAGGGCGACATGCACGCGCTGCTCGACGGGATCCCGCTCGACCGGATGAACACGTCGATGACGATCAACGCGACCGCGGCGTGGCTGCTGGCGCTCTACGTCGTCGTCGCCGAGGAGAACGGCATCGACCCGGCCGTGCTCCAGGGCACGACCCAGAACGACATCGTCAAGGAGTACCTCTCGCGCGGGACCTACGCGTTCCCGCCGGCCCCGTCGATGCGGCTGATCGCCGACATGGTCGCCTACACGATCGAGGACGTCCCGCGCTGGAACCCGATCAACATCTGCTCGTATCACCTGCAGGAGGCCGGGGCGACCCCCGTGCAGGAGATCGCCTACGCGATGAGCACGGCGATCGCGGTGCTCGACGAGGTCCGCGAGCGGGTGGCGCAGGACCGCATGGGCGCCGTCTTCGGGCGGATCTCGTTCTTCGTCAACGCCGGCGTGCGCTTCGTCGAGGAGCACGCGAAGCTGCGCGCGATGGGCGAGCTGTGGGAGCAACTCGGCCGCGAGCGCTACGGCGTCGAGGACCCCAAGCACCTGCGCTTCCGCTACGGGGTGCAGGTCAACTCGCTCGGCCTCACCGAGCCGCAGCCCGAGAACAACGTCCAGCGGATCGTGCTCGAGGCGCTCGCCGTCACGCTCGGCCGCAGCGCCCGGGCCCGTGCGATCCAGCTGCCCGCCTGGAACGAGGCGCTCGGCCTCCCCCGCCCCTGGGACCAGCAGTGGTCGCTGCGCATCCAGCAGGTGCTGGCCTACGAGACCGACCTGCTCGAGTACCCCGACATCTTCGAGGGCTCGGTCGTGATGGACGGGCTGGTCGCGGAGCTCGTCGACGGCGCCCGCGCGGAGATGGCGCGGGTGGCCGAGCACGGCGGGGCGGTCGAGGCGGTGCCCTATATGAAGGCCGCGCTCGTCGAGTCCCATCGCGAGCGGCTCGGGCGCATCGAGTCCGGCGAGCAGGTGCTCGTCGGCGTCAACCGCTTCATCGAGACCGAGCCCTCGCCGCTGACCGCCGACGCCGAGGGCGGCATCCTCACCGTGGACCCCGCCGTCGAGGCCGAGCAGGTGGCCGAGCTCGGCGCGTGGCGCGAGCAGCGTGACGCGGCGGCGGTCGAGGCCGCTCTCGCCGAGCTGCGCCGCGTCGCCACCACCGACGAGAACGTCATGCCGGCCACGATCGCGGCGGCCCGGGCGGGCGCGACCACGGGCGAGTGGGCGCAGGCGCTGCGCGACGCGTTCGGCTCCTACCGCGCGCCCACCGGCGTCGGGGAGGCGGCGGTGGGTGGGCGGGACAGGCTCAGCGAGGGCGAGTTGGCCGAGCTGCGCGACGAGGTGGGCCGCGTGAGCGATCAGCTCGGGCGCACGCTGAAGATCCTCGTCGGCAAGCCTGGCCTCGACGGCCACTCCAACGGCGCCGAGCAGATCGCCGTCCGCGCCCGCGACGCCGGCATGGACGTCGTCTACGAGGGCATCCGCCTGACCCCCGCCCAGATCGCCCGCTCGGCGGTCGACGAGGGCGTGCACGTGATCGGGCTCTCGATCCTCTCCGGCTCGCACCTGGGGCTGATCCCCGACGTCGTCGAGGCCCTGCGCGAGGCCGGCGGGGGCGAGGGGGAGGGCGGGATCCCGATCATCGTCGGCGGCATCATCCCGGCCGCGGACGTCGAGCCGCTGCGCGCCGCGGGCGTCGCCGCCGTGTACACGCCGAAGGACTTCGAGATCACCCGGATCCTGCGCGACGTGGTGGGGCTCGTCGCGGAGCGCAACGGGATCTCCGCGGCAGCGTGATCGGCGCCGAGCTCGGCGCCCGCCTGCGCGACGGCGACCTCGCCGCCGCGCCCGCCACGCTCAACCTGCTGGAGAGCCGCGCGCCGGCCGACCGCGCGCAGGCGGCC
This sequence comes from Solirubrobacteraceae bacterium, assembly GCA_036269915.1. Lineage (GTDB taxonomy): Bacteria > Actinomycetota > Thermoleophilia > Solirubrobacterales > Solirubrobacteraceae > DATBDM01. Next base: position 9,078 of record DATBDM010000140.1, on the reverse strand, counting down.
GCGCTGCTGGCCGAGGTCGCGCCCGCGCGGCTCGGCGGCGAGGCGCCCGGCCACGTCGTCGGCGTCACCGGGCCTCCCGGCGCCGGCAAGTCGACGCTCCTCGGCGCGCTGACCGCCGCCTGGCGGGCGAGCGGGCGGACGGTGGCCGTCCTGGCCGTCGACCCGACCTCCAAGCGCTCGGGCGGCTCGCTGCTCGGTGACCGCGCGCGGATCGAGGCCGACCCCGCCGACCGCGGCCTGTTCATCCGCTCGACCGCAGCCGGGGAGCGGACGGGCGGGCTCGCGCCCGCGACCCGGGCCGCCGCGCAAGCGCTCGCCGCCGCCTTCGACGTCGTGGTCATCGAGACCGTCGGCGTCGGCCAGTCCGAGACCGAGGTCGCCGAGGCCGCCGACACGGTCGCGGTGGTCGTGCAGCCCGGCTCCGGCGACGCGCTGCAGTTCCTGAAGTCCGGGATCATGGAGATCCCCGACGTGCTCGTGGTCACCAAGTCCGACCTCGGCCTGGTGGCGCAGCGGGCGCTGCGCGACCTGCGCGCGGCGCTGCGCTCGCTGGGGGCGCGTGGGACCGAGGTGGTCCCGGTCTCCTCGATCCCGCCGCGCCAGGGCTTCGACGACCTGGTGGCCGCGCTCGACGCCCACCGCGCCCGCCTCGACCTCGCGGCCGCGCGCACCCGCGCGCGGCGGCTGGGCGCGCTCGCGGACTTCGTCGCCGAGCACGGCGAGCGCGGCCTGCGCGCCCTCGGCGGCCGTCGCGCCGCCGAGCGCTGGCTCGCCGAGCAGGACGGCGGATTAGCGGGCCGGGAGCTGGTCGCCGCGCTCGAGGCCCGCGCCGCCGATTAGCGGCTCTTCGCGTCCGCCCGGCTGCGTACCTTTTCCGCGTGCTCTCGACGAACGGAACTCGTCTCCGGCGCGCGCAGATCGCGCGCACCCGCACGCGCACCGGCCGCCTCGAGGTCGTCTGCGGGTGCATGTTCTCCGGCAAGTCCGAGGAGCTGATCCGCCGGCTCGTGCGGGCCGACATCGCCCGGCTGCGCGTCGTCGCGGTCAAGCCCGCGATCGACCGCCGCTACACCGCCTCCGCCATCGCCTCCCACGCCGGCCGCCACTGGCCCTGCGCCGCGGTCGAGCGCGCCGCCGACCTCGAGCGGATCGTCGAGGAACACGACCCCGACGTCCTCGGGATCGAGGAGGCGCAGTTCTTCGACGACGAGCTGCCGGCGATGGTCCGGCGCGTCGTCGCCCGCGGCGTCGAGGTGATCTGCGCGGGCCTCGACCTGGACGCGATGGGCCGGCCGTTCGGCCCGATGCCCGAGCTCGCCTGCCAAGCCGAGCGGCTCACGAAGCTCTCGGCGATCTGCGTGCGCTGCGGCGGCGAGGCCCACCGCTCCCAGTTGCTGATCGACGGCGAGCCGGCGCCCTGGCGCGACGGCCCGCTGATCAACGTCGGCGGCTCGGAGGCCTACGAGGCCCGCTGCCGCGAGTGCTTCGAGGTCCCCGGCCGACCCGCGTAGGCGCTACTGCGCCAGCGACGCCACGCGCCACGACCCGTGGACCCGCTCGAGGCGCAGCGTGTCGCGCGACGGCGCCTGGTTGGCCGCCGCGGTGCGGACCTCGGCCGTCGCGGTGTCGCCGCCGACTGTCACGGCGCCGAGCGTCAGCCGCGGGGAGCGGACGCTGCCGAGCCCGCGCTGGAGCGCCTTCTCGCACGGCAGCCCGATCGAGGTGACCTCCGCGATCAGCGACGGCGCCAGGATCCGGTCGCACAGCGTGCGGTAGTCCTTGGCGGCCGTCGCGCGGCCGAACGCGGTCACCGCGCGGGCCACGAGCTGCTCGTCGGTCGGCCCACCGGACCCGCAGCCGGCGAGCGCGAGCACCACAACCGGCACGGCGAGGGCGATCCGTCGGCGGCGCACGGCGCGGAGCATAGAATGGGTGCGATGGAGGCATCTCACGGCTCGCCGATCGGCTCTTGGCTGCGCTGCTACCGCTGCTGGTCGCAGGAGCTGGAGATCCAGGTCCACTACGAGGGCATCCACCGCATCGACCCGGTGACGGCCGAGCGCGCCGAGGTCGTCGACGAGCTCCAGGAGGCCGTCGTGCAGTGCCTCGACTGCATGCACGACCAGCCCCACCTGGCGTTCCACAACGGCCGCATCGAGCCGATCGAGGACCGCTGGGAGCGCATGGTCGCCGGCACGCCGTGGGTCGCGTCCTGCACGGTGACCGTCGATGCCGACTCGGTCGAGACCTGCTCCGGCCCCGAGGCCGCGGACGCGCTCGCCTACGCCGCCTTCGGCGATCACGGGACGCGCGAGTTCTTCACGCACGTCCGCTTCCACAAGCACGACGAGGACCAGATCGTCGTCCACCTGCTCGTCGAGCTCTACGCCCGATCATCCGAGGAGGCGACCGGCGTTCTCGAGAACGCCGCCCGCGGGCTGCTGACGATCACCTCGCTCGCCGAGGAGTCGCGCCCACCGGCCGCGACCGGCGAGCAACAGCACTAGCCGGGCGCGGCGAGCGAGCGCAGCTGGCGGACCGCCAGCGAGAGCCCGGCGAGGTCCGGGTCGCCCTCGCGCGCGAGGGCGCGCAGGAAGCCCTCCAGGCGCCGGGCAGGCCGCTCGTGGGCCTCGAGGAAGCTCGCCACCGCCGCGTCGGGCTCGGCTCCGTCGCCCTCGCGCAGCGCCTGCTCGGCGAGCTCGCGGCGCGCCTGCAGGGCGTCCTCGCGCACGGCCTGCAACGCCCAGCGCTGCATCCGCGTGGTGGCATGGACCCGCGCGGCCTCGCTCTCGAGCCAGTCCAGGCGCAGCTCGGAGCCGACGGCGAAGAACACGCGCGTGACGTCCTCGACGCTGCGCCCGCAGACGCGCGCGACGCGCACGACGTCCGGCGCGTGGGCGAGCTCGGGGCGCAGCGCGTGCAGGCGCGCGAGCTCGGCCGGCACGCCGGCGTCGCGCAGCCGGGCCGCGGTCTCCTCGCGGCGCGCGCGGCGATCCTCGCCGCCGAGCTCGCCCAGCACCCGCGCGAGCTCGTCGAAGCCCGCGCGGCCCGCCTGGGCGATCTCGTCGATCGAGCCGTCGAGCGGCCAGGCGACGAACCAGCGCGTGACCGTCTCCACGAAGGCGTCGACACCGCCCATCAGCTCCGCCTGCACGGTGCGGTCGACGCCGTCGAGGCGCTCGATCTCCTCCCACGCGGCACCCGCGTCGGTGACCTCGAGCGCGATCCGGTAGGCGCGCACGACCGCGGGGACCTCGGCGCCGCGCTCGGCGACGATCTGCGACACGAACGTCGGCCCGAGCGCGTTGACGACCGCGTTGGCGTTGATCATGCACAGCAGCTCGCGGCGCAGCGGGTGCTCCTCGAGCAGATGGGCGAAGCGCGCGACGACCGCGTCGGGGAAGTAGTCGCGCAGGTCGCGCTCGAGCCACGGCTCGTCGGTGAAGTCGGACTCCTGCAGCGCGCGGGCGATCCAGCGCTTGGCGTAGGCGACGAGCACCGCGAGCTCGGGGCGCTCCATCCCGCGCTGCGAGCGCCGCCGTTCGGCGATCTCCTCGGAGTCGGGCAGGTCCTCGTCGGCGCGCTCGAGCATGCCGCGCCCCTGCAGGAGCGCCATCAGGTCCTCGTAGGCGTACATGCGCGCCGGGGAGCGCTCGACCTCCTGGGCGATGATCTGCGCCTGCAGGAACGAGTCGTAGAGGACGTGGCCGACGACGTCCTCGGTGACCTCGCGCAGCAGCGCGTCGCGCGAGTCGCGGGTCAGCTCGCCGCGCCGCTCGGCCAGGCCGAGCAGGATCTTCAGGTTGACCTCGTGGTCGGAGATGTCCACGCCGGCCGAGTTGTCGATGAAGTCGGCGTTGATGTGGCCGCCGGCTGCGGCGTACTCGACGCGGGCGCGGCGGGTGAAGCCGAGGTTGCCGCCCTCGCCCACGACGCGACAGCGCAGCTGGTCCGCGTCGACGCGGATCGCGTCGCTGGAGCGGTCCTGGGCGTCGTCGTCGGTCTCGGTGGAGGCCTTGACCACGGTGCCGATGCCGCCGTTCCAGAGCAGGTCGACCGGCGCCCGCAGGATCGCCTGGATCAGGTCGGTGGGCGCGAGCCGCTCGTCCTGCACGCCGAGCGCCTCGCGGACCTGCGGCGAGAGCGGGATCGACTTCGCGCTGCGCGGCCAGACGCCGCCGCCCTCGGAGATCAGCTCGCGGTCGTAGTCGTCCCACGAGGAGCCGCTCAGCTCGAACAGGCGCCGGCGCTCGCCGAAGGAGACGGCCGGGTCGGGCGACGGGTCCAGGAACAGGTGTCGGTGGTCGTAGGCGCCGATCAGCTTGAGCTTGTCCGAGAGCAGCATCCCGTTGCCGAAGACGTCGCCGGACATGTCGCCGATCCCGACGGCCGTGAGCTCGTCGACCGCCGGATCGAGGCCGAGCTCGCGGAAGTGGCGCTTGACCGACTCCCAGGCGCCGCGTGCGGTGATCCCCAGGCCCTTGTGGTCATAGCCCGACGAGCCGCCAGAGGCGAACGCGTCGTCGAGCCAGTAGCCGGCGTCGTGGGCGATCGCGTTGGCCAGGTCCGAGAAGGTCGCCGTGCCCTTGTCGGCCGCGACGACCAGGTAGGTGTCGTCGTCGTCGAGGACCCGGACGCCCTCGGGGTGGGCGACCTCGCCGTCGACGAGGTTGTCCGTCACGTCGAGCAATGCCCGGATGTAGGTCTCGTACTGGGCCGCGACCGCCGCGCGCAGCTCCGCGCGATCGCTCGGCGGGTGCTTGACGATGAACCCGCCCTTGGCGCCGGCCGGGACGATGACCGCGTTCTTGGTCAGCTGGGCGCGCATCAGCCCGAAGACCTCGGTGCGGTAGTCCATCCGGTCCGACCAGCGGATGCCGCCGCGGGCGATGGCGCCGCCACGCAGGTGGATGCCCTCGACCTCGGTGCCGTAGACGTAGACCTCGACCAGCGGGGCGGGCTGGGGCACTGCGGGCACGTCGGCCGAGCGGATCTTGAACGCGAGAGCGTCGCGGCCCGGCTTGTAGGCGTTGGTGCGCAGCGTCGCGTCGATGACCGACAGCTGGTTGCGCAGGATGCGGTCGTGGTCGAGCGAGACCACGTCGTCGAGGTCGGCGATGATCTCCTCGCGCAGGGCCTCCTCGGCCGCCTCGTCGCGCGGCCCGTCCGTCCCGGCCGCGCCGAAGCGCAGCTCGAAGTAGCGCATGAGCTTGGCGGTGACGCCCGCGTTGGCCGTCAGCACGTCGTTCTGGTAGCCCTCGGTGAAGCGCGAGCCCACGCGCTGGCGGTACTTGCGGTAGGCGCGCAGGATCGCCAGCTGGTCGCGGTCCAGCCCGGCGGCGATCACGAGCCGGTTGAGCGGGTCCGACTCGGCCTCGCCGCGGTAGACGGCCGCGATCGCGGCCGCCAGCCGGTCGCCGGCGGCGTCGAGATCGACCGGCTGCCCGTCGGGGCCGAGCACGCGGAACTCCTGCACCCAGGTCTCGTCCTCGGCGTCGACCAGGCGCGTGGCGATCTCCTCCACCACGCGCAGCCCCAGGTCCTCGAGCATCGGCATCACGGTCGAGAGCTCGACCTTGGCGCCGCGCTTGTAGAGCGCGACGCGCGTCTGCCTGCCGTCCGCGACGGGCTGCAGCGAGACGACGACGCTCTCGCCGGCGACGAGGCGATCGAAGCAGACGACGTCGTGGGCCGCGAGCTCGACCTCGGTGTAGCCCTGGTAGTGGTCGGGGAAGTGCCGCACCCAGGCCTCGGCGAGCGCGCGCCCGCGCGCCGCGCCGTGGCGCTCGATCAGTACCGAGCGCACCTCGTCGTCCCACGTGCGCGCGAGCTGGATGGCCTCCTGCTGGAGCTCGGCCGGAGAGAAGTCCGGCAGCCCGCCGGCATTGTGGACCGTGTAGTGCACCCGCACCCGCGCGCCCTCCTCGAGCACGTGGTGCGGCGTCACGTCGGCGCTGTCGAAGCGCCGGCGCAGGTAGGCCTCCATGCCCTCGACGAGCCGCGCGCCGTAGCGCTCGCGCGGCAGCGAGAGGATGATCGACGCGCTGCGGCCGTCCGGGTCGCGGCGCGCGAGCAGGCGCACCTGATCGCTCCCCTCGAGCCCCATCAGGATCGCGACGGCGCGCTGCAGGTCCTCGACCGGCGCCGCGAACAGCTCGTCCTTGGGGAACGAGTCGAAGACGGCGACGGCGGCCTTGTAGTCGTGGGAGCCCTCGATCAGGTCCTCGGCGTCGAGCGCGCGGCGCAGCTTGCGGTGCAGCAGCGGGGTCTCGGACGCGGGCTCCGCGTAGGCCTTGGTGGTGAACAGGCCGAGCAGCCGCGACTCGCCAATGATCGCCCCGTCGGGCGCGACGCGGCGGACGCCGACGTAATCCATCCGCTCGCGGCGGTGGACCGGCGAGACGCGATTGGTCTTGGAGACGAGCAGCAGGTCGCCGCTCGTCGCGCGCTCGCGCACACCGTCGGGCAGCTTCTCGAGCGGCATGCCGCGGGCGTAGGACGAGCCCCCCTCGTCCGCGAGGATGCCCAGGCCGGAGCCCGGCACGACGCGGATCTCGCCGCCCGAGAAGTCGTACTCGCGCGCGCCGAGCAGCACGAAGTTGCCCCGCAGCAGCCAGCCGAGGAAGTCGGTGACCTCGCGCACCTCGTCGGGCGCGTAGCGGTCGGCGCCGCCGCGCGCGGTCGTGGTCATCTCCCCCACGCGCGCGGTCATCGCCGGGAAGTCCCTGACCGTCGCGCGCACCGCGCCGACCACCTTCGCGACGGCCTCCTGGAGCGGCGCGAGCTCGTCGTCGCCGAGCTTGCGGTCGAGATCGAAGTGCATGACGGACTCGCGCCGCGCCGAGTCGCGCGGATGGCGCACGGCGGCGATGCGCCCGCTCGCCGCGCGCTCGACGCCGATGATCGGATGGCGCAGCCGCACGACGCACAGGCCCCGCGACTCGATCTCCGCGGTCACCGAGTCGACGAGGAACGGCCAGTCGTCGGAGTTGGTCTCGAGCACCGAGCCCAGGGGCTCGTAGCCGTCGCCCTCGCGGGTCGGGTTGAACGCGCGCACGGACAGCGGCTCGCCGGCGGCGCGCCGGTCGGCGAACCCGAACGCCGCGAGCACCTCGGCGGTCAGGTCCTCGTCGGAGATCCCGTCGGAGGTGTCTCCGGCCGCGCGGCGCAGGTAGGCACGCGCGAACGCCGCGACGGCGTCGCGCTGGGCGGCGGGGGCGCGCGCGGCGATCAGGGCCGGAAGCCGGTCCTCGGGTCGATCCGATGCCGCCTCGGTCTCCGCAGCGAGGCTCACAGGTCCATCATGGCGCACCCGCCCGACGCCGTGTGGCGCCGGGCGGATCGATCCTCATCCGGCTCAGCCGAGCCGCTCGACCAGCCGCTCGAGCTGGGAGCGGACCTCGTCGGGGAGATCGTCGCCGAACTGCTCGAGGTGATCGCGTGTCTGCGGCAGCTCCGCCTTGACGCCGTCGTGGTCGACGGTCAGCAGCGCCTGCAGGGCCTCGGGCGCGATGTCGAGCCCGGAGGTGTCCAGCGCGTCCTCGGACGGCACGAGCCCGATCGGCGTCTCGACGGCGTCCGCGCGGCCCGCGCAGCGCTCGACGATCCAGGCCAGGACGCGCGAGTTCTCGCCGAATCCGGGCCACAGGAACTTCCCGTCCTCGTCCTTGCGGAACCAGTTGACGTAGAAGACCTTCGGCAGCTGCGCGCCGTCGCGGCGGCCGACCTTCAGCCAGTGCGCGAAGTAGTCGGCCATGTTGTAGCCGCAGAACGGCAGCATCGCGAAGGGGTCGAAGCGCAGCTGCCCGACCTGGCCGGCGGCGGCCGCGGTCGTCTCCGAGCTCATCGTCGCGCCGAGGAACACCGCGTGCTCCCAGTCGAACGCCTCGCGCACCAGCGGCACCACGCTCGAGCGGCGGCCGCCGAACAGGAACGCGTCGATCGGCACGCCCTTGGGGTCCTCCCACTCGGGGGCGATCGAGGGACACTGGGCGGCCGGCACGGTGAAGCGGGCATTGGGATGGGCCGCGGGCACGTCGGCGTCCGGCGTCCACTCGTTGCCCTTCCAGTCGACGAGATGGGCCGGAGGCTCGTCGGTGAGCCCCTCCCACCAGACGTCGCCGTCGTCGGTCTTCGCGCAGTTGGTGAAGATCGAGTTGGCGCGGGCGGTCGCGATCGCGTTCGGGTTCGTGCGCTCGCTGGTGCCCGGCGCGACGCCGAAGAACCCGGCCTCCGGGTTGACCGCGTAGAGCCGGCCGTCCTCGCCGAACTTCATCCAGGCGATGTCGTCGCCGACGGTCTCGACGGTCCAGCCCGCGAGCGACGGGATCAGCATCGCCAGGTTGGTCTTGCCGCAGGCGCTCGGGAACGCGCCGGTGAGGTACTTGACGTCGCCCTCGGGCGAGGTGACCTTGAGGATCAGCATGTGCTCGGCGAGCCAGCCCTCGTCGCGCGCCATCACCGAGGCGATGCGCAGCGCGAAGCACTTCTTGCCGAGCAGCGCGTTGCCGCCGTAGCCCGAGCCATACGACCAGATCTCGCGCGTCTCGGGGTAGTGCACGATCCATTTGTTGTGCTCGTTGCACGGCCACGGCACGTCCTCGACCCCCTCGGTCAGCGGCATGCCCACCGAGTGCAGACACGGGACGAAGTCGCCCTTCTCGCCGAGCACGTCGAGCGCAGGCCGGCCCATGCGGGTCATGATGCGCATCGAGACCGCGACGTAGGGCGAGTCGGTCAGCTGGACGCCGATGTAGGAGATCGACGAGCCGAGCGGGCCCATCGAGAAGGGGACGACGTACATCGTGCGGCCCGCCATCGAGCCCTTGAACAGCTCGGTGAGCGTCTCGCGCATCTCGGCCGGCGCGCGCCAGTTGTTGGTCGGGCCTGCGTCCTCTTCCTTCTCGGAGCAGATGAAGGTGCGGTCCTCGACGCGCGCGACGTCGCCGGGATCGGAGCGCGCGATGTAGGAGTTGGGCCGCTTCGCGTCGGAGAGCTTCTCGAAGGTGCCGGCGTCGACGAGCTGCTGGCAGAGCTGCTCGTATTCGTCCGCGCTGCCGTCACACCAGTGGATGGACT
>DATBDM010000139.1:0-27879 GCA_036269915.1 Solirubrobacteraceae bacterium | reverse complement strand
GACGTAGTCGTCGAAGTAGCGCGCGATGTGGGTGTGGTGCGGGAAGTCGGGATAGGACTTCGGCATCGGGAAGTCGCTGTACTCCATCCGCTCGCGCGAGGTGTTGATGTGCAGCGAGCGATACGCCGACGACATCCCATTGCGATTGCCGAACACCCAGTTGCCGCCAACCTGGTCGGACTTCTCAATGCAGTCGAACGGGATCCCCGCGCGAGTAGAGATCTGGTCGAGCGGGCGCCCGAAGACGTACTTGGGGATCACCCAGGCGCCACGGCGCGCCGCCAGGTGGACCGACGCGGCGGTGAACGACGCCTCGACCGCGATGTCCATGGCCGAGTTGCCCATGCCAGCACGACCACGTGCTTGTCGCGGAACTGCTCCGGATCCTCGCCCCGGTAGTGATGGGAGTGCAGTTGCTCGCCCGCGAAGACGTCGGAGCCGGGGAACTCCGGCTCGGGCCAGCGCGGGTCCCAGTGGTGCCCGTTGGCGACGAGCAGCGCGTCGTAGCGGCGCGTCTCGCCGCTGTCGAGCTGCACGCTCCAGGTGCCGTCGGCGCCGCGCTCGGCGCGCTCGACCCGCGTGCGGAACGTGATCCGGTCGCGGAAGCCGAAGTGGTCGACGTAGTCGTCGAAGTAGCGCGCGATGTGGGTGTGGTGCGGGAAGTCGGGATAGGACTTCGGCATCGGGAAGTCGGAGTACTCCATGCGCTCGCGCGAGGTGTTGATGTGCAGCGAGCGGTACGACGACGACATGCCGTTGGTGTTCTTGAACACCCAGTTGCCGCCGACGCGATCGGACGCGTCGAAGCAGTCGAAGTCGAATCCTGCGGTGTGGAGCGCCTTCGCAGCGGCGATCCCGGACGAGCCGGCGCCGATGACGCAGACGCGAGGAAGCGTCGACATCCGTGCAGGCTGCCATGAAGGTGACGCCTCCGTCAAGTTCTGTGCCTGCGAGGATCCGCGGCCGTGGAGGCAGATCCCGACAGCGCGGACGTCAAGGCCGCCGGAGGCGTCGTCCTGCGGCGCGAGGACGGCGAGCCGCGCGTCGCGCTCTGCCACCGCCCGCGCTACGACGACTGGTCGTTCCCGAAGGGCAAGCTCGACCCTGGCGAGACGTGGGAGCAGGCGGCGCTGCGTGAGGTCGAGGAGGAGATCGGCCTGCGCTGCGCGCTCGGCGACGAGCTGCCGCCGACGACCTACCGGGTCCCGCGCGGGCGCAAGGTCGTGCGCTACTGGCTGATGGAGCCGCAGTCCGGCGCGTTCGCGCCCAACGAGGAGGTCGACGAGATGCGCTGGGTGACGCCCGCCGAGGCCGAGAGCCTGCTGAGCTACGAGCACGACCGCGCCCTCGCGCGCGCGCTGCGCGCGTGAACCGCGAGCGCTTCCCCGGCCTGCACGGCGGCTGGGCGCGGCTGGACGGCCCGGCCGGGACGCAGATGGTCGACGTCGCGATCGACGCGATGACCGAGTGGATGCGCTCGGGCCGCGGGGCGAACAGCCACGGCGCGTTCGCCGCCGCGCACCAGACCGACGAGCTGGTCGCGTCCACGCGCATCGCGGTCGCCACGCTGTTCGGCGCCGAGCCCCAGGGCGTGGTGTTCGGTCCGAGCATGACCGCGCTGACGATGCGCTTCGCCGCGACCGCGGCGAAGGAGTGGTCGGCGGGCGACGAGATCGTCTGCACGCGGCTCGACCACGACGCGAACGTGAGCCCGTGGATCATCGCCGCCGAGCGCGCCGGCGCCTCCGTGCGCTTCGCCGAGCCGGAGGCCGGCTCGCTCGCGCTGCCGGCCTCGGCGGTCGAGGCGGTCCTATCCGAGCGCACGCGCTGGGTCGCGGTCACCGCCGCGTCGAACGCGGTCGGGACCGTCCCCGATCTCGAGGGCATCGTCGCTGCCGCGCACGCCGTGGGCGCGCGCGTGTACGTCGACGCGGTCCACGCCTCCCCGCACTTCCGGCTCGACCTCGCGACGCTCGGCTGCGACGTCCTCGCCTGCTCGGCCTACAAGTGGTTCGGGCCGCACATCGGGATCCTGATGGCCGCGCCCGAGCTGCTCGAGACGATGGCGCCCGACAAGCTGCGCCCGTCACCCGACGAGGTGCCGGATCGCTTCGAGCTCGGCACGCTGCCGTTCGAGTCGCTGGCCGGCGTGCGCGCCGCGGCGGACTACCTGCTCTCGCTCGACTGGCCGGCGGTGCGCGCCGCGGAGGACGAGCTGCTGGCGCTCGCGCTCGACGGGCTCCGCGCGATGGACCACGTGACGCTGCACGGCACCGCCGCGCGGCGGGCCCCGACGCTGATGTTCACCGTCGACGGGCGCCCCTCCGCGGAGGTCGCCCGCGCGCTGGCCGGGGAGCAGATCGCGGTCTGGGACGGCAACTACTACGCCTACGAGCTCGAGGCGCACCTCGGCCTCGCCCCCCAAGGGGCGGTGCGGGCCGGCTTCGTGCACTACAACGACGCCGCCGATGCGGAGCGCCTGCTGGCCGCAGTTGCGGCGCTGGGCCGGCTGTAGTCCCGAGCACGTTGTTCGGCCACGTCACCGAAACGCGCTCCTTCCTACCCAGCCTGGCCTAGAAGCGCCGGTGCGAGGACCGCGACCCGAAGGTGCCCGGGTCGTTGCCGTAGCCCGGGTCGGTCAGGCCCCCGCCGCGCCGGCGGCGGATGAAGTAGACGATCCCGACCGAGCAGACGAACGAGATGAACCACCCCGCGCCGTAGTAGCGGCCGCCGGAGATGATGTAGACGATCAGGCCCGCGATGAACGCGCCGGCGATGCCGACCAGCATCGTCTGGAACAGCGACATCGGGTCGCGGCCCGGCAGGGCGAGGCGCGCGAGCGCGCCCGTGATCAATCCGACGACGGCGAGGGAGATCAGGTAGACGAGCCAGCTCATGCCGGCGAGCGTACCCCACGCCCGCCGCGCGCATTCGAATTGGGGCGCTTCTTCGGGCGCGGCTTGACCTTGCCGCCGGCGACGGCGTGCTCGAACTCGTCCAATGCCGCCGCGGCGCCGCGCATCAGCGGCCACACGTCGTCGATCTGGTCGCGGTCGGAGACGATCCCGAAGTCCATCCGGTCGCGGTAGCTCATCACGGTCATGTTCAGCCCCACGCCGTCGATGACGACCGAGACCGGCACCAGCGACTCGAGCTTCGCGCCCGCGAGGAACAGCGGGGTGCGCGGCCCGGGGACGTTCGAGATCACGAGGTTCAGCGGCGGGCGGGTGCGCCCGAGCAGCTCGACCGTCATCCGTGCGGCCCGGGCGGCGACGGCCGGGGGGATGAACGCGGTCGCGTCGGTGAGCAGCGATGCGGGCAGTGCGGCGAAGTTGAGCTTGGCCGCCTTCAGCAGCGAGTGGGTGCGCTGCAGCCGCTTGAGCGGATCGGCGACGTTGGTCGCGATCGGGACGATCATCGCCGAGATCCGGTTGCCGAACTCGCCCTTCTCGTCGGCCTTGCGCACGGACACGGGGACCATCGCCACCAACGGCTTGGCCGGCAGCTCGTCGCGCTCGAGCAGCCACTGCCGGACCGATGACGCGCACAGCGCGACGACGACGTCGTTGACGGTGACCCCGAGCTCGGACTTGAGCGCCTTGACGCGATCGAGCGAGAGGTCGCCGTAGGCGAAGCGCCGATGCGGGCCGATGCGCCCGTTGAAGCTGGTCTTCGGCGGCCGCGCGGTCGTGATCTCGAGGATCTCCGACCCGGCGGCGGGCGCGCCGCCGAGCTCGCGCAGCTTCGAGAGCCCCTGCGACAGCCGCGGGACCAGCGGGAACGCGTTCGCGCCCGGGATCTCGGTCAGCGCCGGCAGCGTCGTCGGCAGCGAGCGCAGCGCCCGCACGGGCTGGCGCGGCAGGCCGAGCAGCCCACGCCCGAGCATCTCCAGGTCGCTCGGCACCCGTTCGCCCGACAGCTCGGGCTTCGGCGGCAGCTCGCGGCCCTCGGGCGAGGGATCGAGCAGCACGGAGAGGATCTCGTTGCCCGACACGCCGTCGACGACCGCGTGATGGACCTTGGTGAGCAGCCCGACCTTGCCGTCCGGCAGCCCGCGGATCAGGTAGAGCTCCCACAGCGGGCGCGCCCGGTCGAGCGGCCGGGCGAAGATCCGCGCGACGGTCTCCGCGACCTGGCGCTCGTCCCCCGGCGACGGCACGGCCGACTCGCGGATGTGGAAGTCGAGGTCGAAGTCCGGGTCCTCGACCCAGTAGGGCAGGTCCAGCCCGAGCGGCACCTCGACGAGCCGCCAGCGGAACGGCGGCAGCAGGTGGATCCGCTCGTCGACCAGCCGGCAGAGGTCCTTGACCTCGAGCGTCCCGCCGGGCGCGGTCGACGGGTCGTAGACCGCGAACGAGCCGACGTGCCCGAAGGTCCGTGCCGTCTCGACACCGAGGAACTGCGCATCCAGGCTCGTGAGCTGTCGCATGGGGTCCTCAGTGCCCCAAGCGAGACGGGACTAGTCCGTGATGCCGCCGCCCGAGCCCCAGCTCGCCTGCTCGGGTGGCGCCGCGCCGTCGCGCGTGTGGTCGACGATCGAGGTGCCCGACGAGAACTGGTCGCGCTCGTCCTGGGGCGGCAGGCCCGCGAGGTAGCGGTCGACCATCCGCGCGCACTGGCGGCCCTCGTTGATCGCCCACACGATCAGCGACTGCCCGCGGCGCGCGTCGCCGGCCGCGAACACGCCCGGCGCGCTCGTCTCGTAGGCGCCGGCCTTCGCGTTGCCGCGCTGGTCGGTGTCGACCCCGAGCGCCTCGAGCAGGGGCTGCTCGGGCGAGAGGAAGCCCATCGCGAGCAGTACGAGGTCGGCCGGATGCGACTCCTCCGTGCCCGCGATCGCGTCGAACGGCGGCGTGCCCGTGTTGCGCACCCAGGTGATCTCCTGCACGCGCCCGTTCCCCGAGAGCGCGGTCGTGGAGAGCGCGAAGTCCTGCTCGCCGCCCTCCTTGATCGCGTAGGACCGGCGCAGCTTGACGGGCCAGCGCGGCCACGGCGTGAGGTCGTCGGGCCGCGACTTCGGCGGCTCGCCAAGCAGCTCGATCTGCGTCACCGACGCAGCGCCCTCGCGGTGCGAGTGCGCGACGCAGTCGGCGCCGGTGTCACCGCCGCCGATCACGATCACGTGCTTTCCCGCCGCGGTGATCGGCTCGGCGGGCGCGTCGCCCTGACCGCGCTCGACGCCGAGGCAGCGCGCGCGGTCGTAGAGGTACTCCATCGCGTAGTGGACGCCGTCGAGCTCGCGGCCCGGTACGGGCAGGTCGCGCGGGACGCGCGAGCCGGTCGCCACGACGATCGCGTCGAAGCTCCTCGCCAGCTCGGCGGGGTCGACGTCGCGCCCGACGTCGACGCCGAACTCGAAGGCGACGCCCTCGGCGCGCATCTGGTCGACGCGGCGCTCGACGAGGTGCTTCTCGATCTTGAAGTCCGGCACGCCGAAGCGGATCAGCCCGCCGCCGGCCTCGTCGCGTTCGAACACCGTGACGGCGTGACCGGCGCGGCGCAGCTGCTGGGCGGCGGCCATGCCGGCCGGACCCGCGCCGATGACCGCCGCGCTGCGGCCCGTCTCGACGGCCGGCGGGCGCGGGGCGACCCAGCCCTCCTGCCACGCCCGGTCGATGATCGAGACCTCGATCTGCTTGATCGTGACCGCGTCGCCCTCGCGGATCTCCAGCACGCAGGCCGCCTCGCACGGCGCCGGGCACAGCCGCCCGGTGAACTCCGGGAAGTTGTTCGTGGCGTGCAGCTGGTCGATCGCCTCGCGCCAGCGGTCGCGATAGACGAGGTCGTTCCAGTCCGGGATCAGGTTGCCGAGCGGACAGCCGTTGTGGCAGAACGGCACGCCGCACTCCATGCAGCGCGCGCCCTGGCGCTGCAGCACCGGCAGGTCCACGGGCCGGGTGAACTCGCGGAAGTCCTGCGCGCGCTCGCGCGGGTCGCGCTCGTCCGGCCCGACCCGCGGCTCGACGATGAAGGCTCCGAGCTCGCCCATCAGGCCACCCGCCCGTGCCCGCCGACGAAGTCGGCTGGGTGCTCCGTGGCGACGAAGCCGTCGCCGCCCGTCGACTCGGCCGGCTCGATCTCGTGCTCGGCCGCCTCGGCCTGCTCGGCCAGCGCGCGCTTGTAGTCGTGCGGCATGACCTTGACGAACGAGCGCAGCGCCCCGTCCCAGTCGCGCAGGAGCCGCGCGGCGACCGGCGACTGCGTGCGCAGATGGTGCTCCTCGACCAGCGCGTGGAGCTCGGCGGCGTCCTCGGCGGAGATCTCGTCGAAGCCGACGAGGCCCATGTTGCAGCGGTCGCCGAAGCGCTCGTGCTCGTCGAGCACGTAGGCGACGCCGCCGCTCATGCCGGCCGCGAAGTTCAGGCCGGTCGCGCCGAGGACGACGACGCGGCCGCCGGTCATGTACTCGCAGCCGTGGTCGCCGACGCCCTCGACGACGGCGCTGGCGCCCGAGTTGCGCACGGCGAAGCGCTCGCCGGCGAGCCCGCGGAAGAACGCGCGCCCGGCGGTGGCGCCGTAGAGCACGGTGTTGCCGATCAGGACGTTCTCCTCGGCCGCGAAGAGCGCGTTCTCCGGCGGCATGACCGCGAGGACTCCGCCCGACAGTCCCTTGCCCGTGTAGTCGTTGGCGTCGCCGATCAGCGTCAGCTCGACGCCCGGCGCCAGCCAGGCGCCGAACGACTGGCCGGCCGAGCCGCGCAGCGTGAAGCGGATCGTCTCCGGCGGCAGCCCGTGCGCGCCGTGGACCTCGGTGACCGCGCTCGAGAGCAGGCCGCCGACCGTGCGGTTGACGTTGCGCACGTCGAACTGGCCGCTGACCGGGCGCTTGTGGTCGATCGCGTCCTTGGCGGCCTCGATCAGGCGCCAGTCGAGCGCCGCGGGCAGCGGCGAGTCCTGCGGGCGCACGCGCCGCAGCGGCGTGCCGTCCGGCACCTCCGGCGCGGTCAGCACGTGGGTCAGGTCGACGCCGCGCTCCTTCCAGCGGTCGATCGCGTCGTTGGCCTCGAGCAGGTCGACGCGGCCGACGAGGTCCTCGAAGCGGCGGATGCCGAGCCGGCGCATGATCTGCCGCGCCTCCTCGGCGACGAAGAAGAAGAAGTTCACGACGTGCTCGGGCTGGCCCTTGAAGCGCTTGCGCAGCTCCGGGTCCTGGGTCGCGATGCCGACCGGGCAGGTGTTCAGGTGGCAGGCGCGCATCATCACGCAGCCCGTCGCGATCAGCGGGGCGGTCGAGAAGCCCATCTCGTCCGCGCCGAGCAGCGCGGCGACGATCACGTCGCGGCCGGTCTTGAGCTGCCCGTCGGTCTGCACCCAGATGCGCGAGCGCAGGTCGTTGAGCACGAGCGTCTGCTGGGTCTCGGCGAGCCCGATCTCCCACGGCACGCCGGCCGACTGGATCGAGGACAGCGGCGAGGCGCCCGTGCCGCCGTCGTGGCCCGCGATCAACACGTGGTCGGCGTTGGCCTTGGCGACGCCGGCCGCGACGGTGCCCACGCCTACTTCTGAGACCAGCTTCACCGAGACCCGTGCGCGGGGATTCGCACATCGCAGGTCGTAGATCAGCTGCTTGAGGTCCTCGATCGAGTAGATGTCGTGGTGCGGCGGCGGCGAGATCAGCCCGACGCCCGGCGTCGTGAAGCGGATCGAGCCGATGTAGCGGTCGACCTTGTGGCCGGGCAGCTGGCCGCCCTCGCCGGGCTTGGCGCCCTGGGCCATCTTGATCTGCAGCTCGTCGGCGTTGACCAGGTAGTTGATGTTGACCCCGAAGCGGCCGGACGCGACCTGCTTGATCGCCGAGCGGCGCAGGTCGCCGTTCGGGTCGCGCCGGTAGCGGACGGGGTCCTCCCCGCCCTCGCCGGTGTTCGACTTGCCCCCGAGGCGGTTCATCGCGATCGCGAGCGTCTCGTGCGTCTCGCGCGAGATCGAGCCGAGCGACATCGCGCCGGTGACGAAGCGCTTGACGATGTCGGCGGCCGGCTCGATCTCCTCGATCGGCAGCCACTGGTCCTCGGTCAGCTCGCGGAAGCCGAGCAGCCCGCGGATCGTCGCGCGGCGCGCGGCGTCGTCGTTGACGAGCTCGGAGTACTCCTCGTAGGTCCGCTCGCCCCCGTGGCGGACCGCGTGCTGGAGCAGCGCGATCGTCTCGGGGTTCCACATGTGGTGCTCGCCGTCGCGGCGCCAGGCGTAGACGCCGCCGACCGGCAGCAGGTCCTCGGCGACTCGCGGATACGCGCTGGCGTGGCGGTCGAGCGCCTCCTGGGCGAGCGCCGTCGCCCCGACGCCCGCGATCCGCGAGGCGGTCCCGGCGAAGCAGCGGTCGATCAGCTCGCGGTCGAGGCCGACGGCCTCGAAGATCTGCGCGCCGTTGTAGGACTGGACCGTCGAGATGCCCATCTTGGAGATGGTCTTGAGCAGGCCCTTGGCGATGCCCTTGACCACGTTGCGCTCGGCCTCGACCGCCTCGACGTCGCCGACGCGCCCCTCGGCCACCAGCTGCTCGACCGTCTCGAACGCCAGGTACGGGTTGATCGCGCTCGCGCCGTAGCTGATCAGGGTGGCGAGGTGGTGGACCTCGCGCGCCTCGCCGGTCTCGATCACGAGGCCGGCCTGCAGGCGCGTGCCGCGGCGGACGAGGTGGTGGTGGACGCCGCCGACGGCGATCAGCGACGGGATCGCGACGCGTTCGGCGTTGACCCCGCGGTCGGAGAGGATCAGCACGTTGACGCCGTCCTCGAGGACCTCCTCGGCCTCGGCGCAGACGCGGTCGAGCGCCGCGAGCATGCCCTCTGGCCCTTCGGCGACCGGCCACGTGGTGTCGAGCGTGTAGGCGCGGAAGATCTCCGAGTCGACCTGGCGCAGCTTCTCCAGCTCGGAGTTGCGCAGGATCGGCGTCTGCATGCCGAGCTGGTGGGCGTGCTCGGGCGTCTCGTCGAGCAGGTTCTTCTCCGTGCCGACGCCCGTCGCGACGCTCATCACCACGGCCTCGCGGATCGGGTCGATCGGCGGGTTGGTGACCTGCGCGAAGAGCTGCTTGAAGTAGGAGAACAGCAGCGGCGCCTTCTCGGAGAGCACGGGCAGCGCCGAGTCGTTGCCCATCGAGCCGATCGGCTCCTCGCCCTTGGCCGCGGTCGGCGCGAGCAGGACGCGCAGGTCCTCCTGGGTCCAGCCGAACGCCCGCTGGAGCGCGGGCAGCGGCTCGCTGCGCTGAGACTGTCCCCAGCCACCCTCGCGCTCCGGCAGGTCGGCGAGGTGCACGATGCCCTCGTCGAACCACTGGCTGTAGGGCTGCTGGGAGGCGATGGCGTGCTTGACCTCGCCGTCGTCGACGATCCGGCCCTCGGCGATGTCGACGAGGAAGAGCTTGCCGGGCTGCAGGCGGCCCTTGCGCAGGACGTTCTCGGGCGGCTCCTCCATCACGCCGGTCTCCGAGCCCATCACGACCCAGCCGTCGCGGGTCTGCAGCCAGCGCCCCGGGCGCAGGCCGTTGCGGTCGAGCGTGGCGCCGATGATCCGCCCGTCGGTGAAGGCGACGGCGGCGGGGCCGTCCCACGGCTCCATCAGACAGGAGTGGAAGGCGTAGAAGCCCTTGAGCTCGTCGGAGAGGTCGTCGCGGCCGTCGAAGGCCTCCGGGACCATCATCATCACGGCGTGCGGCAGCGAGCGGCCGGCGAGCGTCAGCAGCTCGAGGACATTGTCGAAGGTGGCGGAGTCCGAGCCGCCGGCGCGCACGACCGGCAGCACCTTGTGCAGGTCGTCGCCGAACAGCTCGGAGGCGAGCTGGGACTCGCGGGCGCGCATCCAGTTGACGTTGCCGCGCAGCGTGTTGATCTCGCCGTTGTGGGCGATCATCCGGTACGGATGGGCGAGCTCCCAGCTCGGGAAGGTGTTGGTCGAGAAGCGCGAGTGGACCAGCGCCAGCGCGCTCTTGGCGCGCGGATCCTGCAGGTCGGGGAAGTAGCCCATCAGCTGCGGCGCCGTGAGCATGCCCTTGTAGACGATCGTGCGCGAGGAGAAGCTCGGGATCACGAGCTCGGCGCCGGCGGCCAGCTCGGCGACGCGGCGGATCACGTAGAGCTTGCGCTCGAACGCGTCCTGGTCGTGCTCGAGCTCGCCCTGGGCGGCGACGACAAGGTGCTTGATGTACGGGGCGAAGTAGTTGGCCGTGATGCCGACGTAGTCCTTGTCGACCGGCACGTCGCGCCAGCCGACCACGCGCTGGCCCTCGGCCTCGACGGTGTCCTCGAGCAGCTGCTCGAAGGCCGCGCGCTTCTCCTCGTCCTGCGGGAGGAAGCAGACGCAGACGCCGTAGCGCCCCGGGGGCGGGAGGTCGCCGCCGACGAGACCACGCATCAGCTCGTCGGGCATCTGCACGAGGATCCCGGCGCCGTCGCCCGTGTTCGGGTCCGCGCCCGCGGCGCCGCGGTGCTCGAGGTTCTCGAGCGCGACGATCGCGCGGCGGATCGTCTCGTGCGTCGCATGACCGTCGAGCTTCGCGACGAACGCGACACCGCAGGCGTCGTGCTCGTAGGTTGGGTCGTACAGGCCGATCGGCTCGGTCGGCCGGGCAATCCGATGCAAGAGCGTGCTCCCGTGCTGCGCGGCTGGGGCGGGCAAGATTAGCGTCGGCGCGGACGCCTGCGGCTGTGCGAGCGCACTGCTTCGAGACGACTTGCACCGTTCAGCGGTTCGCTGGCGCCCTCCGGCGCAAGATCGTTGCGCCACACCGACGATCCGTTGCGCGGGTAGGCTCGACGACCGTGATGCGCATCCGCCTGCTCGTCCTCGCCGACGCGGCTCGACTGTCGGCGCTGCATACCGCCGATCGGGAGGTCACGTCCCGCTATGACCCGGTGCGCGAGGACCGCTGGTTCACGCTCCCTGGCCAGCGGGCGCGCCTCGAGGAGCTCGCCCCGCGGGTCGAGGCGGGGCTGGTCCACCCGTTCGCGATCCTCGACGACGACGGCGAGCTCGCCGGCACCATCTTCGTCAACAACGTCGTGCGCGGCGCGCTGCAGAGCGCCGCGCTCGGCTACTGGGTCAGCTCGACGCGCACCGGGCGCGGGCTGGCGACCGGGGCCGTCGCCGCGGCGGTCGGCTTCGCCTTCGACTCGCTGGGCCTGCACCGCGTCGAGGCGAGCACGCTGCTCGACAACCACGCCTCGCAGCGGGTCCTGGCCCGTAACGGCTTCATCCGCTACGGGCTCGCGCCGCGGTACCTGCACATCGGCGGCGCCTGGCGCGACCACCTGCTGTTCCAGCGGACGGTCGAGGATCAGGCACCGGCGAGCAGCTCGGCCGGCTCGACGCCGCGCGCGACGTCGTAGACCGCGGCCACCTCGGCCGCCAGGGACGGCCACGAGAACCGCTCGCGGGCATCGGCGGCCGCGGCACGGCCGCGGCGGCGGCGCTCGAAGGGCCGGTTGACCGCCTCGACCAGCGCGTTGGCCAGTCCGATGGGGTCGTCGGGCTCGACGAGCCAGCCCGTCTCGCCGTGGCGGACGATCTCGGCCGGGCCGAACGCGTCGACCGCGATCGGCGGGCGCCCGCAGGCCATCCCCTCGACCAGCACCTGGCCGAACTGCTCGCGCACGGACGGGAGGACGACGACGTCGGAGGCGGCGAGGAAGCTCGGCAGCTCGTCGTGGCCGTGCCAGCCGGCGAGGAAGACGTCCTCGGCGCCGGTGCGGCGGATCGTCTCGTAGGGATGCTCGCCCTCCCACTCGCCGGGGAAGCCGCCGAGCAGCACGAGCGGAGCGCGCGTGGCGAATCCGGGCCGGGCGCGGGCGTAGGCCTCGATCAGCAGCCCGATCCGCTTGACCTCGGTGAAGCGCCCGACGTAGAGCAGCACCGGCGTCTCGTCGCGGGCGCTGCCGAACGCCGCGAGGTCGGCCTCCGTGTAGCGGACCGAGCCGGCGGGCTCGCCGGGGCGCCAGCCCTGGGGGTCCTCGACGAGGGACCGCCGCCAGAGCGCCCGGTGATCGACGTGGCGCGGCACGAACAGCGCGGGGTCGAAGCCGTTGGGGACGACGACGAGGCGATCCTCGTCGACGTCGAGCAGCTGCTCGGCGCGCTCGATCTGGGAGTCGGTGAGCAGGATCAGCCGCTCGCAGCCGGCGGCCCAGTCGCGCAACCGCTCCGCCCAGGCCTCGCCGTGCTCCCAGCGGCCCGGGTCCGCGTCGATCGCCTCGAGCATCAGCAGCTCGGTGCCGTGCAGGTGCCCGACGACCGGGATCCCGGGCGCGATCCGGCGAGCCGCCTCGTGCTGGGGCGTGAGGTGGTGCAGGTGCAGGACGTCGGCGCGGATCGCGCCGACCGACTGCAGCGCACGCGCCCAGCCCGCCACCTGGCGCTCGTACTCGTCGTCGTCGAGCGAGGCGAAGATCCGGTCGGGCGCGTCGTCGCGCTCCTCGTAGGAGGGATGCATCGGCGGGTCGGCCGCCATCGGGTCGGCCGCCTCGTAGGCGGCGGTCATGTCGACCGGCCGGACGTCGAGCCCGGCGTAGAAGTCGCGCGCATCGCCCGGATGCCCCGGCAGGGTCAGCGAGCCCGACAGCACGGTCACGTCCCAGCCCACGCGCGGCAGCGCCGCCGCGAGGTTGCGGGCGACGTGCGCCGAGCCTCCCCGGGGGAAGAAGGCGAGCCCCATGAGGGCATGAGGACGATGTGAACCGGACGTCACGCAGTCGTGAACATACCCCCGTCGGGCGCAGGTTCAGCCGCGTGTGGTCAGCAAGAGAGCCGTCGACACCGGCCGGCCGCCGGGTTCCGGGCGCTCGTAGTCCCCGCGCGGACGGTTGCGCAGCCGCCCGCCGGAGATCAGCGTGGTGGACCCGCCGCCGTCGAGGTTGATCGCGCTCTCGCAGCCGAGCCCGGCCATCAGCGCGGCGAGCTCCTCGAGCGTCAACCCGCAGTCGTGGCGTGAGCGGCCGTCGCAGGCGACGGCGAGGATCCGCCCCGGCGCCAGACCGAGCGCGGCGCGCGGATGGCGGCCGTCGGTGATGTCGGAGTCGAACTGGCGCGCGCCGGCCGAGAAGCCCTCCGGATCCCCCGCGCGCGCGTACGCGACGGCGCCGCCGGCCACGAGCAGCGGGCCGGCCTGGAGCAGGTCGCCGCGCGGCGCGGGGGCCAGGGCGTCGCGGGCCGCGATCCGCGCGACGCCGCCCTGGACGTGCAGGCACGCCCGCCGCTCACCCCAGGGCGCGTCGAACGGCACGTGTCGGCGGGCGACCCCGCGCGTGCGCAGCTCGCCGAGCGGGACGCCCCCGGGTCGCGTGAAGAAGCCGCCGACGACCGCCTCCTGCACGCCCCGCGCGGCGCACCAGGCGGCGAGGCGCGCCTGCCCGCGCAGGACGACGACCCGCAGCTCGGTGAGTGCCGGATCGTGGCCGCTCACGTGCACGGTCGTCTCGCAGCCGTCGGCGAGGCTGACGCGCAGGCGGCGGTAGCGCCCGGGCGGGGCCTCGAGCGGCCCGGCGACGGGGAGCGCGGCGGCCATCGGCGCAGAGCTTCGTCGCCGGACCGGCGGAGCCGGTGAACGATCCGTGACCCGAGTAGGCTGGCCCGGTGCCGCAGCCGGGAAGAGCAGTCACGGTGCTCGCCGCGGGCGGCACGATCGCGATGGCGGGCTCGGGCCGCGGCGGCGCGGCGCCGGAGCACGGCGCCGACGCGCTGATCGCGGCGGTGCCGTCTGTGGCCTCGTCGCCCGACCTGCACGCGCGGACGCTCGACACGCGGCCGAGCGTGCAGCTCGACGCGGCGGCGGCGCTCGAGATCGCGCGCGCGGCGGCCCTGGAGGCCGACGCCGGCCGCGGCGTCGTCGTCACCCACGGCACCGACACGCTCGAGGAGGTCGCGCTGCTCTGCGACCTGCTCTACGCGGGCGACGCCCCGATCGTCTTCACCGGCGCGATGCGCCCGGCCTCCGCGCCGGGCGCCGATGGGCCCGCGAACCTGCTCGACGCGGTCGCGGTGGCGGCGTCGGCCGACGCCGACGGGCTCGGCGTGCTCGTCGCCTTCGCGGGGCGCGTGCACGCGGCGCGAGCGGTCCGCAAGTCGGACTCGACGGCGCCGGACGCGTTCGAGTCACCGCGGCTCGGGCCGGTCGGCCGGGTGCAGGAGGGGCGCGCGCGGATCTCGCGGCGGCTCGAGCGGCGCCCGCCGATCCCGGTGGCCGCGCTCGACGCGACCGTCCACGTGGTGGCGGCCGGGCTGGGCACGGACGGCGCCCTCGTCGAGGCCGCGGTCGAGGCGGGCGCGGACGGGCTCGTCGGCGTGGTCCTCGGCGCCGGCCACACGCCGCCGCCGTTCCTGGCGGCGCTGCGCCGTACGGCCGCCCGGATCCCGGTCGTCGCGACGGTGCGGCCCGAGCGCGGCGCGATCCTGCACGGCACCTACGCCTTCGACGGCGCGGAGGGCGACCTGCGCGCGTCGCCGATCATCTGCGCCGGCGCCCTCTCCCCCGCCGCCGCGCGGATGAAGCTGATGGCCTGCCTTGGCGCCGGCTACACCCGGGTGGCGACGGCGGGCGCGTTCGCGACCGACGACTCCTAGCGGCGCTCACAAGAACCAGACCGCGGCCGCGGCCGGGACGAGCACCGCGGCTGCGGCGGCGAACAGCAGCCGCGAGCGGCGGCGGAACGGTGCGGTCGCCGCGCAGGCGGCGCCCGCCGCGAACAGCGCGGCCGAGCCCCAGAGGTCCCACGGGAAGTGCGTCGTCCGCTCGCTGGCGCCGCCCGGCGACACGTACGTGCACTCGATCCCGCCCGGCGGCCAGAGCGTCAGCTGCGCGCTCAGCGAGGAGCCGGCGCCGTCCGGCGCGTCCGGGCAGAGCACGTCCGGGTCGAGGCCGGCGACGAGGATCGCGAGCCACACGACCACGAAGGCGGCGGCCGCCGCCCAGGCCGCGACACGAAATCCCATGGCCGCAGCCTACGGTGAGGAGACCGTGAAAATCCGCTAGGGTCCCCGCCCAACGTGGGCGCCACGCGGCAGGGGGCCGCTGTCGCCCGGAAGCGATCAGAGGAGGCAGGATGCGCTACCTGCGCAAGCCGGCGATCGTCGCCGTGCTCGCGGCGGGCGCCTTCGGCGTGGCCCAGCAGGCCACCGCCGAGTCGCAGCCCACCCGCAACTACGTGGTCGTCTACGAGCAGGGCCAGAGCGCGACGGCCGCGCATCAGGCCATCGCGGCGGCCGGAGGCAAGCTCGTCAAGGAGAACGGGAAGATCGGCGTGGCGACCGTCGCCTCGAAGGATCCCGCGTTCATCCGCCACGCGACGGCCCAGCGCGCGCTGCTCGGCGCCGCCAAGGATCGTCCGATCGGTCACACGCCGTCCGACGGCCTGACCCGCTGGCAGAAGGTCGAGCGCGCCGGTCTGGACACCAAGGGCAAGCCAGGCAAGGTGCCCGCTCCCGCTCCGAGCGCCGACCCGCTGGCCGGCCTGCAGTGGGACATGCGCATGATCGACGCGACGACCGAGGGTTCGTACGCGAAGCAGCAGGGGTCCAAGGCGGTTCGCGTCGGCATCATCGACACCGGCGTCGACGCCTCGCACCCGGATATCGCGCCGAACTTCGACTTCGCGCTGTCGCGGAACTTCACGACGGACAAGCCGGACATCGACGGTCCCTGCGAGGAGGCCGACTGCAAGGATCCGGCGACGGTCGACCAGGGCGGTCACGGCACGCACGTCGCGGGCACCGTCGGCGCCGCGCTGAACGGCATCGGCATCGCCGGCGTCGCTCCGAAGGTCGACATCGTCAACCTGCGCGGCGGCCAGGACTCGGGCTACTTCTTCCTGCAGCCCAGCCTCGACGCCCTGACGTACGCCGGCGACAACGGCATCGACGTCGTGAACATGAGCTACTACATCGATCCGTGGCTCTACAACTGCGCGGCCAACCCGGCTGACTCGCCCGCCGAGCAGGCGGAGCAGCGCACGATCATCGCGGCCACGCAGCGCGCGCTCAGCTACGCCCGCGACCGCGGCGTCACGCTGGTCGCCGCCGAGGGCAACGGCCATACCGACATGGGCAACCCCAAGGTCGACGACACGAGCCCGGACTACCCCGTCGACGAGAACGGCGACCCGGCGAACGCCCGGCACCGCGACATCGACAACTCGTGCATCAACATGCCCACCGAGGGCAAGGGCGTGATCGGCGTCACCTCGGTCGGCCCGTCGCAGCGCAAGGCGTACTACTCGGACTACGGCCTCGAGCAGGCCGACGTGTCGGCGCCCGGCGGCGACGCGCACGATCCAGGCGCTCCGACCGCTCAGATCCCGAGCGAGGTCCTCTCGACCTACCCCGAGGCCCTCGGCCGCGAGGAGGGGACGATCAAGCCCGACGGCACGCCGGCGACGCCGGCCGTCATCCGCTCGACGGCCAACGGTCAGACGGCGTACTACGAGTACCTGCAGGGCACGTCGATGGCGTCCCCGCACGCGGTCGGCGTCGTCGCGCTGATCGTGGCCGAGTACGGGAAGCGCGACAAGCGCCACGGCGGCGTCACCCTCGCCCCGGACAAGGTCGAGCGGATCCTGAAGAAGTCGGCCACGGATCACGCGTGCCCGACGCCGAGGCTGCAGCGCTACGACCTCGACGGCGATGGTGACGTCGACAACTCCGATCCGCGCGCGTCGTGGAAGGAGCCGCAGTACGACGCCACCTGCGAGGGATCGGCCGATCGCAACGGGTTCTACGGCGAGGGCATCATCGACGCCCTGGCGGCCGTCAGCCCGGGCGGCAAGGCCCACAAGAGGTAGACCGATGGGTGGTGCGGGCGGCGGGATCTCCCCGGCGCCCGCGCCGCTCTGGTAGGAACGGGGGGTGGTGGACGCCCGCACCGACCGTTCCCTGCAGGCCGAGCTCGAGGAGGCTTACGCCCTTCTGGACGTGATCTTCGCGCGCGCCCCCGTCGGGCTCGCCCTCTTCGACGCGGATCTGCGCTACGTCCGAGTCAACGAGCGGATGGCGGCGATGAACGGCATGGCCGCCTCCGCGCACCTCGGCCGGCCCCTGCGCGAGGTGCTGCCCGGCCTCCCGCGCGACGTCGAGGACGACCTGCGCCGCGTCCTGCGGACCGGCGAGCCGCTGATCGAGGTCGAGGTCAGCGGCGAGACGCCGGCCAGTCCCGGCCACCAGCGCGAGTGGCTGAGCTCCTACTGGCCCGTACGACCGCGCGACGCGGCGGAGGTCACCGGGATCGGCGCCGTCGTCTTCGAGGTCACCGACCGCCGCAAGGCGCGCCGCGCGCTGCGCTCGCAGGCCGACCGCTACGAGGCGCTGCTGCAGGCGCTGTCCGAGGCCGGGCAGGGCATGGTCGTGGTCGAGGAGGACGGCCGCTGCGTCTACGCCAACTCCGCCTTCGAGCAGATCAGCGGCTACACGTTCCCCGAGCTGACCGCGCTCGACTCGCTGTTCGACCTCGCCGTGCCGGGCGACCGCGCCGAGGCGGCGCGTCGCGCCATGCTCCGGATCGAGCGCGGCTGGGTCGACACGTCCTACACGCTGGCGCTGCGCCGCCGCGACGGCGTGGTCGTCGAGCTCGAGGTCGCCGGCGTGCCGCTGGAGTCCGAGATCGGGCGCCAGCTCGTCGTGCTGGTCCGCGACGTCACCGAGCGCCGCCGCATCGAGGCCGAGCGCGAGCGGCTGCACGCGCGGGCCGCGCTGATGGCCGAGGCGTCCGAGGTCTTCGACCAGTCGCTCGACGAGGCACGCACGCTGGAGAGCGTCGCGCGGCTGTGTGTGCGCGAGCTTGCGGACACCTGCGTGCTCGTGCTCGGGGACACCCCGCGCAGCGTCCGGCGTGTGATCACGGCCGCCCGCGAGCCGGACCGCGAGCGCGCGCTGCTCGAGCTGCAGCTGCGCTATCCGCTCGAGGAGGACCCGTCGAGCCCGGTGCTCGAGGCGATGCTCACCGGCCGCACGCGGGTGGTCGAGAACCTCCCGCCGGAGCGCTTCGCGGAGGTCGCCGAGGACGACCGCGAGCTCGAGCTGCTGCACGCACTGCGCATCGGCGCGGCCGTGATCGTGCCGCTGCGGGCGCGCGGCGCGGTCTGCGGCGCGATGGCGCTCGGCTTCGGCTCGCTCGCCGACGAGGACGTCGACTTCCTGCTCGCCATGCTCGAGGACGTCGGCCGGCGTGCCGCGCTCGCGCTCGACACGGCACGGCTCTACGAGGAGCGCGACTCGATCGCCCGCACGCTGCAGCGCTCGCTGCTGCCGCCCACGCTCCCGTCGATCGCCGGCATCGACGTCGCCGCGCGCTACCTCGCCGCGGGCCACGGCAACGAGGTCGGCGGCGACTTCTACGACTGCTTCGCGACCGGCCCGGGCGAGTGGGCGGTGGTGATCGGCGACGTCTGCGGCAAGGGCGCCGAGGCGGCGGCGGTGACCGCGCTCGCCCGCTACACGATCCGCACCTCCGTGCTGCACGACCGGAGCCCTGCCGCGGTCCTGCGCGAGCTCAACGAGGCGATCCTCAGCCAGCGCGCGGACTTCCGCTTCTGCACCGCGGTCCACGTCGCGCTCGAGCCCGACGAGGCCGGCGGCGCCGACGCCCGCCTCGCCGTCGGCGGCCATCCGCTGCCCCTGCTCGTGCGGGCCGACGGGCGCGTCGAGCCCGCCGGGCGCCCGGGCACGCTGCTCGGCGTGCTCCCCGACCCGGAGGTCCACGAGGAGAGCGTCCACCTCGAGCCGGGCGACGCGCTCGTGCTCTATACCGACGGGGTGATCGAGGCGAGCCCGCTCGACGACGCGCTCGGCCCCGACCGCCTGACCGATGTGCTGCGCGGCTGCGCCGGGCTCGACGCCGCTGCGATCGCCACCCGCGTCGAGGAGCGCACGCTCGAGGTCCAGCACGGGCGCCTGCGCGACGACGTGGCGGTCGTGGTGCTGCGGGCGACGGCCGCCGCCCCACCGCCGTTTGCCCCCGCGGAGCGTGGGGTAGCGACGCGTTCGTGAAGCTGCTCGTCGTCACGCCCGAGCCCGTCGACGCGGCGCTGCTGCAGTCGGCGCTGGGCGAGGAGGTCCGCGGCGCCGAGGTGCTGGTGATCTCCCCCGCGACCAACCGCTCCAAGCTCGCGTTCTGGGTCTCGGACCCCGACGCGGCGATCGGCGAGGCCGAGACCGCCGAGGAGGAGACCGTCGAGCGGCTCGAGGAGGAGGGCGTCGACGCCGCCGGCCAGACCGGCGAGAGCGACCCCGGCGTGGCCATCAAGGACGCGCTCGCGACGTTCGAGGCCGACCGCATCGTGATCTTCTCCCACCCGGAGGGCGAACGCGACTACCGCGAGGACGACGGTCTGGCCGACGCCGAGCAGCGCTTCGGCGTGCCGGTCACCCGCGCCGTGATCGGGCGCTGACGTCGCGCTCGGCGGCGCGGATCGCCAGCGTGAGCGGCTCGGCGCCGACGAGGCGCTCGAACGGCGAGGTCACCGACCACAGCGCCCGCAGGCGCAGCGAGGCGATCCGGTCGGTGGGCTGCACGCGCGCCTCGGAGATCAGCTCGGCGCCGCCGTCGCCGTCCGGCTGCACCCAGTGTGCGAACAGGACGCGCACCGTGCCCGGCTCGTCCCACGCGGCGAACGCCTCCGCGTCGGGCAGGCGCGGGTAGTCGCGCGCCAGCGTCCAGATGCGGCCGCAGAGGCCGCTGAGCAGCTGGCCCTCGTCCTCCTCGAGCACCGTGAACGGATAGTCGCGGAAGAGGTCGTGATAGGTCAGCCGCGGGTCGAGCCCCGGGATCCGCCAGCGCACGAGCCGGCCGAGGCTCCGGGTGTCCGAGAGCCGCACGCGGCTCGCCGCGTCCCACAGCGCGTCTTGAGGCGCGGCGGCGCGCCGGGAGTGACGCGTGCGCACCTGCGGAGCGTCGAGCCAGGTGTCGAGGGGGGTATGGTCGCGATGGCGCATGCGGCTGATCCAGCACAAGCGGGAGGCCTGGTGGTTCTACCGCTTTCTCTCGATGGGCTACGACGACTGGGTCAACCCGCTCTTCTGGACGGAGCGGATGCGCGGCGAGGCGCTCGGGCTCGCGCGGTTGTACGCGCGTGAGCTGGAAACGCTCGATGCCGGCGCGGGCACGGGCTTCACGACTGCCGGGATCGTCGAGCACGTCGACCCCGCGCGCGTGACGATGCTCGACCAGAGCCCGCACCAGCTGGCGCGCTCACAGCGGCGCGCCGGCCTGTCCGGGGTCAGGCGCATGCTCGGCGACGCGGAGCGGCTGCCGTTCGACGCCGACGCCTTCGACCGCTACGTCTCGGCTGGCTCGATCGAGTACTGGCCCGACCCGCAGCGCGGGATCGCCGAGGCCTACCGGGTGTTGCGCGAGGGCGGCGTCGGGCTGGTCATCGGGCCGGTGCGCCCGGCGAACCCGATCGCGCGCCGCCTCGCGGAGACGTGGATGCTCTTCCCGGCGCTCGACGAGTACCGCACCTGGTTCGAGCGGGCCGGGTTCGCCGACGTCGAGGTGCGCGAGATCGCGCCCGACTGGTACCGCGGCCGCGGCGGCCGCGACGCCTACGCGGTCGCCGTGTCGGGGGTCAAGCCGGCCGGCGGCCCGTCGCCGCTGGCCGGCGCGCTCGGCCCGCCGGCCGAGGACCTGTCCGCGCCGCTGCGCCCGCGCGAGCGCCTGCGGGTCGCGGGCCGCTTCGTCGCCGGCTCGGCCGCGGGCGCCGCGTTCGTGCCGATCGCCGCCGCGCTCACGCTGCGCGCGCGCCTCGCCGGGCGGCGCGGCGACTGACGTGCCGGCCGCCGCGGCCCCCGTCCCCGTGTCGCGGGCCCGGCGAGCCGGACCGGTGGGGGTGCTGTGGCGCTTCGGGCGGCCCCACACGGTGATCGGGACCTGGCTCGGGATCGCCGGGCTGTTCGCGATCGCGCTGCACGCGGCCCCGCGGGCGAGCGCCGGCAGCGCCGCGTTCCAGCTCGCGTGCGTGCTGATCGCCGGCACGGGCGTCAACGTCGCCATCGTCGGCGTCAACCAGATCACCGACGTCGAGATCGACCGGATCAACAAGCCGCGCCTGCCGATCGCCGCCGGCGAGCTGAGCACCGCGAGGGCATGGCGGATCGTCGCGGTCGCGGCGATCGTGCCGGTGGCGATGGCGCTCACCCAGGGCTGGGTCGAGACCGCCGCGGTCGTCGTCGCCCTCGCGATCGGCGCGGCGTACTCGCTCCCGCCCGTCCGGCTCAAGCGCCACGCCGTCGCGGCGTCGCTGTGCATCGCGGGCGTGCGCTCGGCGGTGGTGAACCTCGGCGTCGCGGTGCACTTCTCGAACGCCTTCGGCGGCGGCGGGGAGGTGCCGGGCGCGGTCTGGGCGCTGTGCCTGTTCGTGCTGCCGTTCTCGTTCGCGATCGCCGTGCTCAAGGACGTGCCCGACGGCGAGGGCGACCGCGCGTTCCGGATCGCGACCTTCACGATCCGGCTCGGCGCCCGCCGCGCCGCCTGGCTCGGCCTCGGCGCGCTCGGGCTCGCCTACGCCGGCATGGCCATCGGCGGGCCGTTCGCGCTGCCGGAGGCGAACGCCTGGGTGCTCGCGGGCGGCCATCTCGCCGCGGCGGGCCTGCTCGCCTGGTGGGCGTATCACGCCGACCCCGACGACCCGGGCGCCTTCACGCGGTTCTACATGCGCGTGTGGATCCTGTTCTTCCTCGAGTACCTGCTGGTGCCGGCCGCCGTCCTGGCAGGGTGACGCATTCATGACAACCTTGTCTTGTCCGGCTCGCAGGATTTGTCGGACAAATCGGCGAATTACCCTATTGTCAGGGAGCCGATATGGCGTGGACAGATCGCCGAGGCTCAAGTAGTTTTGGCGCGATGTCGCTCGTGACCAAGCGATCCAGGGCGCCTCGGGCTCCGGGCGCCGCGCCGGCGAGGACGTATCCCGTCAGCGTGCCCATGCCACCCCTCCCCGCGGCCAGTCAGGCGCGCGCCGACCGCCGCCGCGCCGCCCGGCGCGACGAGCAGGCCGTCTCGTCCTGGCTGCGCGAGCTGTCCGCCCGCCCGCGCTGACCCGAGCGCGGGCGGGTGTGCGGCCCCGCCGCTGCCCTCATTCGCATCGTTTTGCCACGGGACCCTTCGGGCACGGTTTCATGTGGAGGGGAACGAACCGACTTTCAAGGAGAGCCCATGGGCACCACCCCGCTCCAGCAGCTGGCCGAGCACGGCCAGGCCGTCTGGATCGATTACCTCTCGCGGCCGTTCGTCAAGGACGGTGACCTCGAAGGCCTGATCCGCCAGGGCATCGTCGGCGCGACCTCGAACCCCACGATCTTCCAGGGGGCGATCGCCGAGGGCGACGCGTACGACGACCAGATCCGCGAGCTCGTCGACGCCGGCATCACCGAGCCGAAGGACGTCTTCCTCGAGCTCGCCCGCGACGACATCCGCGACGCGTGCGATCTGTTCGAGCCCGTCTGGGACGAAGGCAGTGGCAAGGACGGCTGGGTCTCGCTCGAGGTCGACCCGAACCTCGCGCACGACACGCAGGGCACGATCGAGGAGGCCAAGCGCCTCCACGCGATGGTCGAGCGCGACAACCTGCTGATCAAGATCCCCGCGACCGTCGAGGGCCTCGAGGCCATCGAGGAGACGATCGCCGCGGGCATCCCGGTCAACGTCACGCTGATCTTCTCGCTCGAGCGCCACCGCGACGTCGCGGAGGCCTACGTCCGCGGCCTGCAGCGCTTCGTCGACGGAGGCGGCGATCCGTCGCGCAACATGGCGTCGGTCGCGTCGTTCTTCGTCTCGCGCGTCGACACCGAGGCCGACAAGCGCCTCGACGAGGCCGGCGGCCACGACGAACTCAAGGGCACGCTCGCGATCGCCAACGCCAAGCTCGCCTACCAGACCTACAAGGAGGTCTTCTCGGGCGAGCAGTGGGACGCGCTGGCCGCGAAGGGCGCCTCCCCGCAGCGCTGCCTGTGGGCCTCGACGTCGACCAAGAACCCCGAGTACCGCGACGTGATCTACGTCGAGGAGCTCGTCGGCCCCGACACGGTCAACACGATGCCGCGCGAGACCGTCGAGGCGGTCCTCGACCATGGCGAGATCCGCGGCGACACGCTCGCCGAGGATCTCGAGGGCGCCCGCAAGGTGCTCGACGACTTCAAGGCCGCGGGCATCGACTACGACGACGTCGTCGCCACGCTCGAGCGGGAGGGCGTCGAGAAGTTCGCCAAGTCCTTCCGCGACCTGTTCTCGGACCTGGAGTCCAAGCGCGACGCGCTCGTCGGGGCCAAGGCCTGATGGCGGGCAAGGGCTCCGAGTTCCGCCGCGAGCTCGGCCAGCAGCTGCGCGTGGATTCCGTCCGCGCCAGCGCGGCCGCCGGCTCGGGCCACCCCACCTCGTCGATGTCGGCGGCCGACCTCATGGCCGTCCTGCTCGACGGGCACCTGCGGCTGGACTTCTCCAACCCGTCGGATCCGCGCAACGACCACCTGATCTTCTCCAAGGGGCACGCGTCGCCGCTGTACTACGCGGTCCTGAAGGCGGCCGGCGCGATCACCGACGAGGAGCTGCTGACGTTCCGCAAGCTCGGCTCGCGGCTCGAGGGTCACCCGACCCCCGTGATCCCACCCACCGACGTGGCCACGGGCTCGCTCGGCCAGGGATTCCCGATCGGCGTCGGCGTCGGCATGGCCGGCGCGCGGCTGGACAAGCTGCCCTACCGCGTGTGGGTGCTCTGCGGCGACTCCGAGATGGCCGAGGGATCGATGTGGGAGGCGTTCCAGCACGCCGGCTGGGAGGGCTTGGACAACGTCGTGGCGATCATCGACGTCAACCGGCTCGGCCAGACGCGCGAGACGATGCTGGGTTGGGACGTCGACGGCTACGCGGAGCGCATCGGCGCGTTCGGCTGGAACACGATCGAGATCGACGGCCACGACGTCGACGCGATCGAGGCCGCCTACGCCGAGGCCGAGTCCACCAAGGGCCGGCCGACCGCGATCATCGCCAGAACCAAGAAGGGCAAGGGCGTCAAGGCAGTCGAGGACCAGCCGGGCAAGCACGGCAAGCCGCTCGACGACCCCGACGAGGCGATCGAGGAGCTCGGCGGCGTGCGCGACCTGACGGTCGAGGTCGCCGCGCCCGAGGGCGGCGAGCCGAACGTCTTCGAGGTCTCCGGCGGAGAGCTTCCGAAGTGGGAGCTCGGCGACGAGGAGGCCACCCGCAAGGCGTACGGCCTCGCGCTCGCGGCGCTCGGCTCGATCCGCGGGGACGTCGTCGCGCTCGACGGCGAGGTCTCGAACTCGACCCACTCCGAGGAGTTCCGCAAGGCGCACGAGGACCGCTACTTCGAGATGTTCATCGCGGAGCAGCAGCTCGTCTCGAGCGCGATCGGCTTCCAGGTGCACAAGCGCTGGGTCCCGTTCGCCTCGACGTTCGCCGCGTTCCTGTCGCGCGCGTACGACTTCGTGCGCATGGGGGCGATCTCGCGGGCCGACATCTGCCTGTCGGGCTCGCACGCCGGCGTCTCGATCGGCGAGGACGGCCCGTCGCAGATGGCGCTGGAGGACATGGCTTCGATCCGCGCGATCCACGGGTCGTCCGTCCTGCATCCCTCGGACGCCAACCAGACCGCGAAGCTCGTCGCCGCAATGGCCGACGCCAAGGGCATCAAGTTCATCCGGACGCTGCGCGGCAAGACGACCGTGCGCACCGCGCCGGACGAGGACGTCCGCATCGGCGGCTCGCGGATCGTCACCGGCGCCGACGCCGAGGACGTCGCGATCATCGCCTGCGGCATCACGGTGGAGGAGGCGGTCAAGGCCGCCGAGGCGCTCGAGGGCGACGGGATCCGCGCGCGTGTGCTCGACGCCTACTCGGTCAAGCCGATCGACGCCGACGCCGTCCGCGCCGCGGCGCGCGACTGCGCCGCGATCGTCACGGTCGAGGACCACGCCCCCGAGGGCGGGCTCGGCGACGCCGTGCTCGACGTGCTGGCCGACGCGGACGACCGCCCCCGGGTGGTCAAGCTCGCCGTCCGCGAGATCCCCGGCTCCGGCACGCCGGAGGAGCTGATCCACGGCGCCGGCATCGACGCCGACGCGATCGCGGGCGCCGCCCGCGAGGTCGCGCGCGCCGGCGCGACCCATTAGCCGCATGCACCGCTCGCGCGCCGCGCTCGCCGGACTGGCGGGCGCGGCCGCGATGGGCGCCTCGACGGCGCTCGAGATGCGTCTCCGTGGGCGGGCGGCGAGCGGGGTGCCCGCCGACGTCCTGGCCCGCATCGCCCCGCGTGCCGTGGCCCGGCGGCTGCGCGGCGACGAGCGCGTGCGCGCGATCGTGTCCTGGACCGCGCCCCTGCCGACCGCGCTCGCGGCGGGCGTCGTGGGCGAGGCCGTGACCGCCGCGCTGCCCGAGCCGGCGGCGACCGGCGTCTACTTCGGGCTCGTCTGCCTGCCCGACGTCGCGCTCGCGCCGCTGGCCGGCGCCGCCCCGCCGCCATGGCGCTGGGGCGCCCGCGAGCTGGCGATCTCGCTGGGCCACCACGCCGTCTTCGTCGCGGGAGCTAGAGCTGGGGCATCGGCTGCACCAGCGAGGCGACCGGGGCGAAGAGGTCGCCGTGCGCGGCGACGCGGTCGAGCACCGCGTCCGTGGTGAAGACGAGGTCGTCGGGGTCCTCGGACTCGAGCACCGCCTCGACCTCCTCCCAGCCCAGCGGCGTCGAGACGGTCGGCTTCTCGCGGGCGCGCACCGAGTAGACGCTGACCGTCGTCTTGTGCTCGTCGTTCTGGCTCCAGTCGACGAGCACCTTGCCGGCGCGCAGCGACTTGCGCATGTCGGAGACGACGAGGTCGGGGCGGCGCCGCTCGAGCACCCGCGCGATCCCCTGGGCGAAGGGCTTCGTCTGCGCGTAGGTGACGCCCTCGGCATTGAGCGGCACGTAGACCTGCATACCCTTGGAGCCCGAGGTCTTCGGGAACGCCTCCATGCCGAGATGCCCGAACGCCTCGCGCAGGTCCAGCGCCACGCGCGCGCACTCGACGATCGTCGCCGGAGGCCCCGGGTCGAGGTCGAAGGCCAGGATCGTCGGCGACTTCACGTCCGCGGCGAGCGCCAGCGACGTGTGCAGCTCGAGGTCCCCGAGCTGCGCGAGCCAGACGAGCGTCGGGAGGTCGTCGGCGATCGTGAAGTCGATCGTGCGGCTGTTGTGCCGGCTCCAGATCGCCTCGGTGCGGACCCAGTCCGGCCGGTGGCTCGGGCTCTGCTTCTCGTAGAAGAACTGGCCCTCGACGCCGTCCGGGTACCGCTTGAGGGTGAGGGGCCGCCCCCGGAGGTGCGGAAGGACCGCGGGCGCGACGCGCGTGTAGTAGTCGATCAGCTGGCCCTTGGTGAACCCGGCCTGCGGGAACAGGATCTTGTCGAGATTCGAGAGCGACAGCACCCGGCCGTCGATGTCGACCTCCATGCGCTTGCTGGGCGGCACGCGCCGACGGTACCCGTTCGCGGGTGCCCCAAGAGGCGTGACCTCGTCGGAACACGCGGGTCACCGCGCTGACGACACGTCGGGTTGACGGGGCCGAGCGGGCTATCGAGACTACCGTGAGCGATGTGACCGCAGACAACCCGGCACGCGCATGACCGCAACAGAGCGCAACCATCCGCGTGACGGGGGAGGGGCGCATCGCGTCGCCCCTCTCCTCGACCTCGACCCCGATCTCGGGCAGTTCCTGACGGGTGAGGCACGCGAGGCCGCGCGTCGCCAGCTGCTGGTCTCCGTCCGGCGCCTCGCGCCGGGCGCGTGGGACACCGCCGCGCTGACCGTGGCCGATCCGGGTCACGTCGGGCTCCTCGTCCTCAACGGGGTGATCGCCCGCGAGGTCCTCGCCGCCGACATCGTCTCCACCGAGCTGCTCGGTCCGGGCGAGATCCTGCGCCCGTGGGAGGTGTCCCCCGACCCGTCGCTGCTGCGCGCCGACGTGCGCTGGAACATCCTCTCCGAGACGCGCCTCGCGGTGCTCGACCGCCGCATGGCGTCGCACCTGTCCGAGTACCCCGAGATCACCTCGCAGATCATCGAGCGGCTCTCCAAGCGCGCGCAGCGGCTGGCGGTCACCCAGGCGATCTCGCAGCTCAACCGCGTCGACCAGCGCCTGCTGGCGCTGTTCTGGCACATGGCCGAGCGCTGGGGACGCATGACCGGCGACGGCGTGCTGATCCCGCTGACCCTCTCGCACCGGATGCTCTCGCAGCTGATCGGCGCCCGCCGGCCGACGGTGTCGACGGCGCTGGGCGAGCTGACCCGCGCCGGTGAGCTCGAGCGCCTCGCCAACGGCACCTGGCTGCTGACCGGCGAGCCGGTCGGCGAGCCGGCGCGCCAGAACCTCCGGCTCATCCCGCCGCGCCGGCACTTCGTGGCGCGCGAGCTCGCGGAGGAGCCGTCGCAGACACGCATCTCGCAGCTGCACGAGCCACGGCAGCCGCTCTCCGGGCGCGGCGCCCGGCTGAGCGAGAAGTTCGAGGCCCTGCGCGGGGACAGCCGGCGGATGAGCCGAGAGCTCGCGGGCGTCACCGACACGACGAACGAGCTCTTCCGTCGCAGCCAGGAGCTCCGCACCCGACGCGAGGCGCAGCTGGGCGAGGAGCAGCCCGACCGCTAGGTCCCGGCGACGGCCTCGGCGGCGGCGTCCCTGCGCTCATGACCGCGCGCAGCGGCTGCACCAGGGCAGGCGTGCAGGTCCGGCGTGAGGCCGCCCATGATCCGCGTCAGCGCGTCGACGCCGCCTGCGGACGCGCCGATGCCGATCGCGGCGCGCGCGCCACCATCGTCTCGACCGGGGGTCATCGAGCCCACCTACGCCCGTATCGCAGGCACCGCACGCGCCGGAATGGAGGGAGGGCTCGCGGGCACCGCGCCCTCCCTCCGATCCGTGGGT
>DATBDM010000138.1:0-6199 GCA_036269915.1 Solirubrobacteraceae bacterium | reverse complement strand
GCCGCCCGCGAGGACGACGACCGTGGCACCGACGGCGAGGGGTCTATTCAGTCTCCGATTGATCATCTGCGAACTCCTTGGGTCTCGCTGCTCCAGCCCAGGATGCGGCGCGACCCTGAGGTTCCGCTGGGAACGAGCTGGGCAGCTGCTGTGGCCGCCGCCATCGGCCGGGCTGGAAGCCGCAGGATCAGGACGGCGCCGCCGTCGGGCGCGTTGTGCGCCTCGACGGAGCCGCCATGCGTCTCCGCCACCTGACGCACGATGGCGAGCCCGAGGCCGGTCCCCGGCCGGTTGCGAGCTGCCGCGCTGCGGTAGAAGCGGTCGAAGACGTGCTCCAGGTCCTCGTGCGGGATGCCGCCGCCCCGGTCACGCACGATCACGCCGCCGACGCCCACCGTGACGTCGATGGGGCCCGCGACGCCGCCGTGCTGGACCGCGTTGTCGAGCAGGTTGTTGATCGCTCGCCCCAGCCGCTCGGGGACGCCCTCGACGGTGACGGGCTGCATGTCGACGAGGAACGTCGCCGCAGGCGCATGCCGACCTGCCCGGGCGAGCGCCGCCTGGACCAGGTGGTCGAGCCGGGTGTCCTCGCGGGTGGCGGCCGGCTCGGCGTCGCGCGCCAGCTCGATGATGTCGGTCACGAGCGCACCGAGCTCGTCGGCCTGGCCGCGCAGGTCCGCGAGCAGCGCGGCGAGTTCGCCGGGGCGCAAGCTCGCGGGGTCGGTCTCCTCGAGCAGCTCGATGTTCGCGCGCAACGCGGTGATCGGCGTGCGCAGCTCGTGGGAGGCGTCGGCCACGAGCTGGCGCTGCGCGCCCGCGGCACGATCCAGCGCCGCCTGCGACGCCTGCAGCGTGTCGAGCATGTCGTTGAACTCCGAGACGAGCTCGCCCACTTCGTCCGCTCGCCGCGGCTGGATGCGACGGCCGAGGTCCTCCGTCTCGGAGATGTGATGCGCCGCCGCCGCGACCTCGCGGATCGGCCCGACGAGCCGGCGGCCGATCATGCGACCGAGCCCGGCCGCGAGCCCCGCGCCGGCAAGGCACACGGCGGCGAGCACGAGCCGCAGCCGGCTGAGGATCGAGTCCGTCGCGTCCATCGGCCGCGCGAGCTGGAGCGCGCCGGACCTGGTGGCCACGGCGAGCACGCGCAGGTGCGACCCGTTGACCCAGACGCTCGACAGGTACTCGCCCGTGCCTGCGCGCGCGACCGCGCGTACGCGAGCGTCGACCGGCAGCCGGACCGAGCTGTCACCGAGCACGCTCGTCGCCCCGCCGCGCGTCACGAGCTGCGCGTAGGGGATGGGTCCGCCCCGTCGCGGGGGCGGCGACGGCAACCGTTGCACCGGCCGCCGCCCGAGCAGCCGGGCGGACACGAAGTGCGCCTGGGCGGTGAGGGTGCGGTCCATCTCCTGGTGCAGGGCGTCGCGCACCGCGATGTAGGACGCCGCCGCCGCCATCGTCACTGCGACCGAGACCGCCAGCGCCGCCAGCAGCGTGACGAGCCGGCGGAGCGTCACGGCTCGCGCAACGCGTAGCCCACGCCGCGCACCGTGTGCAGCAGTCGCGGCTCGCCTCCCGCCTCCGTCTTGCGACGCAGGTAGCCGATGTAGACGCCCAGTGCGTTGGAGGTCGGTCCGAAGTCGTAGCCCCACACGTGCTCGAAGAGCTGCGTGCGCGTCAGCACGCGCCGCGGCATGCGCATGAACAACTCGAGCAGGGCGAACTCGGTCTTGGAGAGCGCGATCAGGCGGTCGCCGCGCCGCGCCTCGTAGGTCCCGGTGTCGAGCGACAGCCCGGCGAAGCGCAGCAGCTCCGGCTCGTCGGCGGGAGAGGCCCGCCGCAGCAACGCGCGCACGCGCGCGCGCATCTCCTTGACCGAGAAGGGCTTGACGAGATAGTCGTCGGCGCCCGAGTCCAGGCCGAGGATCCGGTCGTCGACGCCGTCGCGCGCCGTGAGCACCAGGATCGGCGTGCGGTCGCCCGCCCCGCGGAGCCGCCTGCACAGCTCGATGCCGTCGAGGCGCGGCATCATCCGGTCGAGAACGATCGCGTCCGGACCGAACGTGGCGAGCCGATCGAGGGCCTCGATGCCGTCCTCCGCCGCCTCGACCTCGTAGCCGTCGAGACGCAGGGCGCGCTCGAGGGTGCCGCGCACTGCCGGTTCGTCATCGACGACCAGGATCCGCATCTCGATCATGGTTGCGTCCCACCTTGAGAGCCAGCTGTGAATCCGCCGAACCGCCCCGCGCCGCCGAAGCCGCCCGGGGTGACGCCATTCGCCGTGGCGGTGACCTGCGCGGCGGTAACCGTGCCGCCGGCTGCCTTGGAGCCCGTGATGACCACGGTGTCGCCAGGGTGCACGGCACCCGCGCTGCTCTTCGCGGTACGGGCCACCTTCGCCGACGAGCGCACGCGGACCTTGATCGTCGTGCCCTGACCCGTGGTCACGTAGAGCGTGCGGCCATCGACGCTCGAGACCTTCCCGGCGATGGGCGCCGCGCCCCCTCCGTCAGCGGTCGGCGGCCGGGTGGCCAAGCCTGCCGCGGCCTGCGAGCCGGCGGCGGGCGCGGCGGGCTGTCGGCCGCGCTGGACCAGCGCGCCGCCGGTGAAGCCGAGCGCGAGCAGGATGACGACGCTCGTCGCGACGGTCCAGCGCGTGGCGAGGCGGCGGCGCGGCCGCGGTGGGAGCTGGTCGACGCCCCGCGGCGCCTCCTCGAGTTCCTCGGTGAACGGGTCAGGCGATGTGAAGGGTCGTGGCATGGGTGGCTCCGGGTCGGCGCTCATTCGAATCGCAGCGCGTCGATGGGTCGTAGGCGGGCGGCGCGGCCGGCGGGGTAGGTGCCGAAGAACAGGCCGGCGAGCACGGAGGCGCCGAAGGCGAGAGCGATCGAGTAGACGGCCAGCACCGGGTGCACCCCGGCGATCGTCAGCCGGCTCACGGCGAGGCCCACCGCGACGCCGAGCACCCCGCCGAACATCGAGACGAGCACCGCCTCGGTGAGGAACTGGGACAGGATGTCGGATCGCCGCGCGCCGATCGCCTTGCGGATCCCGATCTCGCGGGTCCGCTCGGTCACCGAGACGAGCATGATGTTCATCACCCCGATTCCGCCGACGAGCAACGAGATCGCGGCGACGGCGCCGAGCAGCGTGGTGAACACGTCGGTGCTGGCGCTGGACGCGTCGCGCACGCTCCCCTGGTTGATCACGGTGAATCCCGGGTTCGCCGGGTCCGTGACGTGCAGGCGCTGATCGAGGATGGTCTGGACCTCGGCCTGAGCGGCGTTCAGCGCGCCGCTCGAGGCGCCTTGCACGACGATCGAGCTGAGCGTGCCGTAGCCCGTCAGCGTGTCCTGCACCGCGGTGATCGGGGCCAGCGCCACGTCGTCCTGGTCCTGCACGCCGTTGGAGCCCTTGCCGGCGAGGACGCCGATCACGCGGAAGCTCGCTCCGTCGACCCGGATCGACCGGCCGACGGGATCCTGCCCGCCGAAGAGGTTGGCGACGACGGTCGTGCCCAGCACGACGACACGCTTATGGTGCTTGACGTCGTTGCTCGTGAACATCGACCCGCTGGCGATCGTGTTCGAGCGCGCGACGGCGTAGGCGGGGGTCGTGCCGCTGAAGGTCGTCGGCACGTAGGAGGTCGAGCCGTTGACCAGCGTCGGTCCGGAGGCGTCGACGACCGGCGCCACGCGAGCGACGTCGGGCGCGTCGAACGGGCTCGACAGGGCGTCGGCGTCGGTCTGTGTGAGCGTGGCGCTCGACCCGCTCCCACCGCCGGGCCCGAAGCCGCCGGGCTGCGGGCGGATCAGCAGGACGTTGCTGCCGAGCGCATCGATCTGCGCCTGCACCTGGCGCTTGGAGCCGTTGCCGACCGCCACGAGCACGATGACGGCGGCGACGCCGATCGTCATCCCGAGGATCGTCAGCGAGGAGCGCAGCTTGTTCGCCGCGACGCCTCCGAGCGCGACGCGGAGCGTCTCGCGGGCGTTCACGACCGGGCCACCTCTCCCGTCCGCACGTCGGCGACGATGCGCCCGTCGCCGATCCGGAGCACGCGGCGCGCGCGCTCGGCGACATCCTTCTCGTGCGTGATGACGACGATCGTCCGGCCCTCGTCGCTGAGCCGGTCGAAGAGCGCGAGGACGTCCTCGGTCGAGCGTGAGTCCAGGTTGCCCGTGGGCTCGTCGGCGAGCACGAGCGACGGGTTGGTCACGATCGCGCGGGCGAGCGCGACCCGCTGCTGCTGGCCGCCGGACATCTCCGAGGGGAGGTGGGCGAGCCGGTCGCCCATGCCCACCTCCAGCAGCGCCTGGCGGGCCAGCGCACGCCGGCGCGTGCGGGGGAGGCCGGCGTAGGTCAGCGGGAGCTCGACCTGGGCGAGCGCCGACGTGCGCGGCACGAGGTTGAAGCTCTGGAAGACGAAGCCGATCCGGCGATTGCGCAGGTCGGAGAGCTCGTCCTCGTCGTATGCGCGCACGTCGATCCCATCGAGTCGGTAGCCGCCTGCGGTGGGGACGTCGAGGCAGCCGAGGATGTGCATCAGCGTGCTCTTGCCGCTCCCCGAGCTGCCCACGATCGCGACGTACTCGCCGCGCTCGATGCGCACGGAGACTCCGCGCAACGCATGCACGACGACGTCGTGCCCGAGCGTGTAGACGCGTTCGGCCTCGGTGACGTCGATGACGGGTCGCGCCTCGCCCGACCGGCTCACGGCGTACCTCCGCCAGGGCGGAAGCCGCTCCCGCCGGCGGCGCCGCCGGGCCGGAAGCCCGTCCCGCCGCCGCCGAGCCCTCCGCCGAAGCCGCCGCCGGCGCCGCCGAAGCGGCCGCCCGCGCCCTGGCCGGCGCCCTGCGCCTGCCCGGTCGCGTTCTGGCCGGCGATCGCGCTTGCGGACGTGACCACGACGGTGTCGCCCTGCTTGAGCCCGCCGAGGATCTGCGTCGACGAATCGCCGACCACGCCGGTCTGCACGCGCTGCTGCGTGCGGACGCCGTTGCGCTCGACCGTCACCAGTGCGCCTTGGACGGCCTGGTTCGGCACGACGAGACCCGAGGCCCGTCCCGTGACGATGTCGGCGGTCGCGCTCATCCCTGCCTTCACGCCCGGTGCGCTCTGGTCGAGGACGACCGTGGCCGGGTAGCTGACCGCGCCCGAGCTGCCGGTCGTAGTGCTCGACGTCGGCAGGACACCGATGGCGCTGACGTGGGCCGCAATCTGCTGGCCGTCCAGGGCGTTCACGGTCACCGTCGCGGACTGGCCGACCTTGACGCTGCCGATGTCGGACTCCGAGAGCTCGACGTCCATGGTCAGCGTGTGCAGCTTCGCAAGCGTGACGAAGCCGGTGCTTGGGGCGGAGGTCGATGACGACCCGCTGCTCTGCCCGCCGGCCGCGGTGCTCGCGCCGGAGTCCTGCGAGCTGTTGTTGCTGCTCCCGCCGTTCACCTGATCGCCGACCTGGCCGGTCACGGACGCGACCGTCGCCGCCATCGGCGCCCTCAGCCCGGTCGCCGCGACGGCGTCCTCGGCCTGCTGGACGGCGAGCTGCGCGCTCGCGACCGCGGCCTGCGCGGACGGGACGCTCGTCGTCGCCGAGCCGCCGCCGGTGTTCGCGGTCGCGGTCGAGGATTGGCCCTGAGCGGTGGCGAGCCCCTGCTCGGCGTCGTCGAGCTGTGCCTGCGCCGCCTGCAGGGCGACGTCCGCGCTCGTGCGGTCGAGGCGGCCGAGCAACTGGCCCTTGCGCACGTGCTCGCCCACCTTGACGTAGACGTGCGTCACCGTGCCGGACGTCGCGAAATCGAGATCGATCTGCTTCGACGGCGCAAGGCTGCCCGTGCCCGAGACCATCGACTCGGCGACGCCCTTGGTCACCGTCACCGTGCGCGTGGTCGCGGCGGTCGCCGTCGAGCCTTCGCCCGAGGCACCGACGGCCACCGCGCTGCCGAGGGCGGCCACGGCGGCGACGCCGAGCGTGATCGCGAGCACGCCGGGACGCGAACGGCGCCGACGTGGGCCGGTCGGGCGGGCGTTGCGCGCCGGGAGGCGCCTCCGCCGTTCGCCGTTGACGGTGGCGGCCGTGATAGCCGAGCCGAACGCGACGAGGTCGTCCCTGCGCGACCGTGCACCCTTCGCTCACCCCTGAGGAAACGGGTTCGACTCCCCAACCCCGCCCGTCGACGTCGGACTCACCAGCAAG
>DATBDM010000137.1:0-10567 GCA_036269915.1 Solirubrobacteraceae bacterium | reverse complement strand
GCTCTGGGTCATACGGCCAGAGCAGGGGTTGCCCGCTCCGAGGGTGTTTCAAGCCGACGCTTGTCGCATGGGGAGCTCGGCCTAGGGCCACCAGCATGAGCGCGCCTTCCCACTCGTTCCCGGTGGAGATCACCGCACCCCGGGACCTGTCGGATGGCAGGCGCGAGAAGAGTCGCGAGCAGCTGGAGAAGCTCGCCCGCTACACCGACGAGCCGATCCAGATGATCCGGTTGACGCTTCGGCACCCGGACGCGCGCGGCGCGCGCTCCCGGTGGGAGGCCGACGCGACGCTGGAGATGGCGGGGCGACGGCTGGCCGCCCACGTAACCGCCGCCGACCCCGTCCAGGCGGCCAGAGAGGCGGCCCACCGCCTGCGTCGCCAGATGCGGCGTGCTGCCGATGCCGATGCCGCATTGCGCAACGAGCCGCGCGTGATCGAGAAGACCCTCGCCGCGCGCGCCGGCGAGCGGCGGCACCGGCCGCAGCCACGGCGGAAGCCGGCCGAGCTGCGCGAGATCATCCCGCAGCGCACGGCGTACCCGTTTCCGGAGAGCACGTTCGACGCGGTGATGGATCTGCTCGACCTCGACCAGGAGTTCCTGCTCTTCACGCACGCGAGGACCGGCGAGGACGTCGTCGTCTACCGGCGCGGCGATGGCCGGATCGGCCTCCTGCACCCGCCCGGCAGCGAGCTCGGGGACGAGAACGACATCGTGATCGCGAAGCCGAGCCGCTACCCGGAGCCGGTCTCGCTCGGGCGCGCGCGTGGCGAGCTGGACGTCCTCGGCGCGGGGTTCATCTACCTCATCGACGAGCGCGACGGACGGGGCAAGGTCCTCTACGTCCGCCAGGACGGCGACTACGGTCTGGTCGAGCCGCCTCCGGTCGTCGCGGCCGCATCCTGACCCGGCCGCCGCGACCGCAACGACCACGCATTGGCGAGGCGGGAGCCCGCCTACCGAGTGGTGGCTACGGTCCCCGTCGGGAGAACGTGATCCGGCTCCCGCTGGCCGAGGACCAGTCGAGGTCGTGGCACATGTGACGCGTGCGGATCGGTTCGCGGCTAGACGGCCGTCTCGTGGGCGCGCAGGTCGCGCTCGGCGTGGCGGCGCCGCTCGTGTGCGGACTTGCTCGTCGGCACGACGAGCGTGGGCCGGCTCGCGTGCTGCACGAGCGCGACCGCGGTGTCGCCCGGCATGACCGTCTTGAGCCCGCTCCGTGCGGTCCCGCAGACGAGCATCAGGGCGTCGCGCTCCTGCGCCACCGCCTCGATCGCCCGCCAGATCGGGCCGGTCGTCTTGACCGCGAGCGGCTCCGCCCGCAGCCCGGCCTTGCGGGCGAGCTCGGCGCCCGTGTGCGCGGCTTCGTGTGCCGCCTGGCGCGCGTGCTCGTTGATCGCGGCGGGATCCCCGGCGGGTGGCGCGGCGCCCGAGGAGATCATCTCCTCGGTCAGCTCCCGCCACACCGTGAGTACCACGAGGGGGGCCGACGAGAGCACGGAGATCACGTACCGCAGCGCCTCCGTGGCTGCACTGGATCCGTCGTAGCACACGATCACCGGCCGCGCCATCGTGGACGGAAGTAGGCCCGGCGGCCCCGTGTGTCAAGTGCGCGGCGGCCTACCTCAGCAGGCGTGGCGGATCAGGCGATCAGCGTGCTGGACGGGAATACGT
Organism: Solirubrobacteraceae bacterium; assembly: GCA_036269915.1. Taxonomy (GTDB): domain Bacteria; phylum Actinomycetota; class Thermoleophilia; order Solirubrobacterales; family Solirubrobacteraceae; genus DATBDM01. The sequence goes on along the minus strand of DATBDM010000137.1, from coordinate 8,894 downwards.
TCGTGGTGTCGGACACGCACGGCGACCTGCGGCCGTCGTGCCGCCTGCCGCCACACGGCTTCTTCTCCGAGGACACGCGATTCGTCTCGCAGTGGGAGCTGACCGTCTCGGGCCGGGGCACGGAGCTGCTGTCGGCCGCGCAGGTGCACTACTTCGTCGCGCAGTTCTTCCTCGTCCCGCCGACGACGGCGTTCCACGCCGCCTCGCCCCTCTCGCTGGTGCGCCGGCGCATCGTCAAGGACGTGTGGCTCGAGGAGTTGCTGCTGAGCAACCACAGCGAGGAGCCGCTGGATGTCGCCATCGACCTCGCGGTGGCCGCCGACTTCGCCGACCTGTTCGAGGTCAAGGACGGGCAGGTCCGCGAGCGCGAGGTGACGGCGACCGCCGAGAACGGCCAGCTCGTGCTGCGCTACCGCCGCGGGTCGTTTCTGCGCGAGACGCGGATCGCCGTGAGCGGGCCCGCCACGATCGAGCCCGGCGCCGTACGGCTGCGCGCCTCGCTGACGCCGCGCGAGGAGCGGACGGTGACGTTCGTGCTCACGCCCTACGGCGAGCAGCCGGGCCGCGCCTCGGTCACGCGCCGCCCGGTCGGCACGTTCGAGGAGATCGACCAGCGCCGCCGCACCGAGCTGGACGCCTGGCTTACGCTCGCCCCGGCGATCGAGACCGACGGCGACGCGCTCGGCCACGTCTACGACCAGAGCCTGGTCGACCTCGCCGCGCTGCGCTTCCACCCGCACGTCGCCCGCCAGGACGTGAGCCTGCCCGCCGCCGGCCTGCCGTGGTTCATGAGCCTGTTCGGGCGCGACAGCATCATCACCAGCCTCCAAGCGCTGCCGTACCAGCCGGACCTGGCCCGCACGACGCTGCGCACGCTTGCCGCGCGCCAGGGCACGACCGTCGACGCATTCCGCGACCAGGAGCCCGGCAAGATCCTGCACGAGATCCGTTTCGGCGAGCTGACCACCACCCGCGAGCGCCCGCACTCGCCCTACTACGGCACCGCCGACGCCACGCCGCTGTACCTTGTGCTGCTCGACGAGTACGAGCGCTGGAGCGGCGACGCCGACCTGGTGCGCGAGCTGGAGCCCAACGCCCGCGCCGCGCTGGACTGGATCGACCACCACGGCGACCGCGACGGCGACGGCTACGTGGAGTACATGACGCGCAACCCCGCGAGCGGCCTGGTCAACCAGTGCTGGAAGGACTCGTGGAACTCGATGATGTTCTCCGACGGGCGCATCGCGCAGCCGCCGATCGCCACCTGCGAGATCCAGGGCTACGTCTACGACGCCAAGCGCCGGGCCGCGCGGCTCGCCCGATCGGTATGGGAGGACGAGGCGCTCGCCGACCGGCTCGAGGCCGAGGCCGCCGAGCTGCGCCGGCGCTTCCATGACGACTTCTGGATTCCCGACCGTGCCTTCTTCGCGCTCGCGCTCGACGGCGACAAGCAACCGGTCGACAGCCTCACGTCGAACATCGGTCACCTGCTGTGGAGCGGGATCGTCGAGCCCGAGCACGCGGAGGCGCTCGTCCGCCACCTGCTGGGCGACGCCCTGTACTCGGGCTGGGGCGTGCGGACGATGGCCGCCGGCGACGCCGGCTACAACCCGATCGAGTACCACAACGGCACCGTGTGGCCGCACGACAACTCGCTGATCGCGGCCGGCCTGCGGCGCTACGGGTTCCGTGCGGAGGCGGCGCGGATCGCCGGGGCGATCGTCGGCGCGTCGTCCTACTTCGACTACCGGCTGCCCGAGGTGTTCGCCGGCTGGCCGGCCGCCATGACCGAGGCGCCGGTCGAGTACCCGACGGCCTCGCGGCCCCAGGCCTGGGCGGCCGCCGCGCCGCTGCTCGCGCTGACCACCGTGCTCGGCCTCTCCCCGGGCGCCGGCGGCCCGGAGTGCGACCCTCACCTGCCGGAGGAGTTCGGCGCCGTTGCGCTGCGCGGCGTTCCCGGCCGCTGGGGGCGAGCGGATCTTTCCGTTCCGGCGTCCGGCGCGCCTCAGGCGACCGCAGTCCGGCGGGCGAGCTGGCGGTAGACGCGCTCGTAGCCCTCGGCGATGCGGTCGGGCGCGAAGCGCTCGGCCGAGCGCCGGACCTGAAGCGGATCCAGCCGGCCCGCGTCGGGCACGCGGGCGGCCATCTCGTCCTCGTCGGCGACGAGGAAGCCGGACAGGCCGTCCTCGACCACCTCGGGCGCCGCGCCCTCTGGGAACGCCAGGACCGGCGTGCCGGCCGCCATCGCCTCGACCATCACCATCCCGAACGGCTCCGGCCAGCGGATCGGCATGAGGAACGCGTACGCGTCGGCGAACAGCTGCTGCTTGCGCGCACCGCCGACCTCGCCGACGTAGGTGATCTGCTCGCCGTCGAGGTGCGGCTCGATCTCGCCGGCGAAGAAGCGCTCCTGCCGCGGCTGCACGACGCCCGCCAGGATCAGCCGGCGCCCGGTGGCCTTGGCCACGCGGATCGCCCGCTGCGGGCCCTTCTCGGCGACGAAGCGCCCGACCCACAGGAGGTAGTCCTCCTTCGTCTCGGCGAACGGCCAGTTGTCGATGTCGATCGGGTTGTGGACCACGCCGTCGACGATGCCCGCGTCGGGCGCCATGCTGGCCTGGGCGCGGCTGATGCAGACGATCGCGCCGTTGTGACCGTTGACCGCGTAGTAAGCGTTGGTATCGCCGTCGAACGGACCGTGCACCGTGTGCACGAGCGGCGTCTCGAGCCGGTCGGCGAAGGCGAGCGCCGCGTAGCCGCTGTGGTCGTGGACGACGTCGAACGGGTGCCCGGCGGTCGCCGCGGCGTCGATCGCGCGGAACCCGCGGGCGGTGTGGTCGCACTCGAACAGGGCGCGCTCGATGCTGTCGGGATGCGGCCGGTCGAGCACCGGGTGCACCGTCGCCCGCGATTGGGAGCCGGGCGTGCAGAACAGCTCGACGTCGTGGCCCAGCTCGACCAGCGCGTCGCACAGCAGGGCGACCACGAACTCGATGCCGCCGTAGCCGGGCGGAGGGATGGGGATCCACGGCGGCGCCAGCACGGCGACGTGCAGGCGGCGCTCGGAGGTCGGCTCGACCAGCTCGCGCTCGGGCGCCGAGCTCGGCCGGGCGCTGCGCACGGCATTGTCCTGACGGCGGAAGCGGTCCACGCTGTGGCAGATAGGCGTCCGCTTCGCCGCGTCAAGCGTGTGTGACCAGCCGCCCTCCGCGCCCGCGCGTGAAGAAGTTGTAGGCCCAGCGCACCAGGACCACCGCACGGTTCTCGAAGCCGACGAGGTAGAAGAGGTGCACGACGAGCCAGATCGCCCACGCGAGGAACCCGCCGACCTGCAGCCCGCGCAGGTCGGCCACGGCCCGCGCTCGCCCGATCGTAGCCAGGTTGCCCTTGTCGATGTAGCGGAACGGCGGCGTGGTCCGCCCGGCGAGCCGGTCGGCGACGAGCCGGCCGACGTAGCGTCCCTGCTGCATCGCCACCGGAGCGAGCCCGGGCAGCGGCTTCTCGGGCACGCGCGCCATGTCACCGACGGCCAGCACCTCGGGGCGCCCGGGCAGCGTGAGGTCGGCCTCGACAGTCACGCGGCCGGCGCGGTCGACGTCGGACTCCGACCCCTCGGCGAGGACGGCGGCCAGGGGGGACGCCGCGACGCCCGCCGCCCACACGATCGTGCGGCAGGGGATGTCGTCGGTCTGCCCGCCGGCCTGCCGCACGCGCACGAACTCGGGATCGACGCCGACCACCGTGTGCCCGGTGAGCGACTCGACGCCGAGCTCGCGCAGCGAGCGATCCGCGCGCTCGGAGAGCTGCGGGGGGAACGCCGGGAGCACGCGGTCGGCCGCCTCGACGAGCAGTACGCGCCCGGCCCGCGGGTCGATCGCGCGAAAGTCGCCGGGGAGCGTGTCGCGCGCGAGCTCGGCGATCTGGCCGGCCATCTCGACGCCGGTCGGGCCCGCGCCCACGACCATGAAGGTCAGCCAACGGCAGCGCTGGTCGTGATCGTGCTCGAGCTCGGCCGCCTCGAACGCCGTGAGGATGCGCGAGCGCACGCGCAACGCGTTGTCGAGCGTCTTGACCTCGAGCGCCAGCGGGCGCCACTCCTCGTGGCCGAAGTACGAGTAGCTCGCGCCGGCCGCGACCACGAGCGTGTCATAGGGCACGGTGTCCTCGCCCAGGCCGTCGACGCTCGGGCGCAGCACGACGCGGCGCCGATCGAGGTCGAGCCCGCTGACCTCGGCCATGAGCACGCGCACGTTGCGGTCGCGGCGGAAGATCGCCCGCAGCGGCTCGGCGATCTCGTCCGGCGACAGCGCAGCGGTGCTCACCTGGTAGGTGAGCGGCTGGAACAGGTGGTAGTTGTTGCGGTCGATCAGCGTGATGTCGACGGGCAGGTGCCGGAGTGCCTTGACGCTCTCCAGGCCACCGAAGCCTCCGCCGATCACCACGACACGCCGCCGCTGCGGGTCTGGCTGTGCCACGAGATGCCTCGAGGCGTGTGGTAGACCGGCGCGCCGGGGCGGCAAGTGGTCGCCCTTGTGCACGCGCCGCCGCGACTTATCGGCTGCGCCATGCGCGCGATCACCGTGATCCCCGGCTCGCCCGGGAACGAGCGCTTGGAGGAGCGCCCGGATCCACGACCCGGCGACGGCGAGTTGCTCGTCGAGATGATCGAGCTGGGCGTGTGCGGCACCGACGTCGAGATCGTCCGCGGCGAGTACGGGACGCCGCCGCCCGGCAGCGACCGGCTGGTGCTCGGCCATGAGTCGCTGGGCCTGGTGCGCGAGGCGCCGTACGGCGGGGAGATCGCCGCCGGGGACCTGGTGGCGGGGATCGTCCGCCGTCCCGACCCGGAGCCGTGTGAATGCTGCGCGCGCGGCGAGTTCGATATGTGCCGCAACGGACGCTACCGCGAGCGCGGCATCAAGGAGCTCGACGGCTACGGCGCCGGGCTGGTCGCGCTGGAAGGTGACTACGCGGTCAAGCTCGACGAGGACCTGGTCTCGGTCGGCGTGCTCACCGAGCCGACCAGCGTCGTGGCCAAGGCGTGGGAGCAGGTCGATCGCATCGCCGCTCAGGTCTGCCGGCCGGTCGACCGCGTGCTGGTCACCGGCGCCGGGCCGATCGGGCTGCTGGCCGCGCTCATCGGCGTGCAGCGAGGGCACGACGTCCACCTGCTCGACCGCACCCGCGAGGGACCGAAGCGCGAGCTGGCCAAGGAGCTCGGCGTGGCCTACCACACCGGCACGGTGGCCGGCGCGTGCAGGGGCGCGGAGCCGGACGTGCTGCTCGAGTGCACCGGCGCGCCCGAGCTCGTGCTCGACGCGATCCAGGCGACTGCCCCGGCGGCCATCTCCTGCCTGATCGGGATCTCGCCGCGCGGGCGGACCCTGAGCGTCGACGTCGGTGCCCTCGCCGACGAGCTGGTGCTCGAGAACGACGTGGTCATGGGGTCGGTGAACGCCAACCACCGCCACTTCCTCGCCGCCGCGGAGGTGCTCGCCCAGGCCGACCGCGGCTGGCTGGAGCGCATGATCACGCGCCGCGCCCCGCTCGATCGCTGGCACGAGGCGCTGGAGCGCGGGCCGGACGACATCAAGACCACGATCCGGTTCGGGTGACGGCCGCGATGGAGGCGATCCCCGAGGGACCGCCGATCGACGTCACCGTGCCGATCCGGCCCGGGATGCCGGTCTACCCCGGCGACCCGGGCGTGGACATCAGCCTCGCGCGGTCGATCGATCGCGGCGACGCGGCGAACATCAGCCGCCTGGACATGGGCGCGCACACCGGCACGCACGTCGACGCCCCGTGCCACTTCATCTCCGGCGCGCGCGGCGCGAGCGAGCTGTCGGTCGAGCGCTTCCTCGGCCGGTGCCTGGTCGTGGACGCCACGGCGGCGACCGGTCCGATCGACGCGGACGTCATCCGCGGCCTCGAGCTGCCGCTCGGCACCGAGCGCGTGCTGCTCAGGACGCGCAACTCGCCGCTGTGGGAGCGCGACGAGTTCGCCACGGAGTTCCTGCGCCTGGACGGCAGTGGGGCGGCCGCGGTGATCGACGGCGGCGTGCGGGTCCTCGGGATCGACTACCTCTCGATCGGCGACCGCGCCGCCCACATCGCCCTGCTGGAGCGCGACGTTGGCGTGATCGAGGGGCTCGACCTGCGGGCTGTCGAGCCCGGTGCGTACTTCCTCGCCTGCCTGCCGCTGAAGATCGCCGGGGCCGACGGCGCGCCGGCCCGCGCTCTGCTCTGGCGGCTGGCGAGCTCCGCCTAACCGACCGCGATGGCGAAGCGCGCACGGTAGGACGCGCCGGGTGCGAGCAGCCGCGTCCGGTCGTCGGCGAACGGGTTGATCGGCGCGGTCATCGGCTCGAAGGAGATGAAGTCGCGCCCGCGCGGCGCGTAGACCTGGGCGAAGCGGTAGCCCTCGAGGAAGCGCACGGCCACGCGCCGGCCGCCGCCCGCGAGGACGAACTCGGGCGCGTCGGCGAGGCCGTCGAACGCGTCGTCGTAGTCGGCGTCGCCGAGCGGGCCGGGCGGGATCCGGACCGGTTCGCTGCGGCCGGTGGGCAGCATGCGCTCGTCGAGCTCCATGCGGCTGGTCACCGGCAGCTCGACCCACCACTGTGCGCGCGAGAGCCGCGGCAGCTGCAGGTACGGGTGGAAACCGAACGCGACCGGCACGGGCACGTTGCCGGTCGCCGTGAGCTCGGTGGCGACCTCGAGCTGCTCGTCGCCCAGCTCGGCGCTGAGCTCGAGTACGTGCGGGAAGGGGAAGCCGGCCATCAGGTCCGGATGCGCGGGGTAGTCGAGCCGGGCGCGCAGGCCGGCCGGGCGCTCATCGAGCAGCTCCCAGTGCGGCGAGCCGGCTACGAGGCCGTGGATGGGCAGGCCGTGCGGGTCGGGGTGGAACGTGTCGAGTCGCACGCGGCGGCCGGCGACCTCGTACTCCGGCTCGGCGAGGCGGTTCGCCCACGGGTGTAGCAGGGCGATCCCCGTCGGCTCGCCGGTCGCCGCGTAGTCGGCCAGCGTGACCGGCCGGGCCACGAGCTCGTCACCGCGGTCGCGCAGCGACCAGCCGAGCATGCCGACGCCGGGGATGAACGTGGCCTGCAGCCGGCCGCTCGGGGCGCGCAGCTCGGCGGTCCTCGGGGCGGCGCCGACCATCTAGGAGGAGCGCACCAGGTGCTCCTCGGCCTGGTGGACCGGGTGGCCGCCGAAGCCGTGGCGGAGCAGCGCGACCGCCTTGGCGGCCGGCCAGTCGAGGTCGCGGTAGGCCATCAGCGCCTGCTGGCTGTCGGAGATGACCGGTGACGGGATGTCGCGCTCGAGCGCCCACGCCAGCACCCACTTGACCTCGCCGGTGTCCTCGACGTAGGTGGAGAGGCGCTCGAGGTCGGGGTTCTCCTCCAGCGCCTCGCGCATCAGCTCGACGAGCCACGAGCGGATCACCGAGCCGTGGTTCCAGTTCTCCAGGAGGGCGGGCAGGTCCAGCTCGAAGTCCGAGCGCTCGAGCAGCTCCATCCCCTCGGCGATCGCCTGCACCATCCCGAACTCGATGGCGTTGTGAATCAGCTTGACGAAGTGCCCGGACCCCGGCGCACCCACGAAGAGGGTGGCCTGCTCGTCGAAGGCCAGATCGCGCAGCAGCGGCTCGACGGCCGCGAAGGCGTCGCGCTCGCCGCCGGCCATGAAGCACGCTCCATGTCGCGCGCCCCAGACTCCGCCGCTGGTCCCCAGGTCGAGGAAGCCGATGCCCCGCGCGGCGAACTCGGTATGGCGCCGGCGGGAGTCCTCCCAATGGGAGTTCCCGCCGTCGACGACGATGTCGTCCGCTTCGAGCAGCGCGCGCAGCTCCTCGCACACGTGCTCGGTGGCGGCGCCGTGCGGGACGTAGATGAAGACGACGCGCGGAGCGTCGAGCCTGGCGACCAGCTCCTGCGGCGTCGGCGCGGCCTCCAGGCCGTGCGCGGCGAGCTCCGACATGACGTCCTCGTCGCGATCGTGGCCGACCACCTCGTGCCCGTGCTCGCTGGCAGCCAGCGCCATGTTGGCGCCCATGCGCCCGAGGCCGATGATGCCGAATCTCATGGTCGCTCCTTCACGTGGTTCCCGAACTCGATGACGGTCTTGATGTCCGATGGCTGGTGGTGCAGCGCCTCGGCCCAGTGATCGAGCGGGACGCGCCGGGTGATGAGCCCTTCGAGCCATTGGCGATCGGCGGCGGCGAGCGCTCGGACGGCGGCGTCGAAGTGGCGGTGGTTCGCGTTGACCGAGCCCAGCACGACGTCGTTCTCCAGGACGAGCTCGTTGTTGATCGACCCGACGTCGACGCTGAGCGTCCGGCCGCGGGGCGATACGCCGGTCAGGCACACGATCGCGCCCGGCGCCGTCGACTGGATCGCCTGCGTCACCACGTCGGGGGCGCCTGTGCACTCCACGACGATGTCGGGCTCGGCCATGGCGACGATCTCCTCCACGGAGCCGCTGTGGTACTCGGCACCGAGGGCCATGGCCAGCGCCGGCTTGGGCCCATCGACCGCGCGATCGAGAACCGCGACGCGGTGGCCCCGCTGGACGGCCAGGAGCGCCGCGAGCAGGCCGATGGGCCCGGCGCCCGTGACCAGCACGCTCTCCAGCGGGCGGCACGCCTGCGCGGCCACCTGATCGACCTGCTCCCAAGCCTTGGCGACTACGCTGGTCGGCTCGGTGAGGACGCCGAGGGAGCCGAGGGCGGCATCGACCTTGACGGCGTAGTCGGCTTCGAGCGCGACGCGCTCGGCGCCGTAGCCGTCGAGCTCCTTGATCCCGCGCTCGCGATAGCGCCCGTTGCGACACATGTCGAACTCGCCGCGGGCGCAGCACGGGCACGGCTGAGGATCGGGCCGGCGGACGAT
>DATBDM010000136.1:0-4112 GCA_036269915.1 Solirubrobacteraceae bacterium | reverse complement strand
CCTAGACCGCGATGACCGGGAGCAGCGCCCCCAGCTTCATCTCGGTCTCCGCCAGCTCGCCCGCCGGGTCGGAGTCGCGCACGACGCCGACCCCGGCGTAGAGCCGGGCCTCGCGACCCCGGAGCAGCGCGCAGCGCAGCCCGACGCAGAGCTCGCCGTCCTCGTTGGCATCCGTCCAGCCGATGGCGCCGGCGTACCAGCCGCGATCGATGCCCTCGAGCGCGGGGATGCGCGGCACGGCGGCGGCGTGCGGCTCGCCGCCGACGGCGGGCGTCGGGTGCAGCAGGCCGGCCAGCTCGACGGCGCTCAGCGGCGTCGTCAGCTGTGCGCGGATCGGCGTCGCGAGGTGCTGGATGTTGGCGACCTTGATCACCGCCGGCTCGTCGGGCGCGGCGATCCAGACCGCGTGCGGGCGCAGCGTGCGGACGATGCGGCGGGCGACGATCCGCTGCTCCTCGCGGTCCTTGTCGGAGCGCATCAGCTGCTCGCCGAGGTGGTCGTCGACGGCGGGGTCGGCGGAGCGGCGGGTGGAGCCGGCCAGCGCCACGGTCGAGGCGCGGGCGCCCTCCCGGCGCACCAGCAGCTCGGGCGAGGCGGCGATGAAGGCGGCGCCGTCCGCGGTGCCCGAGCAGACGACGTAGCAGGTGCGGAAGGCGTCGCGCAGGACCCCGAAGACCGCCCCGGCATCGTGGTCGTGCGGCGCGCGGACGGCGACCTCGCGGGCGAGCACGATCTTCTCGAACTCGCCGGCGCGGATGCGCTGCACGGCGCGGCCGACCGCCTCCTCGTAGTGCTCGGGCGGAGCGACCGAGTAGACCGTCGAGCGCACGACCGGCGCCGGGTCCAGCAGCGGCAGCGGCTTGGTCCGCACGCTGTCGAGCCGCTCGCCGAGGGTGCGCGCGAGCGCCTCGGGCAGGTCGTCCGGCGCCGCCACCGCGGCGACGGTCACGCGCACGTCGCGGCCGCGTCGCGCGATCGCCAGCTCGGGCACGGTCAGTGAGGCGGGCGCGAAGCCGTCCCAGTGCGGCGCCGCGCCGCCGTCGGGCGCGAAGGCGAAGCCGCCGGCGGCGACCAGCCCGGCGCCGCGCGGGCCGTCGGGCGCGTCGGCCTCGGCGGCCGCGGCGAGCTCGCGCCAGGCGGCGGCGACCTCGGCGAAGCGCCGCGGACCGCGCGCCTCGAGGCGGCGCACGCAGCCCACGGTGGCGAGGGCGGCGCCGTCGCGGTCGGGCTGCTCGAAGCACGACCACGGCTGCCCGTCGACGCGCGTGGCGAAGGCCACGGCGCTCGGGTCGACGTCCGGCCCCACCTGCACCGTGTGGGCGAGCAGCACCTCGCGGCCGCCGCGGCGCGCGCGGCGGACCGCGCGCTCACAGCGCGACAGCAGCCCGGCGCGCAGCGCCGCCCGGTTGCCGGAGGCGGGCTCGACGACCATGCGGCCGAAGTCTAGGCGCGGCCTACCGCTCGACGAAGTACGCCCCGGAGCCCTGGCCGGAGGAGAACCAGCGACTGGTGACGGTCTTCTTGCGCGTGTAGAAGTCGACCGCGTCGGTCCCGTGCGCGTGCAGGTCGCCGAGGAACGAGTCCTTCCAGCCCGAGAACGGGAAGAAGGCGACGGGCGCGGCGACGCCGATGTTGACGCCGATCATGCCCGCCTGGACCTCGTGGCGGAAGCGCCGCACGGCGGAGCCGGACTCGGTGAAGATCGACGTCCCGTTCCCGAAGCGCGAGCGGTTGATGATGTCGATCGCCTCGTCGAGGCTGGCCGCGGGGATCACCGTGAGGACCGGCCCGAAGACCTCCTCCTGGGCGATCTCCATGTCGGGCGAGACGCCGTCGAGGATCGTCGGGCCGACGAACGCGCCCTCGGGGGCGGCATCGACTCCGCGGCCGTCGACGACGATGTTCGCGCCGTCGGCCTCGCCGCGGTCGATCCAGCCGCGCACGCGATCCCGCGCGGCGCACGACACGAGCGGCCCGACCTCGGTCGACTCCTCCAGGCCGTCGCCGACGCGCAGGCCTTCGGTCGCCTCGCGCAGCGCCGGCATCAGCGCGTCGTGCGCGTCGCCGACCGTGACCACGACCGAGCCGGCCATGCAGCGCTGGCCCGCGGCGCCGAAGGCCGAGCCGATGATGCCGTCGACGGTCTTGTCGATGACCGCATCCGGCATCACGACCATGTGGTTCTTGGCGCCGCCGAGCGCCTGCACGCGCTTGCCGGCCTTCGCCGCGCCCTCGTAGACGATCCGCGCGACCGGAGCCGAGCCGACGAACGAGACGGCGTCGATGCCCGGGTGCTCGAGGATGCCCTCGACGATCTCGCGCGAGCCGTTGACGAGGTTGACCACGCCGGGCGGCAGCTCGAGCCCGTCGAGCACCTCGAAGGCGATCTGCTGGGTCAGCGGCACCTGCTCGGACGGCTTGAGGATGAACGTGTTGCCGCAGGCGATCGCGAACGGGAGGAACCAGAACGGCACCATCGCGGGGAAGTTGAACGGGACGATCGCCGCGCAGACGCCGACCGGCTGGCGCACCGTCTCGGCGTCGACGTTGCGCGAGACGTCCTCGAGGATGCGGCCCTGCATCGTCGTCGGGACCGCGGTGGCCGCCTCGACCATCTCGATCATGCGAGCGACCTCGGCGCGGGCGTCCACGAGCGTCTTGCCCATCTCGGTCGTGACCGAGCGGGCGAGGTCCTCGCGGCGCTCGATCAGCCCCTCGCGCAGGGCGAAGAGCTTCTGCGCGCGAGCGATCACGCTGACCGCGCGCCAGGCCGGCAGCGCCTCGCGCGCGGCCTGCACGGCGGCGTCGAGGTCCGCGCGCGCGGACAGCGGCACGCGGGCGAGCGGCTCGCCGGTGGCGGGGTTGGTGACGTCGAGCGCGTCGGAGGCGGTGGCGGGGACCCAGGCGCCGCCGACGTAGTTGTCGAGCAGCCGGGTGCCGGTGGAGGGTGCGGCGGTCATGGCTGGAGCGTCCATTCGTGATCGGGATCGTTGGTGACGGCCCAGGCCCTCGCCGGGCCGGCCATCACGTTCAGGTAGTACACGGTGTAGCCGGGCGGCGCGGAGACCGTGTGGTAGCCGCGCGGCACGAGCACCAAGTCTCCGTCACCGAAGCTCAGCGTCTCGTCCAACGTGCGGTCCTCGGAGTAGACGCGCTGGAGCCCGAAGCCCTGCGCCGGCGTGACCCGGTGATAGTAGGTCTCCTCGAGCAGGGACTCCTCGGGCAGCGCGTCGCGGTCGTGCTTGTGCGGCGGGTAGCTCGACCAGTGTCCGGCCGGAGTGAGCACCTCGCAGACGAGCAGCGAGTCGGCGGGCGAGCCGTCCATCAGGATGTCGGTGACGAAGCGCTCGTGCGCGCCGTGCCCGCGCGTCTCGACGCTGGTCCCGGCGGCCGGGAGCCGGCGGGCGGCCGCGCCGCCGCCCGGCGCGGGCGCGAAACAGAGCGCGATCTCCGCGCCGTCGCCGGCGCCCTCGATCTCGAAGGCGCCGCCCGGCGGCAGGTAGGCCGCGTCCGGCGGCCCGTCGAACGGCGTCGCGCGCGCCCCGACGTCGCGCCACTCGCCGTGCCCGGAGCGCACGTGCGCGACGCCCGCGACCGCGACGATGCAGACCTCGCGGTCGCCGGTGTCGCGGCGCGCCACCGCGCCCGGGGCGAGCGTGAGCAGCTCGAAGCCGACGTGGCCCCACCCGGCGGACTCCGGTGTCACGCGCAACCGCGTGCCGTCCGGCCCCGGCGCGCCCGGATGGACGAGCAGCTCGCTCACAGATAGCTCCGCTGGGCCGCACGGTCGCGCTCGTAGGCCTCCCGCGCGCGGCGGACCGGCTCGGACTCCGAGACCTCGGCCACGGGCACGTCCCACCAGCCCTCGAAGTCCGGGACGCCCGCGTAGCGGTCGACCTCGACGTGGATCGCGACCGGCCCGTCGGCGTCGCGCACCGACGCGAGCGCCTCGCGCAGGCCGGCGGCGTCGCGGGCGCGGATGACCCTCACCCCGAGGCTCTCGACGTTCGCGGCCAGGTCCACGGGCAGCGGCCGCAGCGGCTCGAGCGGCCCGCCGCCGTCGGGCGCGTCGACCGGCAGGGCGCCGTCCGCCTGCGCGTAGTGCGTGCCGA
>DATBDM010000135.1:0-4828 GCA_036269915.1 Solirubrobacteraceae bacterium | reverse complement strand
CGGAGCGCTTCGCCTCCGGCGCGTTCCGCGCGGCGATCGCGCAGCGGGCGCTCGCGCTGTTCGTGGTCGACGAGGCGCACTGCGTCAGCGAGTGGGGCCACGACTTCCGCCCGGACTACCTGCGGCTGCGGCCGGTGATCGACGCGCTCGGCCACCCACCGGTGATGGCCTGCACCGCGACGGCCACGCCGAAGGTCGCGGAGGAGATCGTCGCCCGCCTCGGGCTGCGCGATCCCGAGCGCGTGCGCTCGGGGTTCGACCGGCCGAACCTCTCCTTCGACGTGATCCCGTTCGACGGCGAGGGCTCGGTCGCGCGCAAGCGGGCGCTGCTCGCCGACGGCCTGGCGATGGAGTCCAACCGCCCGGCGATCGTCTACTGCGGCACCCGCAAGTCGACCGAGGAGGTCGCCGAGGAGCTCGGCCGCGCGGGCCTGTCGACCGTCGCCTACCACGCGGGCATGACGCCCGTCGCGCGCAGCGAGAGCCAGCGCGCGTTCATGGCCGGCGAGGCCGAGGTGGTCGTCGCCACGAACGCGTTCGGGATGGGCGTCGACAAGGCCGACGTGCGCTCCGTGTGGCACTGGGCGCTGCCCTCGAGCCTGGAGGCCTACTACCAGGAGGCCGGGCGCGCGGGCCGCGACGGCGCGCCGAGCCGCGCGGTGCTGCTCGCCTCGCGCTCGGACCTCGGGCGGCTCGTGCGCTTCATCCGTGAGGCCGAGGTCACACCGGCGCAGATCCGCTCGCTCGTCGACCGGCTGTCCGCGGCCGCAAGCGACGGGGCGGTCGAGCTCGACGCGCCCAGCGACCGCGACCGGATCGCGCTCGGGGTCGCCGAGCGCGCGGGCGCACTGCGGCTCGCGCCCGGCCACGACGGGCGCATGCGCATCGAGCTGTCGGTGCGCGGGCTCGACCTCGGCGCCGCGGCGCGGCTGTGCCGCGAGGCGACGAACCGCCGTTGGGAGTCCTACCGCTCGATCGAGCGCTACGCGAGCACCTCGGACGTCTGCCGGCGGCGGCAGATGCTCGACCACTTCGGCGACCACTCGCCCGGCGCGCCGCTCGGCCGCTGCTGCGACGTCGACGACCCGCCCGACTGGCTGCCCGCCTCACGCTCGGTCCGGGCCGGCGGCGCCGCTCGCCGGCAGGCGACGCTGGTCGAGGGCGGCCGCGACGTCTCCGACGCCGAGCTCGCGCCGCTCAAGCAGTGGCGCCGCGAGCGCGCCGACGGCAAGCCCGCGTACACGATCGCCAACGACGCGACGCTGCGCGAGATCGTCCGCCGCGCGCCGAGCACCCCGGCGGAGCTCGCGTCGATCAAGGGGATCGGGCCGGCGTTCATCGAGCGTCACAGCGAGTCGCTGCTCGAGCTGATCACGAGCACCGCGTGAAGCTGCGGTCCGGATTCGCCGCGGGCGTCGGCGCCTACGTGCTGTGGGGCCTGTTCCCGCTCTACTGGCCGCTGCTGGAGCCCGCCGCGCCGGTCGAGATCCTCGCCCACCGCGTCGTCTGGTCGGCGGTCTTCGCCGCCGTCGTGCTCGCCCCGACGGTCGGCTTCCGCTGGGTGGTCACGCTCGGCCGCCGGCGCGCGCGGCTGCTCGCGCTCGCCGCGGTGCTCGTCACCGTCAACTGGGGCACGTTCATCTACGCCGTCAACTCCGGCCACGTCGTCGAGGCCTCGCTCGGCTACTTCATCAACCCGCTCGTCACCGTGGCGCTGGCGGTCTTCGTCCTCGGCGAGCGGCTGCGCCGCGCGCAGTGGGCGGCCGTGGCGATCGGCGCCCTGGCCGTCGCCGTGCTCACGGTCGACTACGGCCGCCCGCCGTGGATCTCGATCGTGCTGGCGCTCTCGTTCGGGACCTACGGCCTGACGAAGAAGCGCGCGGGCGTCGACGGCGTGCAGAGCTTCGCCTTCGAGTCGGCGCTGCTCGCGCCGCTGGGGCTGGCCTACCTGCTCTGGATCGGCCACACCGGCGCCGGCACCTTCACGACCGACGGCGTCGGCCATGCGCTGCTGCTGGCCGGCGCAGGCGTGGTCACGGCGATCCCGCTGATGCTGTTCGGCGCCGCGGCGATCCGCGTGCGGCTGAGCACGCTCGGCCTGCTGCAGTACCTCGCCCCGATCCTGCAGCTGGCGATCGGCGTGTTCGTCGACGGAGAGGCGATGCCGCTGTCGCGGCTGGCCGGCTTCGCGCTCGTGTGGGCCGCGCTGATCGTCTTCAGCGCGGACGCGTTGCGCTCATCGCGGACGGCCGGCCCAGGCGAGCAGGGCGAAGACGGCTGCGGCGCCACCGAGCAGCAGGGCGACGATCACGTCGTGGAGGACATCCAGCATGCTTCCACTGTCGCGCGCGCCCCATAGCGCCGCCTGAGCGTTCGCTCAAGCTCGGCTAAGACTGGAGACGTACGAGCATCTTGCCCGTGTTGGTCCCGCGCAGCAGGTCGATGAAGGCCTGCGGAGCCTGCTCGATGCCGCCCTCGACGATCGTCTCCGGCGCGTGCAGGCGGCCCTCGCGCAGCCAGCTGCCGACCTCGCGCTCGAAGTCGGGCCGGCGGTCGTGGTGATCGAAGACGATGAACCCGCGCATGGTCAGCCGCTTGCCGATCGCCATGTGCATGTTGCGCGGCCCGGCGGGCGGCTCGGTCGCGTTGTAGGAGGAGATCGCGCCGCACAGCGCGATGCGGCCGTAGCGGCGCAGCGACCCGATCGCCGCCTCCAGGTGCTCACCGCCGACGTTGTCGAAGTAGACGTCGATGCCGTCCGGCGCGGCGGCGCGCAGCAGCTTCGACACGCGGCCGTCGTGGTAGTCGAAGGCGGCGTCGAAGCCGAGCTGGTCGCGCAGCAGCGCGACCTTCTCCGGCGAGCCCGCGCTGCCGATCACCGTGTGTCCGCGCAGCTTGGCGATCTGCCCGGCGACCGACCCGACCGCGCCCGCGGCGCCCGAGACGAAGACGACGTCGCCCTCGCGCAGCCCGGCGACGTCGAGCAGGCCGGCGTAGGCGGTCAGGCCGGTGCTGCCGAGCACGCCGAGGAAGGCCGACGGCGGGGCGATCGAGCGATCGATGCGGTGCGCGTAGCGCGCGTCGAGGACGGCGTACTCGCGCCAACCGCGGTCGTGCACGACGAGCGCTCCCTCCTCCACGCCGTCCGCGCGCGAGGCGATCACCTCGCCGACGGCGGCGCCGGCGAGCGCCTTGTCGAGCTTGAACGGCGGGACGTAGGACGGGACGTCGTTCATGCGCCCGCGCATGTACGGGTCGACCGACATCAGCAGGTTGCGGACGAGCACCTGGCCGTCCTGCGGGTCGGGCACCTCGACCTCGACGAGGCGGAAGTCATCGGGCGTCGGCTCGCCGTGCGGGCGCGCCGCGAGCTGGATCTCACGTCCGGTCTGGCTCATGCCGACAGGCTCGCAGCCGCGGCCTCGAGCTCCGCCCGGATCCCCGGGCCGCGCATCGGCCCGAGGTGCCCGACGCCGACGACGAGCGGATCGAGCGCGGCCAGCTTGCGGATGCTCGCCCGCGCCCGCTCGGTGTCGAGGTTGTAGGCGACGTGCGGGACGTGCGCGGGCACGCGGCGGCCGAGCATGTCGTTCAGGTAGACGGTGTCGGAGACGAGCGCGACGCGGTCCGACGCGCGCCACAGGCCGATCAGCCCGGGCGCGTGGCCGGCAAGCTCGACGACCTCGAAGCCCGCGACCTCCTCGCCCTCGCGGACGGTGCCGGCGATCCGCACCGGGCCGCCGTCCCAGACGAAGCGGTGCAGGACCCGGTGCAGCAGGCGCGGCACGAACGGCAGCTTGCCCAGGTCCCAGTACGAGCGCCCGCCGCTGCCCTGCGCCTCGGCGACGGCGTCGGGATGGCAGAGCACCGGCGCGAGCGCGCTCAGCTCCGGCGCCGAGCCGCGGTGATCGGTGTCGGCGTGGCCGAGCACGACGCGCTTCAGCCCGCCCATCCGCTCGGCCGCGGCGGCGATCGCCGCGGCCATCCCCTTCTCGCCAGCGTCGAAGACGACGACGCCGTCGCCGTCCTCGATCAGGTAGACGTTCATCAGGCGGGTCAGGCCGCCACGCAGCAGCCAGACCCGCGGTGCGACCGGCTCGAGGGCCGGCGCGCGCTCAGTTGCAGGCGTAGGAGGTCACCGCGGAGAACGTACCCGGCGCCCACGTCCGCGCGTCGTCGAACTCGACGCCGAAGCGCGCCGTCTCGCCCTGGGCGACCGTGAGGACGCTCGACCGTGTCAGCGCCGGCTGCGTGCCGCCGTCGTCCGTGTTCACGAACGTCGCGCCCGAGAGGCCGTCGCTCACCCACTGCAGACCGGACGGGCCGGCGCCCGTGCCCTTGGCGTTGTAGAGGTGCAGCGTGTCGCTGTCGGCGCCCGGCTTGTAGGAGTAGAACTGGACCGTCGAGGTCACGAGGCAGCGCAGGTCGCGGTCCGCCGTGAACGGCTGTGTGACCGCGAAGTCCTGGAGCTGCGAGGACGTGCCGAGGCCGACGCCGCCGATCTTGCTCGCGTCGCTCGGGCCGGCGGCGAGCATGTCGCCCTTCGGGCCCTGGATGCCCTGCGCGCCCTGGATGCCCTGCGCGCCCTGCGCGCCGGCCGCGCCGGTGGCGCCCGTCCCCCCGGTTTTGCCGCGCTTGCCCTGCGGGCCCGCGACGGAGCCGCTGAAGTCCTTCGCGGTCAGCGACTTGTCCTTGACGTCCTGACCGGTGACCGTGCCGTCCTTGATGTCCTTGCCCGTGATGGCGACGGCCGCATAGCTCGAGCCCCCGAGGGCGACGAACACTGCGATGGTCGCCATGACGTTGGCGTACGTGAGCTTCTTGCGCA
>DATBDM010000134.1:0-31342 GCA_036269915.1 Solirubrobacteraceae bacterium | reverse complement strand
CCTCCGGGAGGGCGACCGCTGCCGCCTGTTCCATGTCGTACCCGCCGGATCGCTTTCCGACCGCTCGCCTTTTGCGGTCGGAAGTAGGAAGTCCTACTGTCCACTCCATGGCCGCCACCGACGTCCGCAAGCCCGACCACGCCGCCTCCAAGCGCCACTTCATCTTCACCGAGGAGCACGACGCGCTGCGCGAGTCGATCCGCAACTTCGCCACCAAGGAGCTGGCGCCGCACGCGGAGGAGTGGGAGGAGACGACGTTCCCGGACTGGGTCTTCCAGCGCATGGGCGAGCTCGGCTTCCTGGGGCTCTCCTATCCCGAGGAGTACGGCGGCCAGGGCGGCGACTACTTCGCCTCGATCGTGCTCGCCGAGGAGATCGTGCACGCGCGCTGCGGCGGCCTCGGCATGGGCATCGCGGTACACACCGACATGGCGACGCCGCCGGTCTTCCTGTTCGGCACCGAGGAGCAGAAGCAGCGCTACCTCGTGCCCTCGATCAAGGGCGAGAAGATCTCCTGCCTGGGGATCACCGAGCCCGACGCCGGCTCGGACGTCTCGGGCATCAAGACGCGCGCCGTCCGCGACGGCGACGAGTGGGTCATCAACGGGTCGAAGACCTACATCACCAACGGCCACCGGGCCGACTTCATCGTGCTGGTGACGAAGACCGATCCCGACGCGGGCCACGACGGCTTCACGCTGTTCATCGTCGACATGGACCTGCCGGGCGTGATCCGCGAGAAGAAGCTCATGAAGATGGGCATGCACGCGTCCGACACGGCGCTGCTGGCCTTCCAGGACGTGCGGGTGCCCGACTCGGCCGTGCTCGGCCAGATCGGCAAGGGCTTCTACCACATCATGTGGGAGCTCCAGGGCGAGCGGATGATCGGCGCGGCGGGCGCGGTCGCGGGCGCGCAGCGGCTGTTCGAGCAGACGCTGCAGTACGCCAACGAGCGCGTCGCGTTCGGGCGCCCGATCGGCAGGTTCCAGGTCACCCGGCACAAGTTCGCCGAGATGGCGACCAAGCTCGAGGCGGCGCGCCAGCTCAACTACACGACCGCCTGGCGCTTCGCCAACGGCGAGTACCCGGTGCGCGAGATCTCGATGGCGAAGCTGTACGCGTCGCGGATCGCGGTCGAGGTCGCCGACGAGTGCCTGCAGATCCACGGCGGCGCCGGCTACATGAAGGAGTACGGCGTCGAGCGCGTCTGGCGCGACCTGCGGCTCAACCGCATCGGCGCCGGCACGGACGAGATCATGCTCGATGTCATCGGGCGCTCGTACGGCCTCTAGCCCGCCGTTCACGGCAGCGCATGAGGCGCTGCGCGCGCGGATGCGCGGATGGATCGCTTCCGAATTGCGGCCGCACGCTCCGTCATGGGAGCGCGCGGGCTCGTTCCCGGACTCCGTCTTCGGCGCGCTGGCGGCCCAGGGCTGGCTGGGGCTGAAGTACGGGCCGGCTGCGGACTGGGTCGCCGACGCGGTGCTCTGCGAGGAGCTCGCGCGCTGCGGCTCGGGCGGGGTGGCGGCCGGGATCGGCGCGCACGTGGGGATCGCGACGCCGCCGATCGCGCGGTTCGGCACCGAGTGGCAGCGGGAGCGATGGCTCGTGCCGGCGATCCGCGGCGAGGCGATCGGCGCGTTGGCGATCACCGAGCCCGACGCGGGATCCGACGTCGCCTCGCTGCGCACACGGGCGGTGCCGGTCGACGGCGGCTGGCTCGTCTCCGGCGCGAAGACGTTCATCACCAACGGCGTGCGCGCATCCTTCTACCTGACGGCGGTCCGCACCGGCGGCGCCGGGCACGGCGGCATCTCGTTCCTCGTCATCGAGCGCGGCGATGGCGTGCGCGCGTCGCCGCTGCGCAAGCTCGGCTGGCGGGCGTCGGACACGGCGGAGCTGGCCTTCGACGAGGTCTTCGTCCCGGCCGAGCACCTGCTCGGCGAGCTCGACCGCGGCTTCGCGCTGATCATGGCCAACTTCCAGTGGGAGCGGCTGCTGATGGCCCTCGGCGCGGTCGGGGCGATGCGCCGCGGCGTCGAGGAGGCGGTCGCCGGGCTGCCGTCGCGGCCGGGCGGGTACGGCGGCGCGGCGAGGGCGGCGGTGGCCGAGCTCGCCGTGCGTGCGGAGACGGGCGCGGCGCTGACCTACCACGCGCTGCGCCGCTTCCTCGACTGGCGCGAGGCCGGCGAAGCGGCCGGTGACGAGGCCTTTGGCCGAGGCAGTGCGGTGCGCGAGGTGACGATGGCGAAGCTGCTCACGCAGCGCGCGTCGTTCGAGGTCGCCGAGTCGGTGCTCGCGCTGCTCGGCCCGGACGACGCCGGCGAGCGCGAGCGCGCGGTCCGCGACGCCCGCCTCGGCCCGATCGGCGGCGGCACCGACGAGATCATGCGCGAGATCCTCGGCCGGATGCTGGTGGGCTAGCGGCGTCGCGAGGGCGCGGGCGAAGGTCGACCCCGGCTGGGTGCGGAAGCACCGGGCTCGGCCATCGGGGCTGATCCCCCTTCGCGTGTCGCCTTCACCACCCACCAAGTGGTCAACGCGACACGCGTGGCGCTTTTTGCCTCCACCGCGGGCAAAACGCGACACGCGCCGGTGGAGACCGGCCCCGCACTCCCTACCCAGCCGCCGTTCGCCGGCGCCACTGCCCCGCCCAGGCGCCAACCGGCACGTGCGGCCGATACCTAAACGGGGTCTGACCCTCTTTACCTAAACGGGGTCTGGCCCCGCCTGACCTACGCGTGTCGCCTTCACCACCCACCAGGTGGTCAACGCGACACGCGTGGCGGTTTTTGCCTCCACCGCGGGCAAAACGCGACACGCGCCGGTGGAGACCGGCCCCGCCAGGCTCACGGTGCCCTACCCGCCGCAGTTCGCCGGTAGCGCCACACCCGGCGGGGAACCCGTGCGCCGCGGTGCGGGAAACCGCCCCTCGCCGACCTCGGAACTCGGGGGGCTCCCGTACGGCAGACCCACCCGCTCGCTGGAAGGGTCCTTCCAGCACACCAATGCTTGCCGAGGTCAACGGAATGATCGCCACCACCACCCACACCCCCGTCGCCGCGCACGACGTCTCCCTGCGCGTCGGCGACGGCCCGGACGCGACGTACGCGCTGCGCGGCGTCACCTTCGCCGCCGCCGCGGGCGAGCTGACGGCGATCGTCGGTGAGGCCGGCTGCGGCAAGAGCTCCCTTCTGCACGTGCTCGCCGGCCTCGATCGCCCGACCACGGGTGCCGTCACGCTCGCCGGCCGCCAGCTCGCCGGCCTCGAGGACCGCGAGGCGACCGCCCTGCGCCGCGACCACGTCGGCATCCTGCTTCCCGAAGCTCCAGCCCTCCCCACGATCACGATCCGCGAGAACGTCGCGCTGCCGCTGCTGATCGCCGCCCGCCGCCCCGAGCCGGGCGCGGTCGAGGCGCTGCTCGAGCGCGTCGGGCTCGCGGATCACCTCCACCACCGCCCCGACCAGCTCACGGCCGGCGAGCGCCGCCGCGCCGCGCTGGCTCGTGCGCTGCTCGGCGCCCCGACCGTGCTGCTCGTCGACGAGCCCGCGGCCGACCTCCCCGCCGACGAGGCACGCTCGCTGATGGAGCTGCTGCGCGACGCCGCCCACGAGGACGGCATCGCCGTCGTCGTCTTCACGCGCGAGCCCGAGGTCGCGGCGCTGGCCGACCGCGTCGAGCGGCTCGACGGCGGCCGCCTCGGCTGCGCGGATCTCGCCGTCGCCGCGTAGCCTGCCGGGCCTCCCAACCGGAACCCTGGAGGCCCGAACATGGCAGTTCTCGACGGCAAGGTGGCCATCGTCACCGGCTCGGCGCGCGGCATCGGACGCGCCACGGCCGAGCTGCTCTGCGAGCAGGGCGCGCGCGTGCTCATCAACGACCTCGACGGCGACGCCGCCCAGCAGGCGGCCTCCGAGATCGCGGGCGAGACGACCGTCTACGCCGGCGACCTCACCAGGCCCGGCGCGCCCGACGAGCTGGTCAAGGCGGCGATCGACGCCTGGGGCAAGATCGACATCATCGTCAACAACGCCGGCTACACGATCGACGCGCCGATCCACAAGATGTCCGACGACGCGTTCCAGCGGATGCTCGACATCCACACGATCGTCCCCTTCCGCGTGATCCGCGCGGCGGCCCCGCACCTGCGCGAGCCCGCCAAGCAGGAAAAGGAGCGTGGCGAGGAGGTCTTCCGCAAGATCGTCAACGTCTCCTCGATCTCGGGGACGATGGGCAACGCCGGCCAGGCCAACTACGCGGCCGGCAAGAGCGGCGTCGTCGGCCTCACCAAGACGCTGGCCAAGGAGTGGGGCCAGTTCAAGATCAACGTCAACGCGGTCGCGTTCGGCTGGATCGAGACGCGCCTGACCGCGTCCAAGGTCGACGACAACCAGATGGAGATCGGCGGCGAGAAGGTGCAGCTCGGCATCCCCGACCAGATGCGCGGCATGGCCTCGATGCTCATCCCGCTCGGGCGCACCGGCACCCCCGAGGAGGCGGCCGGCGGCGTGTTCTTCCTGTGCTCGCCGTGGTCGAACTTCGTCCACGGGCAGGTCCTCAACATCACCGGTGGCCAGTTCACCGGCATGACGACGTAGCCTGGCGTCCATGAAGGTCGTCAAGCCAACCGACGAGGAGCGCGACGTCCCCCGCGGCGTCGTGGGCGGCGCGGAGATCTCCCAGGCCACGGCCGGGGCGACGCGCATCTACATGGGCGTGTTCCGCGTCCCCGCCGGCGCGCAGTCGCTGGCGCACTACCACGAGCACTGCGAGAGCGCGGTCTACATGCTCTCGGGCTCGCTCGACGTCTCCTGGGGCGACCAGCTCCAGGAGACGGTGACGATCGGCGCGGGCGACATGGTGTTCGTCCCGCCGCGCGAGACGCACCTGCTGCGCAATCGCTCGGAGACCGATCCGGCGGAGTACGTCGTCGCGCGCGACGCCCCGACCGAGGACTCCGTCGTGGTGCCCTGGGCGGGCTAGGGCTCCTCTAGGCGAGGGTGAACGCGCAGCCGGAGTAGTAGGCGCCGGCGGGCGAGGCGAGGTAGGCGGCGAGCTCCGCGACCTCGCCCGCCGTGCGGCCCGCGCCTGGGAGCACGGCGACAGGGCGGATGCCGAAGCGCGCCCACTCGACCGAGAGCGTGCGCGCGAGGTTCTCCAGGCCGGCGCGGGCGGCCTCGGCGTGGGCGTCGCCAGGGCGCGGCGCGAGCAGCAGGATCCGGCCACCCTCGGCGCCGTCGCGCTCGATCCAGGCGCGGTTCGCGACCGGCCGGATCGCCAGCCAGGCGCCGTCCAGCGCCGCGCGGACCCCGTCGACGCCGGCGTGCGCGCCGGCCGCGCCGTCGCCGTCCCACACGAGCAGGTCGGCGGCGTCGACGCCGTCGGGCTCCTCGCCGAACGGGTCGACGGCCAGCGACTCGACCGTCGCACCGAGCAGCGCCGCGCGCGCACCGATCGCAGCGGAGAGCGGCCCCGTCCCGGCGGCCACGATCCGCACGCCGTCGAGGACGCCGGGACGCAGCAGCTCCATCGCGCTCAGCGCGGGATGACCCAGCCGGCCATCGCCACGAAGTGGACGATCGCGGCGGCGATCACCAGCGTGTGGAAGACCTCGTGGAAGCCGAACACCCGCGGCCACGGGTCCGGCCGCTGCCACGCGTAGACGAGCGCGCCGATCGAGTAGACGAGCCCGCCGACCGCGAAGAGGACGAAGGGGGCGACGCCGGCGCTGAGCAGTTGCGGCAGCGCGGCGATCGCGACCCAGCCGGCGGCGATGTAACAGACCGCCTGCACGAACCGCGGCGCGTCGATCCAGGCGACGCTCATGATCACGCCGCCGAGCGCGACCGTCCAGGCCACGGCGAGGATGATGGTCCCCAGCGGCGGGGAGAGCACGAGCAGGCCCACCGGCGTGTAGCTCGCCGCGATGAAGACGAAGATCGCCGAGTGGTCGAGCCGGCGCAGCAGCGGCTTGAAGCGGATCGGCCCGGGCCAGCGGTGATACAGCGCGCTCATCCCGAACAGCACGCACAGGCCGGCGCCGTAGACCGCGGCGGCCGTGCGCGCGCGCTCGTCGGGCGCGAGCGCGATCAGCACGACGGCGGCGATCGCCGCGACGCCCGCCGCGTACTGGTGCAGGCGCCCGCGCAGCAGCGGGAGCGGCAGCGAAGGCAGCGCCTCGCGGGGATCGACCATCACACCGTCTTAGCAGTCATACGGTCGCCGGGCGCTTGCGCGCCTCGCGACGCAGCGCGCGCAGGCGCTTGAGCACGCCCTTGCGGCCCTCGGCCTCGAGCAGCGCGTACAGCGACTTGATCTCGGCGAGGATCTGGTTGGCGACCTCCTGCTGCTGCTCGCGGGTCGGCTCCTCGACGCGCGGCTCCCAGCGGATCGGGTCGCCGAACAGGATCGTCACCTTCGGGAACTGCAGCCGCTTCCAGTTGCGCACCTGCGAGGAGCCGTAGATCGCGGCGGGCACGACCGTCGCTCCTGTCTCGAGCGCGAGCCGCCCGATGCCGCGCTTGGGCTCCTCCGCCAGATCGCCCGTGCGCGAGCGCCCTCCCTCGCAGTACATGACCACGCAGCCGCCCTGGTCGAGCACGGTGCGCGCGGTGTCGAACGCCTTCTCGTCGCGGTGCCCGCGGCGGATCGGGAACACGCCGCCGTGGGTGAAGACCCACTGCAGCGGCGGCTTGAACATCTGCGACTTCGCCATGAAGCGCACCGAGCGCCGCAGCGGGTCGCCGACGAAGAAGTGGTCCATGTGCGAGAAGTGATTGGGCGCGATGATCACCGGCCCCTCGGGCGGCACCCGCTCCGCGCGGATCGCGCGCGCCCGGAAGAAGATCCACGAGTAGATCGTCGTCAGGTACTTGACCGCCGCGTAGACCCAGTCGGGCTCACGCGTGCGCGCCCGCTCGTGGAAGCGATCGAAGTACTCCTCGGGGCGTGGGTCCTTGTAGACCTGCTCCTTCATCTGGCTACGATTTCTACCCGATCACTCCGCCGCCCAGGCGCGTGAGCGCTCCAGCGCGCGATGCCAGCCGTCGAGCAGCGAGGCGCGTTCGTCCTCGCCCATGGCGGGCTCGTAGCGCGCTCGCTCGTCGCCGAGCGAGCGCACCTGGTCGAGCGTCAGCAGGTCCGCGCCGACACCCGCGAGCAGCGCCGCCCCCATCGCGGTCGTCTCCGCGACCTCCGGCACGACGACGGGGACGCCGAGCATATCGGCCTGGAACTGCATCAGCCACTGGTTGACGGTCGCGGCGCCGTCGGCGCGCAGCTCCTCGAGCGGGTCCGCGCCGGCGCCCCGCATCGCGTCGATCGCGTCGACCGCCTGGTAGGCCATCGCCTCCAGCGCGGCGCGCGCGAGGTGCGCGCGCGTGGCGCCGCGCGTCAGCCCGACGACCGTCCCGCGGGCGTAGGGATCCCAGTGCGGCGAGCCGAGCCCGGTGAGCGCCGGGACGAAGTACACGCCGTCGTTGGCGTCCAGCGACTTCGCCAGCGCCTCGGTCTCGGCGGCCTGCTCGATGATCCCGAGGCCGTCGCGCAGCCACTGCACCGCGGCGCCGGTGACGAAGATCGACGCCTCGAGCGCGTACGTCGTGCTCCGGCCGATCTTCCACGCGACCGTCGACAGCAGCCCCGGCGACGGCTCCGGCATCGAGGTCCCGTGGTTGAGCAGCACGAAGGAGCCGGTCCCGTAGGTGTTCTTGCCCAGCCCGGGCTCGAGGCAGCGCTGGCCGAACAACGCGGCCTGCTGGTCGCCGGCCACGCCGGAGACCGGCACCGCGTGGCCGTGGAACGCATCGGCACGCGTGCGGCCGAGCTCGCCGCAGGAGGGCCGGATGGCGGGCAGCGCGCGCTCGGGCACGCCGAAGAGGCCGAGCAGGTCCGGGTCCCAGCGGCCGGAGCCGATGTCCATCAGCAGCGTCCGCGAGGCGTTGCTCGGCTCGGTCGCGAACTCGCCGGTGAGCTTGAACAGCATCCACGCGTCGACCGTGCCGAACACCGCGCGCCCCTCGCGGGCGCGCTGCGCGAGCCCGTCGACGTTGCGCAGCAGCCACTCGATCTTCGTCGCCGAGAAGTACGGGTCGAGGATCAGGCCGGTCTTCGCCCGCAGCGCGGGCTCCTCGCCCTGGTCGCGCAGCTCGGCGCAGCGGGCAGCCGTGCGGCGGTCCTGCCAGACCAGCGCGTGATGGAGCGGCTCGCCCGTCGACGGGTCCCAGCAGACGACGGTCTCGCGTTGGTTGGTCAGCCCCACCGCCTCGAGCTCGCCGGGCTCCAGCCCGGCGTCCTCGAGCGCCTCGCCGGCGACCGCGTGCGAGACCTCCCAGATCTCGGCCGCGTCGTGCTCGACCCAGCCCGGACGCGGGAAGTGCTGAGTGAACTCGCGGTAGGCGCGGCCGATCAGCTCGCCCTGCAGGTCGAACACGAGGCTCGTCGTGCCCGTCGTCCCCTGATCGATCGCCAGCAGCATGGCTGGGTATGGTGCCAGCCATGGCGAACGTGGACGCCCACATCACGGGCACCGTGTGGAAGATCGAGGTCAAGATCGGCGACACCGTCGAGGAGGGCGACACCGTCGCGGTCCTCGAGTCGATGAAGATGGAGATGCCCGTCGAGGCCGAGGACGAGGGCACGGTTTCCGAGATCCTCGTCGAGGAGGGCCAGTCGGTGTCCGAGGGCGACACGCTGGTCGTGCTCGAGTAGGTGGCCGCCGCCGAGCCGAAGGCGCTCGCCTCGGGCAAGCTGCGCCTCGACTTCCCGGCCGATCACGTCGCGCGGCTGACGATCGACCACGCGGCCAAGCGCAACGCGCTGGACCACGAGCTGCTCGACGCCTTCGCCGCCGAGCTGCCGCGGATCGAGGCCCGCTGCCTGCTGATCACCGCGACCGGCCCGGTCTTCTCCGCCGGCTACGACATCGGCAACCTCCAGGACGCCGACGCGATCGCCGAGGCGGAGGCGCTCGTCGCGCACCCGTTCCACGCCGCGATCGAGGCGCTCGACGCCTTCCCGTATCCTGCCGTCGCGGCGCTCAACGGCCACGCGATCGGCGGCGGGTTGGAGCTCGCGCTCTCGTGCGACCTGCGGCTTGCGGTGGCCGACGCGAAGCTCGGCATGCCGCCGGCGCGGCTCGGCCTGGTCTACTCGCACACCGGGCTGCGCAAGTTCGTCGACGTGATCGGCGTCGCGCGCACCGGCGAGCTGTTCTACACCGCGCGCAACATCGACGCCCGGCGGGCGTACGAGTGGGGGCTGGTCAACGAGCTCGTCGTGGACGACGAGCTCGAGCGCCGGGCCGTCGAGTACGCCGCGGGGATCGCGGCCAACGCCCCGCTCTCGCTGCGCGGGAACAAGCACGTGATCGGCAAGTTGCTGGCCGCCGAGGGCGCGCTCGACGAGCGCATCTCCCGCGAGCTCGTCGAGCTGCGCGAGGCGTGCTTCAGGACGGCGGACTTCGCCGAGGGCGTGCGCGCCTTCGGCGAGAAGCGCCGACCGGTGTGGCGCGGGCGATAAGTCGGTCGCTCGGACGAACGTCCATACCCCATTAAGGGGATGGGGTCCAGACCCGATAAGGCTTGTGCCGATCTTGGCAAACCCGTCGCGAGGCGGGGACGCAAAGCCAGAGGTCTCGCACGGCGCGAGATAGCTCGGTTGCCGGCGCACCCGCAGCACGTATCGACGTCCTCGGGTCCACGCAACCGCTCAAGGACGTCCCCACATGTCTCGTCTGCAGGTCCTGATCTCGCAGCCCCGCCTTGCCCTCGGGGCGCTGCTCACCCTGGCGCTCGCGAGCGCCGCGATCGTCGGCTCGGGCGCTGACTTCACAGCGTCCTCGGCGAACCCGACGAACTCGTTCAGCTCCGGCACGCTCTCGATCTCGAACACGAAGAGCAACGCGGCCGTGTTCAGCGCCTCCAACCTGCGCCCCGCCGGCGCGGCCCAGACCGGCACTGTCGACATCGGCAACTCGGGCTCGCTCTCCGGCGTGTTCAAGCTCTCGCGCGGCACGATCTCCGACTCCGGCAGCACGAGCAACCTCTCGCCGAAGCTCAACATGGTGATCACCGACTGCGGCACGTTCGCGAGCGGCACCCCGAGCTGCGGCGACGGCGACGACACCAACGTCTACACGGGCGCGCTGCCCGGCATCGGCACCTCCGCGTCGCCGATCGCGCTCGGCACGTTCGCCGCCACCGAGAAGCACCGCTACGAGTTCTCCGTCGCGCTCGACTCGAGCGCCGACGACAACTACCAGGGCGGGACCTCGACCGTCGACTTCAACTGGACCGCCGGCTGAGCTGACGATGCGCGACGGGGCGACCAAGCGCCGCGCGGGACGCATCGCGTCCTGGGCGGCGCTCGCGCTCGTGACGGTGCTCGTCGCGCTCGTCGCGCTCCCGGCGGCGCTCGGCATGCGCCGCTACGTGATCGTCTCCGGGTCGATGACGGGCACCTACGACCGCGGGTCGCTGGTCTTCGACGAGATCGTCCCCACCGCCGGCCTGCGCGCGGGTGACGTGATCACCTATCGCCCGCCCCCCGCGGCGGGAGTCGACCACGTCATCACCCACCGGATCGCCTCGATCCGGACCGTCCAGGGCATGCGCGTGTTCCGCACCGAGGGCGACGCCAACGCGGTCGCGGACCCGTGGACGTTCCAGCTCACCGGCGCCCGTCAGGCGCGCGTGCGCTGGAGCCTCCCCTACGCCGGCTTCGCCTTCTCGGCGCTCGGTGACCCGGGGCTGCGGATCTGGCTGCTCGGCGTTCCCGCCGGGCTGATCGCCCTCGGCTCGCTCGTCGCGCTGTGGCGACGGCTCGGCGACGAGGCGGCGGCGCGCGCCGCGGACGGCCGCGCGCGGGCATGAGGCGGCTCGCCACCACGGTGGTGGTCCTGGGGGCGCTCGTGCTCGCCGGGGTCGACGCGCGCCCGTCTGGCGCCGACTTCCTCGCCGCCTCGGCGAACCCCAGCAACATCATCGGGGCCTCGACCGACTTCAACACGGTCGCCGTGTCGCTCGCCGATCCGGGCACGCCGATCCAGGGCACCGCGACGCTGACCGCGACCGCGTCCTCCGAGCGCGGCATCACCGACGTGAAGTTCCAGCGCTCGCCGGCCGGCGGCGGCAGCTGGACGACGATCTGCACGGCGCCGAGCGCGCCCTACTCGTGCGACTTCGACTCGACCGCGGTCGCCGACGGCGGCTACGACCTGCGCGCGCTCGCGACCGACGGCGTCGGCTACACCCGCACCTCGACCCTCGCCTCGCGAACCGTCGACAACGTCGGCCCGACCGTGACGCTGTCGGACCCGGGTCCCTACCTGCAGGGGACCGTCGGGCTGCAGATGAGCGCGAGCGACACCGTCGGCCTCGCCTCGGCGGCGATCGAGTACCGGGCCAACGGCGCGGGCCCCTGGACCACGCTCTGCAGCAACGGCCCGTTCCCGCGGACCTGCCCGCTGAACACGACCTCCCTCGCCGACGGCAGCTCCGACCTGCGCGCCACGGCGACCGACACCGGCGGCCACACCGCGACCAGCCCGATCACGCGCCCGGTCGACAACACCGCGCCGACGACGTCGCTGACCGACCCCGGCGCGGCGCTGCGCGGGACGGTGACGCTGACCGCGGCGGCGGGTGACGGCAACGGCACGGGGGTCGCCTCCGTCGCCATCCAGTACCGGACCTCGCCCAGCGGCACGTGGAACACGGTCTGCACGAAGTCCGGCGGCCCCTACACCTGCTCGCTGAACACGACGGCGCTGGCCGACGGCCCCTACGACCTGCGCTCGGTCGCGACCGACGGCACGGGCCTCGTCACGAGCTCTGCGGTGATCTCCTCGCGCCGGGTCGACAACACGGCCCCGACCTCGACGGTGACCAACCCCGGCACCCCGCTGCACGCCACGGTCACCGTGGCCGGCACGGCCACCGACGGCGGCTCCGGCGTCGCGAGCTGGGCGCTGCAGTACAAGCTCTCCTCCGGCGGCGGCTGGACCACGATCTGCAGCGACGCGAGCTCGCCGTACTCCTGCGCGTGGGACACGACGGGCGTCGCCGACGGCCTCTACGACCTGCAGGCGGTCACCACCGACGCCGCCGGCAACGCGACGACCTCCGCCGCCGTGACGAGCCGCCGCGTGGACAACACGGTGCCCGCGGTGACGCTGACCGACCCCGGGTCGCCGAAGACCGGGACCTTCACGTTGTCGGCGACCAGCACGGATGCCGGCACGGGCGTCGCCTCGGTGATCTTCCAGCGGCGGGTGACGGGCACGACGACGTGGACGACGCTGTGCACCGACAACGCCACCCCGTACACGTGCTCGTACAACTCGACCACGGTCCCGGACGACTCCTACGACTTCCAGGCCGTCGCGACCGATGTCGCCGGCAACACGGCGAGCTCGCTCGTCGGGGCGCGGCAGACGAACAACACGACGCCGATCCCCACCGACGTCAACGCCGACAACGGCACCGGCACCGCGTCCCTGATCGATCCGGGCGACGCGATCGAGTTCGACTTCAACGAGCCGCTGCAGCCGGCCTCGGTGATGGCGGGCTGGAACGGCGGCGCCGGCACCGCGGTCACCGTGCGGGTCCTCGAGAACGGGAACACCGACCAGTTCGAGGTCTGGAACGCGGCGAACACGACGCAGACGCGGCTGACCTCCGGCGGCCCCGTGACCGCGAAGAAGCTCGTCAGCGCGAGCATCACCTACAACGCGACGCTCTCGCAGGTCAGCTCCGGCGCCTACGTGATCACCCTCGGCACGATCCGCACCGGCAGCGCGACGAGCACGCAGGGCACGATGTCGGTCAGCCTGAGCTGGCCCGCGGCGGCCGGCTTCCTCGACCTGACCGGCACCGCGTCCGTCGCGAAGACCGTCACGGGCACGAGAACGACGCCGTTCTGACCGCGCGGCGGTCCCGTCCGCCGCGCCCCGTAGCTTGCGCAGCCAGCCACCCTGCTCAGGAGAAGCGGATGCTGGATCTCGACGATCGTCTGGCCGAGCTCAAGGAATTGGGCCTCTACCGCCGCACGCGCATGGTCAGCGGCCCGCAGGGGCCGCGCGTGGTGCTCGACGGCCAGCCGGTCCTTCTGCTGTGCAGCGGCAACGCGCTCGGTCTCGCCGACCATCCGCGCGTCCGCCAGGCCGCCGCGGACGCCGCGATGCGCTGGGGCGTCGGGGCCGCCGGCCCGCGGCTCTCGTGCGGGACGATGACGCTGCACCGGCGCCTCGAGGAGCGCTTGGCGTCCTTCACCCGCTCCAACGCCGCGGTCCTGTTCGGGGCGGGGACGCTGGCGAACCTCGGCGTGATCCCGGCGCTCGCGCGGCGCGGCGAGGTCGTGCTCTACGACGAGCTCAGCCACTCCTCGATCGTCGACGGCAGCAAGCTCGCGGGGGCCGAGGCGGTCCCCTACGTGCACGGCGACGCCGAGCACCTCGCCTGGGCGCTGCAGCAGACCGACGGGCGCGCGGCGCTGATCGCCACCGACGGCGTCTTCGGCACCGACGGCGACGTCGCCCCGCTCGAGGAGATCGTGCTGCTCGCCCGGCGCCACGACGCGCGCGTGCTCGTGGACGAGTCGCACGCGCTCGGCGCGATCGGCCCGGGCGGGCGCGGCGCGGTCGCGGACGCCGGCGTGCGCGGTGAGGTCGACGTCATCACCGGCTCGCTCGGCAAGGCGCTCGGCTCCTACGGCGGCTACGCGTGCTGCGACCACGTCACCGCGCGCTACCTCACCAACACCTCGCGGCAGCTGCTGGACTCGACGGCGCCCGCGCCGGTCGCCGTCGCCGCGGCGCTCGCGGCGATCGAGCTGCTCTCCGAGCAGCCGCGGCTGGTGGAGAAGCTGCAGGTCAACGCCGGGGTGCTGCGCGACGAGCTCGCGCGCGAGGGCTTCGAGGTGACCGGCGCATGCACGCAGGTGGTGCCGATCCACGTCGGGCGCTCGGACGTCGCGTTGCGCATGGTCGACCACGCGCTCGACGACGGCGTGCTCGCCGAGGCCGTCGTCCCGCCGCTCGTCCGCGAGGGCGGCGCGCGCCTGCGCGTCACGGCGATGGCGTCGCACTCGCGCGCCGAGCTGCGCGAGGCCGCGCAGGTCCTCGGCCGCGCCGCGCTGCGCTCCGGCTTCCGCCCGGGGGCCGGCATCCCGATGGCCGCGGCGCCGGGCGTCGAGCCCACCGCCCGCGGCGTCTTCGACGGCGAGGACGAGACCGCGCTGCAGCGCGCGGCCTAGCGCTTCCCGCCCGCGGCGTAGCTCACGATCGACTCGTCGACCAGCCACTCGACCGGCGCCTTGTCGTCCGTGTAGACCGTCCCGCCGGACAGGCCCGGGCGCAGGCGCGAGGCGGCGAGGAGGGCGACCGGGGCGAGGTCGGAAGGCAGGCCGTCGACGGCGCCGTGCATGCGCGCGGCGGTGAGCGGCGCGTCGGAGGCGAGCAGGATCGTGTTGACGGACTCGACCGGGTCGCGCGCGACGTGGCCGAAGACGCTGCGCAAGGTGCGCGTGAGCACCCGCTCGAGCCGGCTCGAGCCCTGCGGGTGACCGACGTTGATCGCCACGACTCCCCCGCGCGTCATGCGATCGCGCACCTCGCCGAAGAACTCCTTCGTCGTCAGGTAGAAGGGGATGTACGGCTGCCGGTAGGCGTCGACGAAGATCGCGTCGTAGCCGCCGGCGGCGTGGCGCAGGAACGGCCGCGCGTCCTCGGTGTGCAGGCGCAGCCGCGGGCTCGGGCGCAGGCCGAACCAGCGCTCGCCGAGCCTGAGCAGCTCGCCGTCGATCTCGACCGCGTCGACGGTCGTGTCCGGGAAGTAGTGCTGGTAGGCGCGCGCGGTCGTCCCCGCGCCCGCCCCGAGGATCGCGACCTTGCCGGGCGGCCGGCCGAGCGCCGCGAGCGGGTCGACGAGGAAGCCGTCCCAGTAGTTGCCGGTCAGCCAGCGGCCCGCCTGCCACTCCGAGTGGATCGCCTGGCCCTCGTTGAGCTCGAGCCGGCGCACGCCGTCGTCGCCCTGGACGACGCGCGCGTACTGGTACGACGTCTCGACCTCCTGCAGCACGCGGCCGTTCTCGGCCGCCTTGACCGCGCCCGGCGGGATCGCCAGCACCCCGGCGATCGCCAGCGGCACGACCGACCAGCGGCGGCCCGCGCCGAACGCCGCGACGACCGCCATCGCCAGCGCGAAGGCGAGGAACGTGCGCTGCGTGCCGACGAGCGGGATCAGCACCAGCGCGGCGGCGAACGTCCCGACGAGGGAGCCGACCGTCGAGATCGCGTACATGCGCCCGGCGGTCTCGCCCGACCCCTCGACCGCCTCGAGCTTGAGACGGATCGCCCACGGCGACACCGCGCCGAGCATGAGCACCGGCACGGCGACGAGCACGAGCACGCCGAGCAGCGAGCCGACGAAGGCGCCGATCGAGTAGGTGTCGAAGGCCTCGACGCTGAGCGTCAGGAACGGGTGCGCGACCAGCGGTACGACGCCGAGCAGCGCCGCCGCGACGAGCACGAGCGTGCACAGCCCGCGCAGGTGCGGGCGGCGGTCGGCCATGCGGCCGCCGAACCAATAGCCGATCGACAGGGCGACGAGCACGACCGCGATCGTGTTCGCCCAGATGATCGTGGAGTCCCCGAAGAACGGGGCCATGAGCCGCGCGGCCGCGATCTCCGCGCCGAGCGTGGCGGCCCCGACCGTGAAGACGAGCAGCTCGAGGAGGCCCGCGCGGCGGCGGGCGCCACGGGGAGGCGATCCCTCAGGGGAGGCGACCGCCTCCGCCACCCGATCAGCCCTCGGGGTAGGGCGAGAAGTCGGCCTTGCGGGCGCCGCAGACCGGGCAGAACCAGTCGGTCGGGATGTCCTCGAAGGCCGTGCCGGCGGGGATGCCGCCGTCCGGGTCGCCCTCGGCCGGGTCGTAGATAAACCCGCAGGACTCGCAGATCCACTTCGCGACAGTGTTCGTCGTCGTCATATGTGACAAGGGTACCCTCGCCGGATGGACCTCGATCGCCCAGCTCCGGGAGAGCAGCTCAACCCCGGCGCGCCGACCGCCCCCCGCCAGGCCGCGACGGTGATCGTGCCGCGCGGCGCCGGCGACGGACTCGAGGTCCTGCTGGTCAAGCGCAACCCGAACGCGCGCTTCATGCCCTCGGCCTGGGTCTTCCCCGGCGGTGCCGTCGATGCCCACGAGGGCCAAGGGGACGCTGCGCACCGGCTGGCCGGCGTCCGCGAGGTCGCCGAGGAGGCGGGCGTCACGCTGCACGGACCCGAGTCGCTCGTGAAGTTCTCGCGCTGGATCACCCCGCGGCAGGTGAAGATCCGCTACGACACGCACTTCTTCCTCGCCCCGCTGCCCGACGGCGAGACCCCGGAGATCGACGGCGGCGAGGTCGTCGAGGCGCGCTGGTACGCGCCGTCCGGCGCGCTCGCGGCCTGGCGTGAGGGCGAGATCGAGCTCGTCTTCCCGACCGTCAAGCACCTCGAGCAGCTCGAGCCGTTCGACAGCGCGGACGCCCTGCTCGAGTGGGCGCGCGGGCGCACCGTCGAGCCCGTGGAGCCGCAGGTCGTCCTCGAGGGCGAGGTCGCGCGCGTGGTCCTCCCCGGCGAGCCGGGCTACGAGGACTGACGTGCCCGACCGTGCCCTCACCGTGGCCGTCACCGGCCCGACCGGCGACATCGGGCGCGCGCTGCTGCGCGCCGCCGAGCGCGACGGCCGCGTCGGCCGGATCCTCGGCATGGCGCGCCGCCCGTTCGACCCCCGGGCGCTCGGGCTCACCAAGACCGAGTACCGCCAGGGCGACGTGCTCGACCGCGCCGCGATCGACGCGCTGGTCGCGGACGCCGACGTCGTGGTGCACCTCGCGTTCGTGATCGTCGGCGACCTCGACGAGACCCGCAGCGTCAACCTCGAGGGCTCGCGCAACGTGTTCGCCGCGGCGGCCGCCGCCCCGCGCGCGAAGCGGCTCGTCTACACCTCGTCGGTGGCCGCCTACGGGTTCCACGGGGAGAACCCGCAGCCGCTGACCGAGGATGCGCCGGCACGCGGCAGCGACGCGCACTACTACTCGGCGCAGAAGGCCGAGCTCGAGGCGACGCTGCGCGAGGCGGTCGCCGGCTCGGCGATCGAGTCCTACGTGCTGCGCCCGTCGATCGTCGCCGGCGGGGACGCGACGTTCATGATCGAGGTCATCCCCGGCCTGGTGCGGCGGCTGCCCTTCATGCGCCCGGTGCTGCCCGACCCGGGCGTGCCCTTCCAGCTCGTCCATCAGGACGACGTCGCGACGGCGCTGCTCGCCGCGATCGCCGGCGACGGCCCGCCCGGCGCCTACAACCTCGCGGGCGCCGGCGAGCTGACGATGGCCGACATGGCCAAGGCGCTCGGGTGGTTCAGCGTCCCCGTCCCGCGCGCGTCGGTCGACGTGACCGCGCTGCTCGCGCGGCTGCCGCTCGTGCCGGCCAAGGCGCAGTGGCTCAACGCCTTCCGCGTGCCGGTCGTGATGGACACGACCCGCGCGCGCGAGCAGCTCGGTTGGATGCCCGAGTACGACGCCCGCGATGTGCTCGAGCAGACCGTCGCGGCCGCGCGGGAGGCCGGGCTCGTCAAATAGTCGGTTGCGCTCGAGGTAGAGGTAGCTCCACCAGACCATTAGGGACACCACCGATGCGCGGGTGGGGGCGGTCCGGGATGCTCGCCGTACACCCCGCCCTTCCTCCCCCGGAGCCCGCCCCCCATGCGCAACATCCAACGCTGGACCCTCGTGGTGGTGTGTGCCGCCACCGCGATGCTCATGCTCGACATCGCCGTGGTCAACACGGCCCTGTCGCGCATCGCCGACGACCTCGGCACCGGCCTGAGCGGCCTGCAGTGGGTCGTCGACGCCTACACGCTCGCGCTCGCGAGCACCGTGCTGAGCGCCGGCTTCCTTGCCGACCGCCTCGGTCGTCGCAAGCTCTTCACGATCGGTCTCTCGGTCTTCACGCTCGCGTCCGTCGCCTGCGCGGCCGCGACGGACATCACGATGCTCAACGCGGCACGCGCCGTGCAGGGCATCGGCGCCGCGGTCATGTTCGCCGTGTCGCTGGCGCTGCTCGCCAACGCCTTCCCCCACCCCAAGGAGCGCGCGGGCGCCTTCGCCGCCTACGGCGCCGCGATCGGCGCGTCCTTCGCGGTCGGCCCGCTCGTCGGCGGCGTGCTCACCTCAGGCCTCGGCTGGCAGTGGATCTTCCTCGTCAACGTCCCGATCGGCGCGTTCTGCCTGTGGGTCACCCGGCGCTACGTGCAGGAGTCGCGCGACCCGAACACGCAGGGCATCGACTGGCCCGGCCAGGCGACCCTGACCACCGGCCTGTTCCTGCTGGTGCTCGCGCTGCTGCGCGGCAACGAGCAGGGCTGGAGCAGCACGGCGATCGTCGCCGAGCTGTCGGTGGCCGCGATCGCGCTGATCGCCTTCGTGTTGATCGAGCTGCGCGTCAAGGCGCCGATGCTGCCGATGCGCTACTTCCGCGACGGGTCGTTCACCGGCGCGCAGATCGCCGCGTTCGCGATCTCGGCGTCCTTCTTCGCCGTGTTCATCTACGTGACGCTCTACCTGCAGCGGATCCTCGGCCTGTCGGCGATCGAGGCCGGTCTGGTCTACGTGCCCGCGACGCTCGTCTCGGTCGTCGTCTCCGGCATGACCGCCCAGCTCGGCGCGAAGGTCCCCGCGCGCACGATGATCTCGGTCGGCCTCGGCCTCGTCTCGATCGGCATGGCACTCGGCCTGCTCGCCGGCGTCGAGTCCTCGTGGCTGCTGCTGATGCCGAGCCTGATGGTCGGCCTGATCGGCACGGGCATGTTCAACCCGGCGATGTCCAACGTCGCCCTCTCGACGCTCCCCGCCGACCGGAGCGGCGTGGCCGCCGGCGTCAACGACACGTTCCGCCAGGCCGGCATCGCCGTCGGCGTCGCCGCCCTCGGCGCGCTGATCCCGGCGCAGAACGCGCTCGGCGGCGGCTCGCCGCAGGACTACGTCACCGGCCTGCACCACGCGCTGCTGGCCGGGGCCGGGCTCGCGGCGGTCGGCGCGGTCGCCGCCTGGTTCCTCATCTCGACGCGCTTCAGCGCGGCGGCCGAGGCGCCGGCGGACGAGATCGAGCCGCTCGAGGAGCACTTCGCGGCCGAGCCCGCGCTCGCCCACGCCTAGTCACTCAGCGATCGAGCTCCGCCACCACCATGTCCGCTATCGCCAGGGACGCGGTGGCGGCGGGGCTCGGTGCGTTGAGCACGTGCAGCGCGCGCCCCGTGCGGGCGAACAGGAAGTCGTCGACGAGCGCGCCGTCGCGGTGCAGCGCCTGGGCGCGGACCCCCGCCGGGCCCGGTCGCACGTCGGAGGCGCGCAGCGCGGGCACGTAGCGGCGGGCGTCGCGCACGATCACCCGCGGGCTCGCCGCGCCGGCCAGCTCCCGCAGTGCGGTCCGCCAGAAGCGCCGGATCATCAGGGCGGTCCCGGGCCAGCGCAGCGTCGTCCCGAGGTCGGCGCGGCGGATGGTGGTCAGCGCGTACGCGTCGCGCGCGCCGGCCAGCAGCGCGGTCGGCCCGATCAGCACCTCCCCGGCGATCGTCCGCGAGAGGTGCACGCCGAGGAACGGCAGCTCCGGGTCGGGCACCGGGTAGATCTGACCGCGGACGAGCCCCGTCCGGCCTGGCGCCAGGCGCAGGTACGCGCCCCGGAAGGGCACGATGCGCACGTCCGGGCGTGCGCCGGACGCCGCCGCGAGGCGGTCCGACCACGCCCCCGCGCAGGCGACCGCCCGCGCGGCGCGCACCGGGCCGTCCTCGGTGAGCACCTCGACGCCCGACGGCTCCTCGCGGATCGCGCGCACCGCGACGTGCGAGCGGATCTCGCCGCCGTTGGCGCGCACGTCGTCGGCGTACGCGGCGGCCACGCGCGAGTAGTCGATCATCCCCGTGTCGGGAGAGTGCAGCGCGGCGAGGCCGGTGACCGCGGGCTCGACCTCGGCGATCCCCTCGGGCCCGAGGCGCATCAGCCCGGGCACGCCGTTCACGCGCGAGCGGCGCTCGAGCTCGTCGAGCCGCGGGAGCTCGGCCTCCCGCACCGCGACCACGAGCTTGCCGCAGCGGACCGCGGGGATGTCGTGCTCCTCGCAGTAGACGTACAACCGGTCGGCGCCCTCGCGGCACAGGCGAGCCTTGAGCGAGCCCGGCGCGTAGTAGATCCCCTGGTGGATGACGCCCGAGTTGTGCGAGGTCTGGTGCGCGCCGAGCGCCGGCTCGCGCTCGAGCACCAGGACACGGCGGCCGCGCAGGGCCAGCGCGCGGGCGGTGGCCAGCCCGACGATGCCGCCCCCCACGACCGCGACGTCGGGCGGCTCGCTCACAGCAGGTCGAGCGCGGCGCCGAGGATCGACTCCGCGTCGAGCTCGTGGTGTTCGTAGAGCTCGCCGATGTCGCCCGACTGGCCGAAGCGCCGCACGCCGAGGCAGGCTACCGGCACGCCGCGGATGCCGCCCAGGAAGGCGAGCGTGTGCGGGTGCCCGTCGAGCACGGTCACCACCGGGCGAGCCACTCCGAACAGGCGGTCGAGGATCGCCGACCCACCCTCGCCGAGGCCGGCGCGGGCCTGGAAGGCGCGGAAGAGCAGGTCGGCGCTCGTGACGCAGACGACGTCGGCGTCGATCTCCTCGGCGGCGGCGAGCGCCTCGGGCACGAGCGCGCCCATCGCGGCGATCGTCACCTTGGCGCCGTCGCGCGGCCGCAGCCGGTAGCCGCCTGCCAGGACGTCCGCGCGCGACGCCTCGCCCCCCAGCGCCTGGTCGATCGGGCGCGTCGAGAGGCGGAAGTACGCCGACTCCCCGTCGGGCCGCCCCAGCCGCGAGAGCGCGTGCAGGAACGTCCACTCGAAGTCGCGCCCGAACGCGGGCTCCCACGCGACGCAGCCCGGCTGCTCGATCCCGATCGAGGGCGTGGTGACCGACTGGTGGGCGCCGCCCTCCGGGCCGAGCGTGACGCCGCTCGGCGTGCCGACGAGGATCGACTGCCCGCCCGCGTACATGCCGAACGACCACGGCTCGAGCGCGCGGGCGACGAAGGGGTCGTAGATCGTCCCGACCGGCAGCAGCGGCTGGCCGTCGCGCGACCAGGTCGCCCCCAGCTCGCCGAGCAGCCCGACGAGGTTGACCTCGGCGATGCCGAGCTCGACGTGCTGGCCGTGGTCTGACTCGCGCCAGCGCACCAGCGTGTCGGTGTCGTCGGCGAACCAATCGATCCTGTCGCCGACGCTGAAGATGCCCACCTTGTTGATCCAGCCGCCGAGGTTGGTCGAGGTGCCCACGTCGGGCGAGACCGTCACGGCGCGGGCGGCGACCTCCGGAGCCTCGCGCTCGAGGTCGACCCAGAAGCGGCCGAACGCCTGTTGGGTCGACTCACTGCCCTTGTGCTCGCGGCCGAGCGACTCCGGGACCGTGGGCAGGGCAGCGGCGCGCACCGGCGGGCGCTCGAGCCGCGCGCTCACGCGCTCGCACAGATCGGCCTCGGGCGAGCCGGCGGCGAACTCGGCCCAGGGGTGCTCGGGGTCGCAGCCGAGCCGCCCGCCCAGCTCGGCGAACTGCTCGTCGGAGAGCAGCGCGGAGTGGTTGGCGGGATGGCCCTCGGTCGGCAGCCCCCAGCCCTTGATCGTGTAGGCGAAGACGACGCTCGGGCGGTCGCGGACGGCGTCGGCCTGGCGGTAGCCCTCGATCAGGGTGGCCAGATCGTGGCCGCCGAGGTCGCGGAAGGTCGCGAGCAGCTCGCCGTCGTCGAGGCCGCCGGTGTCGACCTCGAGGCGCTCGCGCAGCTCGCGCGCGTCCGCGCGCAGCAGCCGCTGGTACTCCTCGTTGGGCATCGCGTCGACGCGCTCGCGAAGCGCCGGCCGGCGCTGCAGCCGCGGCCCGTACTTGACCATCACGGGATGCCAGCCCGCCGCCTCGAACATCGCGGCGAGCCGCCCGGCGGCGATGTCCGGCACGACGCGGTCGAGCGACTGCCGGTTGAGGTCGATGACCCACATGACCTCGCCGAGCTTGGCGACCATCGGGTCGGCGATCGCCTCCCAGCAGGCGCCCTCGTCGAGCTCCGCGTCTCCGATCAGCGCGATCTGGCGGCCGCCGATGGGCACGTCGAAGTGCCCGGCGACGTAGCGGTGCGCGAGCGCGCCCCACACCGGCGCGGTGGCGCCGAGGCCGACCGAGCCGGTCGAGTAGTCGACCGGATCCGGGTCCTTGGTGCGACTCGGGTAGGACTGCAGGCCGCCGAACTGGCGCAGCGTGGTCAGGTACTTGGCGTCCAGCCGCCCGAGCAGGTGGTTGATCGCGTGCAGCACCGGCGACGCGTGCGGCTTGACCGACACGCGGTCGGGCGCCTCGAGGAACGCGAACCACAGCGCGGTCATCAGCGACACCATCGAGGCGCTCGAGGCCTGGTGGCCGCCGACCTTCACGCCCGACGCGTTCGGGCGCACGTGGTTGGCGTGATGGACGATCGCGGCCGCCAGCCAGAGCACCCGGCGCTGGACGCGGTCGAGGGTCTCGAGGTCGAGATCGGGCGTTGAGGGGGCGACCGCCATGGTGCGCGCAGGCTACTCCCGGAGGCGCGGCAGGACCGCCTCGCCGTAGACGCGGATCGCGCCCATCGGGTCCGCGCCCGAGTTGTTCTGGAGGACGACGACCGACGGCCCCAACTCCCCCAGCTCTCGCAGCCGATCGGCGTGCATCGCGGGGTCGGCGCCGATGATCGCCGAGCTCACGAACTCCTCGTCAGTGGTCTCGCGCTCGCCGCGCTCGTAGACCTGCTGCGGCACGTGGATGTCGTCGCGGTAGGTCTCGTCGGGCTGCGAGCCCTTCCACTTGCGGGCCGCCTCGAGCGCCTGCTCGTCGGTCTCGGCCCAGGAGACGAGCGCCTGGAAGACGATCTCGCCGTCGCCCTCGCGTCCGGCCTCCCGCCGTGCCTCGCGGTAGGCCTCGATGACCTCGGGCGTGGACTCCGGGTCGGGCAGCGTCCACAGCCCGTCGCCGTGCCGGCCCGCGACAGCGGCCGCCTGCGGGCCGAACGCGGAGACCCAGATCGGCGGCCTGCGGTCGGCGAGCGTGTGCAGCTTGGCGTCCTTGAGCGTGTAGAAGTCGCCCTGCTCGGTGATCGTCTCGCCATCCCACAGCCGGCGGATGAAGCCGAGCGCCTCGTCCATGCGGCGGATCTGATCGCCCGGGCTCGGCCAGTCGTCGCCGACCGGGATCTCGTTGAGCGCCTCGCCCGACCCGATGCCGAGAAACGGCCGGCCGGGGAACATCCGCTCGAGCGTCATCCAGGCCTGGGCGATCAGCGCCGGGTGGTAGCGCGCGGCCGTCGGCGTCACGCCCGTGCCGATCGGCAGCTCGGGAACGCGCTCGCCGACCGCGCCAAGCCACGGCCACGTATGGCCGGACTCGCCCGGCTCCCACCAGGGCTGCAGGTGGTCGGAGGAGGAGATGCCGTCGAAGCAGGCCTCGGCGGCCGCGGCGGACTGGCGGAGCAGCTCCTCGGGCGGGAACTCCTCCTGCGATGCGCCGAAGAAGAAGCGGGTCATCACCCGGGGCTACCCGTCGTCAGCGGCTCCAGTCGGGGAAGGCCGCGCCGCGCACGAGGACGGTCCGGCGGCCGCCCGCGTAGGGCTTGGTGACGACGTCCTTGGGCACGGTCGGGTCGGCGCCGCCGGTCGAGCCGAGCACGGTCGAGCCGTCCCGGGAGATCGCCGTCGCGACGAACCCGGTCTCCTGGTTGCGCGACAGCGAGCGGGTCCGGCCGGTCGCCGGATTGACGGTGAACCCGACCGAGGTGTCCTGGCCGACGAACTCCGCGACGAGCCGGCGGCCGTCGGCGGAGACGTCGACCGGGACGAGCCCGGAGAGCAGCGACGGGATCCTCAGGTGCGTGATCGCCCGCCGACCCGTCCCGTCGGGCCGCACGGCGCGGATCTGGTAGGTCGGCGCGTCCCTGCGGCGCGGCGTGACCCGGTCGAAGACGATCTCCTGCGGGCCCCAGACCGGGTCCAGCGCACGCCCGCCGGTGGTCAGCGCCGTGCGCGCGCCCGTCGCGAGCGTCAGGACCGAGACGTCGCTCGGCGGCGAGACCGTGTCGAGCTTGGCCAGCCCGAAGGCGAGCGCGGTCGAGTCGGGCGAGAACGACAGACCCTGCGCGTGCCCGCGCACGGAGGCGAGCACCTTGCGCGTCGCGATGTCGTAGACCACCACGTTGCGCCGCTGGCCCACCGCGAGCCGCGTCCCGTCGGGCGAGAGGGCGAGCTCACCGATCCCGCGCCCGCGCACGACGCGCTGGACCGGCCCTCCCACCGTCGCGGCGGTGAACACGGCGTCGCGCCGGCCGAACGTCCGCCACGCCACGCGCGCGCCGTTGGCGGAGATGACGGGCAGCGTCCCCTCGCCGAGCCTGCGGGCGTGGCCGCCGCCGTCGCGGGCGACCCAGACCTGCGGGTGCAGCGAGGCCGGCTGCTTGACGTAGACGAGCGCGGCGTGCGCCGTCGGGGCGGCTACGAGCAGGGCCGCGGCGCCGACGGCCGAGGCGATGAGGCGATGCGCCATCGTGGTGGTCTGCACCGGGCGATCCTAGCCCCAGAGGCGGCTCGCACCGGTGCTAGCGTCAGCCGCAGAGGCCTTCCAGGAGAGAGGACAGACGTGGCTGCCACGCAGACCGAGTCGCAGACCTTCAAGAACTTCATCGACGGCGAGTCCGTCGACTCCGCCGGCGGCGGCACCGACGCCGTCGTCAACCCCGCCACCGGCGAGACCTTCGCCCAGGCGCCCGCCTCGGGCGCCGAGGACGTCGAGCGCGCGGTCGGCGCCGCGCGCGCCGCGTTCGACGGCTGGTCGAACACGACCCCGGGCGAGCGCGCGCTCGCGCTGCTCAAGATCGCCGACGCGATCGAGGCCCGCGGCGACGAGATCGCCCGCCTCGAGGCGATCAACGCCGGCAAGCCCGTCGAGGCCGTCAAGTCCGACGAGATCCCGGCGATGGTCGACAACCTTCGCTTCTTCGCCGGCGCCGCCCGCAACATGGAGGGCAAGGCGGCCGGCGAGTACCTCGAGGGTTATACGTCGTTCGTCCGCCGCGAGGCGGTCGGCGTCGTCGGCCAGATCGCGCCGTGGAACTACCCGCTGATGATGGCGATCTGGAAGATCGGCCCGGCGCTCGCGACCGGCAACACGATCGTCCTCAAGCCCGCCCCCAGCACGCCGGCCACGACGCTACTGCTCGGCGAGCTGGCCGCGGAGTTCCTGCCCAAGGGCGTGCTCAACGTCGTCGCGGGCGCCAACGAGGTCGGCCAGGCGATCGTCACCCATGACGAGGTCGACATGGTCTCGCTGACGGGCTCGGTCGAGACCGGCAAGTGGATCGCCCGCGCCGCGGCGGACACGCTCAAGCGCGTGCACCTCGAGCTGGGCGGCAAGGCGCCGGTCGTCGTCTTCGACGACGCGGACATGGACGCCGTCTACGAGACGATCGCCGGCACGGGCTACTACAACGCCGGCCAGGACTGCACCGCGGCGACGCGCGTGCTCGCGAGCTCGAAGGTCTACGACGACGTGCTCCAGGGCCTCGCCGACCAGGCGCGCGGCTACAAGCTCGGCGACACGCTCGATCCCGACACGACGCTCGGCCCGATCAGCTCCCAGCGCCAGCGCGAGCGCGTCGAGGGCTTCCTCGAGCGCGCCCCGTTGAACGCCGAGATCGTCACGGGCGGCAAGGAGCCCGACCTGCCGGGCTTCTTCCTCGAGCCGACGGTGGTCGGCGGCCTCAAGCAGACCGACGAGATGATCCAGCGCGAGATCTTCGGGCCGGTGATCACCGTGCAGCCGTTCACCGACGAGTCCGAGGCGATCGCATGGGCCAACGGCACGCCGTACGGCCTCGCGTCCTCGGTCTGGACGCGCGACGTGGGCCGCGCCCTGCGCGTCTCGAAGGCGCTGCGCTTCGGCTGCGTGTGGATCAACGACCACATCCCGCTGGCCTCGGAGATGCCGCACGGCGGGTTCAAGCAGTCGGGCTACGGCAAGGACCTCTCGGGCTACTCGCTCGAGGACTACACCGTGGTCAAGCACGTCATGGCAAGCTTGGGCTAGTCCACCTCGGGGCGGCGGCGCGCGCGCTTGATGTCGCCGCGCCGCTTCTTCGACTCGACCCGGCGGCGCTTGGACGCGGGCGTCGGGCGGGTCGCGGTGCGCGGCCGGCGCACCTCGAGCGCGCCGGCGATCCGCTCCGCGAGGCGCTGGAGCGCCAGCTCGCGGTTGCGCATCTGGGAGCGGGTGTCCTGTGCCGAGGCGGTCACCCGCGGCCCCAGCCGGCCGCTGATCCGCGCGCGCTGGCCCTCGCTGAGCGATTCCGAGGCGCCGACGTCGAACACCGCCTCGACCCGTGAGGCAGTGACGTTGGCGTGCTGGCCGCCCGGCCCGGAGGACCGGCTGGTGCGCAGCTCGATCTCCCCCATGGGGATCGAGAGGCCGGGGCGGATGGGCAGGCGGTCGGTCATGGAGCTGGCGCGAAGTGGTGAAACGGCACAACTTCCGTGCCGTTGAGCGTTATTGTCCGGCAGCGACCCTAGGGACGCGTCGACCTCGACACCGGAGCGCCGGATGGAAGCCTCAGCCATCACAGCACCGGCAGGCATCAGCCGCCTGCCGCTCGCAACGCCGCTCCTGCGCCTGCGCTCGGACGAGCAGCTGCTGAGCGCCTTCCGGGCCGGCAACGAGACCGCATTCGACGTCCTGCACGAGCGCTACCGCCAGCGGTTGTTCGCATACGTCCGTCAGATGCTCTCGGTGGGCTCGCGCCAGGACGCCGAGGACGTGCTCCAGGACGTGTTCGTGCGGGCCTACGGCGCGCTGCGCG
This sequence comes from Solirubrobacteraceae bacterium, assembly GCA_036269915.1. Taxonomy (GTDB): domain Bacteria; phylum Actinomycetota; class Thermoleophilia; order Solirubrobacterales; family Solirubrobacteraceae; genus DATBDM01. Next base: position 4,411 of record DATBDM010000134.1, on the reverse strand, counting down.
CCGACGGGCGCGAGATGAACGTTCGCGCCTGGCTCTACCGGGTCGCCCACAACCGCTGCATCGACCACCTGCGCCGCCCCGTGCCGCCCGCCGCCGAGATCTACGAGGTCTCGCGCAAGCCGCTGCACGACCCGATGGAGGAGGCCCAGCGCCGCGAGGACCTCGCCCGCCTCGTCGAGGACATCTCGCGCCTGCCCGAGCAGCAGCGCTCCGCGCTGCTCATGCGCGAGATCGACGGCCTCAGCTACCACGACCTGGCCGAGGCGCTCGACGTCAGCGTCCCGGCGATCAAGTCGCTGCTCGTGCGCGCCCGCGTCGGGCTCGTCGACGCCGCGCAGGCGCGCGACGCCGACTGCCACGAGATCCGCGCCGAGCTGCTCGACGCCTATGACCGTGGCGTGAAGGCCTCCGGCCACGCCCGCCGCCACATGCGCTCCTGTGACGCCTGCGCCGACTACCGCCATGCCCTGCGCAACGTGCGGCGCTCGTTCGCCGCGCTCACTCCGGCCGGACTCGGCCCGCTGGCCTTCGGCGCGAAGCTGCTCGGGCTCTCAGGCGCCGGCGGCGGCGCCGCCGCCGGCGGCACGGCGGCGACCGGCGCGCTCGCCGGCGGCGGCGCGATCGCCGGCGTGACGGCCTGCAAGGTCGCCGCGGTCGTCTGCACCGCCGCGCTCGTCGGCGGCGGGGCCGAGGCCAAGCACATGGTGCGCGACCGCCATCCCGCCCCCCACGCCAGGACGGCGGCCGCCGCGCACCCCGCGGCCGCGGCGCCGGCGACGGGCGTCAGCCCGCCCGTGTTCCCGGTCACCGCCGACGCGCCCGCGCCCGCCGTGTCCGCCGCCGCTCCGGCCGTCGCGCCACGACCGGTCGCCCGGCCCGTGACGACGACGAAGCCGGCGACCCCGGCGGTCGACGACGGTCCGACCGACCCCGTGCTCCCGCCCTCCGACGAGGCCGTCGACCCGGTCGCGACGCCCAGTCCGGCGCCGACGCCGGCGGCGAAGGACGACACGTCGACCACCGGCACGGGCACCACCACGGACGGCGCGACGACGCCCTCCTCGACGTCGACGACGTCCACCGGCACGAGCACGTCGTCGAGCAGCGCGCCGTCCGGCACGACGGGGTCCACCGCGACGACCGCGAGCGCCGCATCGGCGCCGCCCGCGCAGGGCTCGAGCTCCTCCTCGGGCCAGATGAGCGGCAGCTCGACCACGCAGCCTCCGAGCGGGACCGCGCGGTAGGCTCGCCCGCATCGATTTCGAGACGTTCGAACACGAGACGCTGCTCGTCCGGCGGGGACGGCGCTCCGGGCTCTACACGATGGTCGCGGTGCATTCGACCGCTCGCGGCCCGTCGCTCGGCGGCTGTCGCATGTGGACCTACGACGACCCCTGGGGGGCGGCGATGGACGCCGTCCGGCTGTCGCGGGCGATGACCTTCAAGTCGGCTGTTGCCGGGCTCCCGCTCGGGGGCGGCAAGGGCGTCGTGATGCTGCCCGTGGGCGGCGCGCCGCCGCAGGGCGAGGCGCGCCGTGCCGTGCTGCTCGACTTCGCCGACACCATCGAGGCGCTCGGCGGCGCCTACGTGACCGCCGAGGACGTCGGCACCTCCGAGCCCGACATGCGCGTGATCGCCGAAGGCACCGACCACGTCAGCGGGCTCGCGGAGGGCTCGGGCGACCCGAGCCCATGGACCGCGCTCGGCGTCGAGGCCGCGATCCGCGTCGCCTGTGAGCGCGCGCTCGGCTCCGACTCGCTCGAGGACCGCAGGATCGCCGTCATCGGGCTGGGTCACGTGGGCGCGCCGCTGGCCGAGCTGCTCGCCGAGGGCGGGGCGCGGCTCGTCGTCGCCGACATCGACGAGGGCCACCGCGCGATCGCCGAGCGCCTCGGCGCGGAGTGGACCGATCCGGCCTCCGCGCTGCGCGCCGACGTCGACGTGCTCGCTCCGTGCGCCCTGGGCGGCCTGCTCGACGCGGTGTCGGTGCCCGAGCTGCGCTGCCGCGCGATCGCCGGCGCCGCCAACAACCAGCTCGCGCACGAGGGCATCGCGGCGCTGCTCTCCGACCGCGGGATCCTCTGGGTGCCCGACTTCGTCGCCAACGGCGGCGGGGTCATCAACATCTCCGTCGAGTTCGAGCCCGGGGGCTACAGCCGCGAGCGCGCCGACGCGAAGGTCCGCGGCGTCGCCGACACCGTCCGGACCGTGCTCGACCACGCCGACGCGACCGGCGCGACGCCGCTGGCCGCCGCGCTGGAGATCGCGCGCCGGCGGGTCGAAGAGGCGACCGCCGCGGCGAGCTAGGTCAGGGCGGCGCCGCCGAGCGAGGTCTCGCCGCGCTGGAGCGTCCACTCCAAGCCGTCGGAGGGCAGGACGATCCGGCTCGGCTGCTTGATCGTCGCCATGCGGCGCATCCTCACGCCGAAGGACCTCGGGGTCGCGGTGACCGACACGTAGCCGTGGTGGTCGACGTCGCCCGCGACGAGCCACGGGTTGTAGTGGCGCAGCGCCGAGACGAGCGCCGGGGAGCCGCTCGGGGCATCGTCGTTGCCGTCGAAGACGTTCCCCTCGCCGAGGTCGACGTGGCCCTCGCCCATGCCCTTGGAGGTGATCGAGCCGCTCACGAACTCGACGGCGACCGACTCGCCCGCGCCCATCTGGCGGCGCACGTCGCCGGCCCAGAACGCGTGCGCGTCGCCCGCCATGAAGACGACGTCCTTGGTCCGGGAGTTGTGGATGCGCGAGAGCAGCTCCTCGCGCTCCACCGGGTAGCCCTGCCAGGCGTCGAAGCGGGCGTAGCGGCCGTCGGAGAAGAGGATCGGCATCGACATCGACTGCGTGCCGATGACCTTCCAGGTCGCCGTCGAGCCGGTCACGCGATCGGCGAGGAAGTCGAGCTGGCGGCGGCCGAGGAACGCGCGCCGCTGGCCCCAGCTCGCGCACGCCTGCTTGCGCTTGTCGCCGCACGGCTGGTCGACGCGGTACTGGCGCTCGTCGAGCACGACGAGGTCGACGGCGCGGCCGTGGCGGGCGCCGCGGTAGATCCGCGACTGGCCGCGTGGCATCACCGGCATCGCCTCGAAGAAGGCCTTGTAGGACGCGGCCTTGCGCGCCTGCGAGTACTCCATCGCCGGGCCGAGGCCGCCGTCGAGCGGTCGGCCGGCGTAGTTGTTCTCGAGCTCGTGGTCGTCCCAGATCGCGACGGTCGGGAACGCCGCGTGCATGCGCCGCAGCGCGGGGTCGGAGCGGTAGAGCGCGTACTTGGCGCGGTAATCGTCGAGCGTGACCGCCTCGCGTAGCACGCCGGGACGCGGGTCGACCGAGGAGCCCGTGAGATCGTCGCGGACCGCGAAGCCGGTCGCGACCGAGCGGCTGCACTCCGCGTAGATGTAGTCGCCGAGGCAGACCGCGAAGTCGAGGTCCTCGCGCGCCATCGCGTCGTAGGCGTTGTAGTAGCCGTGCGTGAACTCCGCGCACGAGAAGCAGGCGAAGCGCACGGTCTCGTTCGAGTCGGCGGGCAGCGCGGTCTGGAAGCGGCCGACCGGGCTGTGCGAATGCCTGGTCTCGAAGCGGTACCAGTAGCGGGTGCGGGGCCGCAGACCGGTGACGCGGGCCTTCAGCGAGAAGCCCGTCGCGGGTCCGGTCGGGATGTCGCGCGTGGCGATCACGCGGCGGAAGCCGGGATCCTCGGCGACCTCGAGGCGGGCCGTGCCGAACCCCTGGACGCCGCCCAGGAAGGTCAGCAGCGTGATGCCGTCGATCGTCGGATCGCCCGAGAGCACGCCCTGGGGGAACTGCGCCGCGCCGAACCGGCGGATCGGGCGGTGCGGCGGGCGCTGGGCGGCGGCCTGCGCGGGGAACAGGACCAGCACGGCGCCGGCGCGAAGGAGGTCACGACGGGAGAGCACGATCGGTTTCAAACCGCCACGCGAGCGGAAGTCGCGCGCCGTGGCGTCAGCGTAGCTCGACCCCGTCCGGCAGCCGACCTTCTTCGTGCAATTTGTTCACATGGGCGTCGAGCGAGAGCCCCGCAGCGCCGCGCAGCGCCGGCGGCGCGTCGGCCCAGGCGGCGTCGAGCAGCTCGTCGCGCGTCCGCAGCCCGCGTTCCAGCGCGGCGACGAGCGCGGCCTCGCGCGCGGCACGGTGCGCGAGCAGCTCCGCGAGCCGGCCGTCGGCGTCCTGGACCGGGTCGCCGTGGCCCGGGCACAGCAGCTCGGGCGCGAGCGCGCGCAGGCGCTCGAGGCCGGCGATGTACTCGCGCAGGCGGGACTGGACGAAGACCGAGCCCTGCCCGAGCACCGCGTCGCCGGTGAACGCGACCGGGCCGGCGACGAGGACGAGATGGTCGTCGGCATGGCCGGGCACGGCAAGTGCGCGCAGCGGCCCGAACGTGTCGCCGTCGCCGAGC
>DATBDM010000133.1:0-5607 GCA_036269915.1 Solirubrobacteraceae bacterium | reverse complement strand
ATGAGCGCCATGCCGAGGCCCATGGTCATGCCGCCGATGAACTGCGAGCGCGCGGTCTTGGGGTTGATGATCCGCCCGACGGCGAAGACGCCGAGCATGCGGGGCACGCGGACCTCGCCGGTGTCGGCGTCGACCGCGACCTCGCAGAACTGGGCGCCGAAGCCGTGACGGGCGAGGTCCGCGCGCGCCTCGAGGTCCTCCTCGGTGTTCACCGTGACCTCGCCCTCGCCGCCCTGCGCGAGGGCGCCGAGCGCTTCGGCTGGGCCGAGCGCGATCCGACCCCTGGGGTCCGGCGCGAGGGGCGCTGGCTGGTCGGGACGGGCGTCGCGGCGTCGGTCTACCCGACCTATCGCCAGCCCTCGCAGGCGCTCGCGCGCGTGGAGGGGGACGGCTTCGTGGTGCGCATCGCCGCCGCCGACATCGGCACGGGCGCGCGGACGGCGCTGACCCAGATCGCGGCCGACACGCTCGGCGTCGGGGTCGAGCGGGTGCGCGTGGAGATCGGCCACAGCGACTTCCCGCGCGCGTCCGTGGCCGGCGGCTCGTCCGGCACGAGCTCGTGGGGCTCGGCGGTGTTCGGCGCCTGCGAGGCGCTCAAGGCCGGCGGCGACGAGGCGTTCTACGACACCACGGACGACCTGAAGCGGCTCGAGCCGCTCTCCCGCCACGCCTTCGGCGCGCAGTTCGCCGAGGCCCGCGTGGACGTCGACACCGGCGAGGTCCGCGTCCCGCGCATGCTCGGCGTCTTCGCCGCGGGCCGGATCGTCAACGCCCGGACCGCGCGCTCGCAGTTCATCGGCGGCATGACCATGGGCGTGGGGATGGCCCTCCACGAGGAGTCGACGATGGATCGCGAGTTCGGCGACTATCTCAACCACGACCTGGCCCAATACCACGTGCCGGCCTGCGCGGACGTCGCCGACGTCGAGGTGGCGTGGATCGACGAGCAGGACACGCACCTCAACCCCGTCGGCACGAAGGGCATCGGCGAGATCGGCATCGTGGGCACCGCCGCGGCCGTCGCCAACGCGGTCCACCACGCGACCGGCGTGCGGGTCCGGACCCTGCCGATACGGCTTGACCGGCTGCTCGAGCGGATGTAGACCCCATCGGGAGGCGACATGCGAACCATCGAATGCGATCTGTGCGGTGAGACGATCACCGGCGCCGACGACGCCGAGCTCGCCGGGCGGCTCGGGGAGCACCTGAGCTCCGTGCACGAGCGCGAGCTGCCGCGCGACGAGCTCGAGGCGCTCGTCGCGGGCGAGGCGTACGACGCGATGGACTCCTGAGCGCCGGGCGGCGCTCAACCATCTAGGCTCGCGCGGTTGCCGGAGCTGCGCGAGATCCATCCGAGCCGCTGGGACGCGGCGCTCCGCGACCTCGGCGTGACCGACGTGTACTGCACGCGCGGGTACCTCGAGGCGTCGGCGGCGCTCGCCGACGGGACGCCGACGCTGCTGCACCTCGCGGGCGACGGCGGCGACGTGATCTTCCCGCTGCTGCTGCGCTCGGATCCGGTCGACGTCGTGAGCCCGTACGGCTACGGCGGCCCGGTGGCGCTGGGCGAGGATCCCCCGGTCGCGGCCTTCGCCGCCGCCTACTCCGACTGGTGCGCGCGCCGCGGCGCGATCACGAGCTTCGTGCTCTACCACCCGCTGTTCGCCAACCAGGAGCTCGCCGAGCCGACCGGCTTCCATCGCATCGGGCTCGACGGGACGGTCGCGTGGGCGCTCGACGCGGGCGAGCTGCTGCCGGGCATGCACCGCCACCACCGGCGCGTGGTGCGCAAGGCGCTGCGGGAGGGGTTCGAGACCCGCGTCGCGCGCCCGGAGTCGCTGGAGGACTTCGTACCGGTGTACGAGGCGTCGATGCGGCGGGCCGGCGCCTCGGACTACTACTTCTTCGACTCCGCGTACTGGAGCGGGCTGCTGGCCTCAGTGCCCCTCGTGCGCTCCGACGTGCTGTCCGAGGGACGCCTCGTGGCGAGCATGCTCGGCATGGGCGAGCCGCCCTGGCTGCACTACCACCTCGGCGGCACCGTCGACGGCGCGGGGCGCTCGGGCGCGTCGCACCTGGCGCTGCTCGGCCTCGCCGAGTGGGGACGGGAGCACGGCTACTCGCTGCTGCACCTCGGCGGCGGGGTCGGCGGCCGTGAGGACTCGCTGCTCGAGTACAAGCTGCGCTTCGCGCCTGACGGGCTGCGGCCGGCGGCCGTCGGCAAGGCGCTGCACGACCCGGGCGCCTACGCCGAGCTGACCGGCTCGGCCGAGGTCGACTGGGGCGGCTTCTTCCCGGCCTACCGCGCGTCGCGCTGACGGCGCAGCGGGTCGGCGAACCGCCGGGCGAGCGCGAAGCGCAGCTCGCGGCCGCGCTCCTGGAAGACGCGTAGGCGCACGAAGTTGACGTTGCGCAGCAGCTGGTTGTGGCGCCGGTACCAGTTCGCCCGCCGCTCTGAGACCGTGATCTCGCCGTCGGGGACCGGGTAGCCGTTGGCCTCGAGCTCCGCGCGCGCGTGGGCGGTGAAGAGTCGCTGGTCGCGCTCGGACATCTCGGTCTGCCAGCGGCCGGCGGAGCGCGTGTTGACGCCCTCGAAGAGCGTCGGGAACCACGACGTCTGGTCGGCGACGACGCGCGAGCGTTCGGCGTGGGCGAGGTCGAGCATCGCCGGGTCGTAGCTGAGCTCGAGGAAGGCGCAGATGGCGCGGACCTGGCCGTCGGGGTCGGCGACGAGGTCCTCGTAGCGGACGATGCGCACCTGGTCGGGATGGCGCCGGCGCGCCTCGGCGCCCGCGCGGATCCCGCGCGCCCACCACGGCCCGGCGGCCCAGGCGTTGTTGGGCCCGAACGGCATCCGCTTGAGCGAGAGGGCGACGTCGCGGCCGTCGCGGACGAGGACGACGAAGCGCGCGTCGGGCCAGACCTCGAGCAGCGCGTCGACGTGGTGGACGTAGTGCGGCGTCTTGTCGCCCCAGCGCGGCTTGCCGTGCAGGGCCGCGTAGGCGCGGAACGGCGCCTCGACGGCGAAGCAGTAGGCGTCGGGGCCGACGAGGCCGGGCGGCGGCTCGGGCGCCTCGCCCGGCAGCTCCCAGAGCCGGACCTTGGGGTGGCGCCAGACCTCGGCGACCAGCGCGCGGGACTCCTCCGGGGTGCGCGGTCCATCCTGCTCGCGGCGCTCGGCGAGGTCGGTCAGGAACATCGACTCGGGCGGGATCGCGACCTCCGGCCCGCGGTCGAGGATCAGCCGCAGCATGGTCGTGCCGGACCGGTCGTTGCCGACGATGAAGAGCGGGGGCGCCATGGCCGCGCCGGATGCTAGACGGGGACCGCGCGGCGCTTGAGATGGCGCACGTCGGGGACGGTCGCGGCGAGCGCGAACAGCGCCATCGTGATCAGGCCGGCGGCCACCAGGGTCGCCTGTGTGCCCACGAGGGCGGCGACCGGGCCGACGACCGCGAAGCCGAGCGAGAGCGCGCCACCGGTCACGAAGTAGTCGAGCGAGGTCACCCGCCCGAGTGCCTGCGGCGGGATCTCGCGGCCGAGCGTCGTCTCGTACTGCCCGAAGCCGAACGAGACGGCGATCCCGCCGAGCAGCAGCAGCCCGGCGATCACCGCCGTCGAGTCGCCGAGCGCGATCGCGATCGGCTGGGTGGAGCAGCCGATGAACGCGAGCGTGGCGACGAACATCGGGCGGCTCGGGCGGATCCGCAGGGCGGCGACGTTGCCGAGGATCGTCCCGACCCCGAATGCGGCGGTGATCGCGCCCCATGCCGCGGGGCCGCCGAGGTCGCGATCGGCGACCACCGGGCCGAGGGCGAGCACGCCGGGCAGCGCGATCAGCTGGTAGGCCATCAGACCGGGCAGGAAGGTCCACAGCCAGCGCCGCGCCGCGACCTCGCCCACGCCGCCGCGCAGCTCCGCCCAGAAGCCCTCCTGGCCGTCGTCGCTCGGCGTTCGCTCGGGGCGCGGTGCGCGGATGCGGACGAGGAAGGCGGCGCTGATCGCGAAGGTGGCCGCGTCGATGGCGATCGCGCTCCCGGGGCCGGTGAGCGCGATCAGCGTGCCCGCGAGCGCGGGGCCGAGCACCATGCCGGCGTTGAGCGCGAGCCCCATCAGCGCGTTGGCCTGCTGGAGGTGCTCGCCGTCGACGATCTGCGGGAGCAGGCCGCCGGCGGCGGGACGGAAGGCGGCCTCGAACGCGCCGTAGGCGGCTGCGAGCACGGCGAGGTGCCAGATCTCCGCGCGGCCGGAGATCAGCAGCGTGGCGGTGACGGCCTGGACGACCCCGCGCCCGAGGTCGGACGCGAGCATCAGCCTCTGCCGAGGCAGCCGGTCGGCCCAGACTCCCGCGACGAGGACGAGCGCGGTCAGCGTGATCCCCTGCGCGGCGAGCACGAGCCCGAGCGCCCCCGGGCTCCCGCCGAGGTCGAGCACCGCGAACGCGAGCGCGATCGGGTAGATCGCGTCGCCGACGAGCGACACGACCTGCCCGCCGAACAGCGCGCGGAAGTCGGCGCTGCGCAGTGCGGGCAGCAGCGCGGCGAGGCGGGCACGGGGCGACATGGGGGGCGAGCACCGTACAGCCAGACAACCCTCCACCCACGCTCGAGGGCGCGTGGCAGGGCGCCGAAAGGACATAACGCGACAGGGCTCAGACCTTCGAGCGCGACCGCCTCAGGGGGTCCGACCCCTGGCGCGGCCGGCCGCGGGAACCCGCAGGCTCCAGCCGGCGCCACGGCCCAACAGGGGGTCTGACCCTCTTTAGTTAAACGGGGTCAGACCCCATTTAGGTTGGATGAGGGTTGGTGGAGGGTTCGGCGATCGATAGCTTGTGTGTATGCGTCACGCATATAAGCGGGAAGCGAACGTCGTCGGAGCCGCCGCGCTCGCGCTGGCCGATTCGATGCGCGAGGCGGTCGAGCGCGCGGGTGGGCACGGGGCGTCCGGGCCGGCCGCCGTCATCGCGCTGGACGGGTTGGCGGCAGGTGCCTCGATCCACCGTCTGGCGGGGGTTTGCGGGCTGTCGCACTCCGGTGCCGTGCGGCTCGCGGACCGCCTCGCCGGCGATGGTCTCGTGGAGCGCCGGACGGGCGCCGACGGACGTTCCGTCGCCCTCGCGCTGACCGCCGCCGGACGGCGTTCGGCGGCGCGCATCCGTGCGCAGCGCGAGGCCGCCATCGAGACCGCCCTGGCGCCGCTCGATGCCGGCGACCGGGCGGCGCTGACCCGCGCGGCCGAGCTCGTGCTCGCCGGGATGGCCGCCGAGGAGGCCGACGAGGACCGGATCTGCCGCCTGTGCGACACCGACGCGTGCGGCCGGTCGAGGGGCCGCTGCCCGGTCGCCGAGGTCGCCGAGGGTCGGAAGCTATGAACCCAAACCCTGAAGCTGAACTATAGTATGAGACACGCGATCGGGGTCTGCGAGGGCTAGCATCGCAGCGGTGAGTGACGCCGCCCCGGCCGATTTGGAGATCCGCGGGCCGGTCCTGACCCTGCGCTACGCGACGCCCGACGACGCCCCCGCGCTGCTCGAGCTCGCGTCCGACCCGGCGGTCACGCGCTACTTCTCGTGGGGCCCGTACACCTCGCTCGAGCAGCCGCAGGCCT
>DATBDM010000132.1:0-3733 GCA_036269915.1 Solirubrobacteraceae bacterium | reverse complement strand
CCCGGCGAGGCGGTCGAGCGGGAACTCGCGGGCCTCCGGGATCCGCGCCAGCCAGGAGACCTGGCGCTCGAGGTCCAGGTAGCCCGCGACGTCGCCGAGCGCCCAGGCGAGCAGGTACTGCGTGTCGTGGACCTCCCAGTGTGCAGGTGCTCGAGCCGCTCGAGCTTGATCACGTGCTTGAGCTCGGGGTCGATCCGGCCGTGGGACACCTGGTGGTCGGAGGAGCGCATGTACGCCTTGAACGCCTCCCGGTCGCGCCAGCGGCTGACCATCAGCAGCGCTCCCGGATCGCGGTCGGACCGCCAGACCTGGAGGTCGACGAACCCGTCCCAGCCGTCGACCAGCCCGCTGCGGCCACGGAAGGCGCGGACCAGCGCGCCGGCGCGATCCTCGGGGATCCGCAGCCGCGAGACGGACGCGTACATGGACCGGAACGCTACCCCTCCGGGGACACGGCGGGTCAGCGCACGCGAGCGCCGCTGAGCAGCAGGACGGCGTTCAGCGTCTCGGCCGGGCCGGGCCAGTGCTGGGCGACGACGCTCGTGCCCGCACGATGGACCAGGTGGCGCAGCGCCAGCGCGAGCAGGATGGCGTCGTCGAGCTGCCCGGCGACCGGGATGAAGTCCGGGATCAGGTCGATGGGGGAGACGAGGTAGACGACCAGCAGCGCGAGCAGGACCTTGCTCTCGACGGGCACCCGGGGGTCGCCGAGCAGGCGCCGCACCAGCACCACGCAGTCGGGCACGAAGCGCGCGAGCGCGGAGGCCTCGGTCCCGTGCCCGACGGCGACGAGCGCGAGCAGCAGCGCCGCGTAGAGGGCGAGGAGCACGCCGACGACGATCAGCAGCATGGTGAGCGACACAGGCCCCGACGGTAGCGGCGCCCGCGTGAGCGTCCGCTACAGGCCCGGCGGGTGGCGGACCGTGTAGCCCGCCGAGGAACGGTCGTTCGGCTGCCAGCGCGAGCCGGTGCGGTACTGGCCGCTCGTGTCGAAGCGCCGGCCGCGCACGACCATGTAGGCGTGGCTCGGGTTCGCGTAGATCGTGATGTAGCGGCCCCGGCCGGGGGCGCCGTAGCTCTCGAACTGCGACGAGTCCAGCGGGGACGAGAGCAGGCCGCCGCCGTGCAGCGCGAAGGAGACCGAGCCCGAGCAGTCGTAGCCCGAGTCCTGGAAGGAGCCGTGGCCGCCGCCGTACTTGTACGGCATGTGGGCGATGCGGTTGCCCGCGCGGACCACGCGGCGCACGATCGCCCGCGCGCCGCCGCGCGTGTGGCGGCGGTGCCCGCCGCGGCGCTTGAGCAGCTGCGTGCGGCCCGCGTAGCCGAGCGCGCGCCACGTGGCAGGCCCGACGACGCCGTCGGCGGTGAGGCCGTGGTGGCGCTGGAAGCGCTTGACCGCCGCCTTCGTCCCCGGCCCGAAGATGCCGTCGGCGACGATGCCGAGGCGGCGCTGGAGCGCGACGACCGCGGCGTGGCGCGAGACGTTGCGCGCGGCGCGGCGATGGTGGTGGCGCGTGCGGTGGTGCCCGCTCGCCCGCGCGGCGCGCTTCATCGCCGCCCACGTCGCCGGCCCGACGATGCCGTCGGCGGTGAGGCCGTGGCGGCGCTGCCAGCGCTTGACCGCGCGCTTGGTGCCCTTGCCGAAGATGCCGTCGGCGGTGACGCCGACGATCCGCTGCACGCGCTGCACGTAGGGGCCGTGCGAGCCGCGCTTGAGCGGCTTTGCCTCGGCCGCGGCGGGCACGAGCAGCAGCGCCAGCAGCGCCAGGACGGCGAGCGCGCGTCGAAGAATGGGAATGGGGCCCGTCAAGTCGGTCTCGTGTGGGTTCGCCTACGAGGTGAGCTGACGGGCTCGCGCAGTGCGCTACACCGGCGGAGATGCCGGCGATTCGCCCCTGCGGCCGCGATGGACCGCTTCGGTTCCCCCGTTCAGCGCGCCCGGAAGCGCACTGACTCGGCGGCCGTCGTTATACAGGCGAGGAATCCTGCGGATGCAGGATTCCTTGCAGGATGCGGTCCAGCACGCGGCCTGCCAGGTCGGCCAGGCGGTTCGGGAGCTGCCGGACGGGCGGCCAGTAGAGCACCAGCGCGGCGAGGGTGCCGAGCACGGCACCGCCGATCACGTCGGTCGGGTAGTGCACGCCCATCGCGACGCGCCCGACGGCGAGGATGGTCGCGAACACGAGCACGATCGCGCCCCACAGGCGGTTGCGCAACAGCAGCGCGACGCCGATCGCGAACGCGGCCGTCGCGTGGTCGGACGGGAAGCCCGGGTCGGCGGCGTGGTGCGAGAACAGATGCACCGCCGCCGGATGCGCGACGAACGGGCGCGGGCGGTCGACGATCCGCGTGATCACCTGGGCGACCGCGAGCCCGAGGCCGGCGCTGAGCCCGGCCGCGACCGCCGCCCGTCGCGTCTCCGCGCGGCGGTGGCCGCCGGCGAAGAGGAAGGCGAGGATCAGCATCGCCAGGAACAGCAGCTCGGCGAGGTTGACGTAGAAGACGAGCGGGTCCTCGACGCCGTCGTGGCGGAAGAGGAAGCCGTTGAGCGAGTGCAGCACGGACAGGTCCATCGGCTTCACAACCTGATGACCGCCGGTGAGCGCCGGATGAGACGCTGGTCAGGCGGAGAGGGTCTCGAACGGATCCTGGATGTGCAGCCAGACCACGAAGAGGGTGTCGCGGTCGGCGTCGCCGCCGAGCACGACGCCGTCGCTGACGGGCCGCCGGCCGCGCGCCGCGACGGCATCGAGCAGCCGGCCGTAGCGCTGCGCCTCCTCGCGCGGGAGGTATCCGATCTTCGCACCGCCCTCGAGGTGGACGGCGATCGCCTGCGGGTCGTGCGGGTTGTCGGGCTCGGCGACGAGGGCGAACGGCCGCCGGTCCGTGACGCCGCCGGAGCGCTTCGGCCCGGAGGCCGCCGCCAGCGCCTCCTGGTAGTGCGGCGCGCCCGTGACCCGCAGGCGGTCCTCGCCGGAGACGTCCTGGATCGGGAGCTCGGGAGCGGTCACGGCAGATGCTTGGTCGCGGCGCGGCGGATCTCGCCGGCGTCGATGATCTCCGAGTCGCGGTCGACCGCGCTCGCCAGCGCCTCGTGCGCGACCGCGAGGACCGTGCGCAGGTTGCGCCGCGCGTCGCCGCGGTTGAGCTCGGCGAGGGCCTCGACGGCCTCGGGGAGCAGCACCTCGTCCAGCCGCGCGTCCGCGGTCAGCTCGATCCTGCGGGCGAGGATCCGCCGCAGGTGGCCGGAGACGGTCTCCGGCACCTCGAGCACGCGCTGGATGACGCCCCAGTCGCGGCGCGCGGCCTGGTAGCCGGGCATCGTCTCGTAGTCGCTGTGCAAGGCGAGGACGAGCCCGCACGGCAGCTCGGTCAGCGCCTTGAGCGTGCGGCCGAAGAACGCCTCGACGAGCCGCGCCTGCTCGGCGTCGCTGCCGCCGCGGGTGAACGCGTCGGAGTCGTCGATGACGATCACCGGGTCATAGCCGAAGGCGCCGATCGCCTCGATCGCGCGGCCGGCCGCCTCGACGACCTCGACCAGCGGGCGCGTGAGGTCCTGGCCGTAGAGCGTCGTCGTGACGTCGCCGGCCAGCTCGGCGTTGGCGATCCAGAACTTCGCCGCGACCTTGCCGGCGGCGCGCCGGGCGGTGGTGGGGAGGGGGCGGCGCTGCGTCGCCGCCTGCAGCACCTCGCGGGCGAGGTCGCGGTCGAGCGCCGAGCTCTTCTCCGCCGC